>JAKZSU010000198.1:0-13305 GCA_047517485.1 Alphaproteobacteria bacterium
GAGACACGCCCGCAAATGCGCGCCGCGCGCTTGAGCGACTTGAGGGCTCCACGCACGGCGCGCGTGCCAACCCATCAACAATGCGCTATGCAGAAACAGGACTCTCCTTATGAATGCGGGGGCCTTGGGGCGCAGGTCAGCCCCTTTGTTTTTGCGGCGGCTGTTGTCGTGAAACCTCACACGGCGGAACGGCTGGACCCTGATCGAGGCCGCCTGTAGGCTCAGCGATCCCAGGGGATCGTCATGACAGAGCCAAAATTCCTCAAGCCGGATACTTTGTCGCTGCACGCCGGCCAGCATCCGGATATCGAATTCGGCGCCCGCGCGGTACCGATCTATCAAACCACGTCCTTCGTCTTTCCCGACACCGAGACGGCGGCATCGCTGTTCAATCTCGAACGCGCCGGGCATCTGTATTCGCGGATCAGCAATCCCACCGTGGCGGTGCTCGAGGAGCGCTTAAGCGCGCTCGAGGGCGGCGTCGGCGGCATTTGTGCCGCCAGCGGGCAGGCCGCGCTGCATCTCGCGGTGGCGACCCTGATGGGTGCGGGCAGCCATATTGTCGCGTCCAAGTCGATCTATGGCGGCAGCTACAACATGATGGCGCACACGTTGCCGCGGTTCGGGATTACCACGACCTTTGTCAATCCGCGCAAGCCGGGGGCCTTTAAGAAGGCGATCCGGCCGGAGACGCGCTTGCTGTTCGGCGAGACATTGGGCAATCCGGGACTCGAGGTGATCGACCTGCCGGCGCTCGCCGAGATCGCCGATAAGGCGCGCATTCCGCTGATGATCGACAACACGTTCGCCACCCCTTCCCTGTGTCGCCCGGCCGAGTTCGGCACCAGCATCGTGTTGCATTCGGCGACCAAGTTCCTCGGCGGCCACGGCGTGGCGATCGGCGGCGCGCTGGTCGACAGCGGCACGTTCGACTGGGAGGCATCGGGCAAATTCCCCACGCTGACCGAGCCCTATGACGGTTATCACGGGCTCGATTTCGCCGAAGAGTTCGGACCGGCGGCGATGATCATGCGTGCCCGCGCCGAGGGCCTGCGCGACTTCGGCTGCTGCATGAGCCCGCAAAACGCTTTTTACATTCTGCTCGGGGTCGAGACCCTGGCGGTACGGATGCGGCGCCACGTCGAGAATACGCGAAAAGTGGTGAATTTCCTGGTCGCCAGCGACGCGGTCGAATGGGTCACCTATCCCGAACTCGAGGACCATCCCGACTATGAGCTGGCCAAACGTCTCCTGCCGGACGGATGCGGCGCGATTTTTTCCTTCGGTATCAAGGGCGGACGCGACGCGGGAAGCACATTCATCGACCGTCTTGGCCTGTTCTCGCACCTCGCCAATGTCGGCGACGCCAAGTCGCTGGTGATCCACCCGGCGAGCACCACCCATCAACAAATGAGCGCCGGCGAACTCAAGGCGGCCGGGGTAGGCGAGGAATTGGTCCGGCTGTCGATCGGGCTGGAAGACCCGGACGACCTGATCGACGACCTGAAACAGGCGCTGCGTGCGTCGCAAAAGGCCTAATACCAAGGGTGGATAATGGATATTACGGTCTCGAAGCCGAAGAAGAAAAAGAAGATCGTCCACGCGGCGACCGGCGGCGTCGCGTTCGATTCCGCCTTGCCGACCATCGTATTTCTGCATGGCGCCAGCATGGACCATACGGTGTGGGCGCTGCAAACGCGCTATTTCGCTTACAACGGGTATGGCGTGCTGGCAGTGGATTTGCCGGGACACGGCAAATCGGACGGCCCGCCGCTCGGCTCGATCGGCGCGATGGCGGAGTGGGTATGGGCGCTGCTCGACACGCTGGCGGTTGAACGCGCCGCCCTGGTCGGCCATAGCATGGGCGCGTTGGTCGGCCTCGAAGCGGCGGCGCGCCAGCCCGCGCGGGCGACCAAGTTGGCGTTGGTCGGCACCAGTCCGGTGATGCCGGTCAATGATGCGCTGCTCGACGCCACCCGCGACGATCCCGCTCTGGCCGGACGCATGATCGTCGCCTTTGCCTACGGCCGGCGCGCACAGATCGGCGGCATGCGCGCGCCGGGTCTATGGATGACCGGTGGCGGGCTGAGCTTGCTGGCGCGTGCGCGCGACGGCGCGATGCACACCGACTTCAGCGCCTGCAAAGCCTATCGGGACGGTCTCGCGTCCGCCGCCAAGATCACCTGTCCGACTCTGATCGTCTCCGGCGCGGACGACCGCATGACCCCGGTGCGCGCCGCCAAACCGTTGTTGGAGGTTATCCCGAACGCGAGCATGACGGTGATTGCGGACGCCGGCCACATGATGATGGTCGAGCAGCCGGACGACACGCTCGATACCCTCAAGGGCTTCTTCTGATTGGTTTATCCGCCGCGGGTTGGCGCGCCGGCGCGGCGGCTATTTTTTGCCCAGCCCGAACCCGGCGAAACGCTTGTTGAAGCGCGCGACCTGGCCTTCGGTGTCGACCAGGCGCTGCGCGCCACCAGTCCACGCCGGATGGCTGATCGGATCGACATCGAGCTTGAGCGTGTCCCCCTCCTTGCCCCACGTGGTGCGGGTGGTGAACTCGGTCCCGTCAGTCCTTACCACGGTGATGTCATGGTAATCGGGATGGATGTCTTTTTTCATTCCGCCGGTCTCCTTCGCGCGAGCCCGGCTATATAGCGAAACCGGGGCTCCGACACAAGGGTTGTGAACGATAGGATCGCCGTGGCGTTCAGGTCGCTGTAGGATCGCCGCGCACGGACCCCGATTACAAGGAACGAATTATGGACGAAGCCGGTTTCCTGTCGCTCGCCAACGCCACCCTCGCCGATATGATGGAGCGGCTCGACGCGGCGGTCGGCGATGTGATGGATATCGACTTGCAAGATGGCGTGTTGACCATCGAAATCGACGATGGCGGCCAGTATGTGGTCAACAAGCAGGCGCCGATGCAACAGATTTGGGTCTCCTCGCCGGTCAGCGGCGCCGGGCATTTCGACTATGACCGGGACCGCGAGGCCTGGATAAATAGTCGATCGGGCGCCGAACTCATAAACCTGCTCGCCGAGGAAATATCGTCGGCCGCCGGACAGCCGAGCGGGCTGGAGCCTTCCGAGAGTGAGCGCGGACATACATGAACGTCGGTGACGCGCGCGCGAGCGACCGGCCCGCGAGCCGGGATTTCGGCCATCTGCGCCGACTTGGCCGCTATTTAACGCCGTATCATTGGCGTATCCTCGGCGCGATCCTCGCCTTGACCGTCGCCGCGGCGACGGTTCTGTCGCTCGGCGTCGGCTTGCGATATCTCGTCGACGAGGGCTTCGCCGCCGGCGACCCGGCCTTGCTCGACGGCGCGCTGCTGGCGCTTCTCGGCGTGGTTCTGGTGCTCGCGGCGGCAACCTATGCCCGTTTCTATCTCGTTTCGTGGATCGGCGAGCGCGTGGTCGCCGATATCCGCCGCGACGTATATGACCATGTGGTCGGTCTGTCGCCGAGTTTTTTCGAGACCACCAAGACCGGAGAAATTCTCACCCGCCTGACCACCGACACCACCTTGCTCCAGGTGGTGGTGGGCTCGAGCGCGTCGGTCGCCTTGCGCAACGTGCTGATGTTCGTCGGCGGCACGGTGATGCTGGCGGTCACCAGCGTGAAACTGACCGCCATTGTGTTCGTTCTGGTGCCTTTGGTGGTGTTGCCGATTATCGTATTCGGGCGCCGGGTGCGACGGCTGTCGCGCGCGACCCAGGACCGCATCGCCGATGTCGGCAGCCACGTCGAGGAATCGGTGAACGCGATCCGCACGGTGCAGGCGTTTACCCACGAGACCATCGACCGCGCGCGCTTCGGCGATCGGGTCGACGACGCATTCTCGGTCGCGGTGCGCCGGGTGCGGGCACGGGCGATGTTGACCGCGCTGGTGATGATCAGCGTGTTCAGCGCGGTCACCCTGGTGCTGTGGGTCGGCGGGCGCGATGTGTTGATCAGTGAAATCTCCGGTGGCGAGCTTTCCCAATTCGTCTTCTTCGCGGTGATCGTCGCCGGCGCGGTCGGCGCGATCAGCGAGGTCTATGGCGATTTGCAACGCGCCGCCGGGGCGACCGAGCGGTTGCTGGAAATCCTGGCGATCGTGCCCGACGTATCGCCGCCGGCGGATCCGGTCGAACTCCCGTCGCCGGCCCGCGGCGAGATCGACTTCGCCGCGGTGACCTTTCATTACCCGACGCGGCCCGACGCGGCGTCGCTGGAAGCCATCACTTTGCATGTAGAGCCGGGCGAGCGTGTCGCCTTGGTCGGACCATCGGGCGCCGGCAAGACCACGCTGTTTCAGCTGCTGCTGCGGTTCTACGATCCGCAAGCTGGCACCCTTCGCCTCGACGGCGTCGACTTGCGCGACGCCGATCCCCAAGCCATTCGATCGCGACTGGCGGTGGTCTCCCAGGAGCCGGTGATTTTCGCCGCCGATGCGTGGGACAATATTCGCTACGGCCGACCGGGGGCGAGCGACGAGGATGTGCGGGCGGCGGCGGTGGCGGCCGCGGCGGCGGATTTTCTCGACGAGACACCGGAAGGATTCTCGACCTTCCTTGGCGAAAAGGGGGTGCGGTTGTCCGGCGGCCAGCGTCAGCGAATCGCCATCGCGCGGGCCATTCTGCGCGACCCGGCGGTGCTGTTGCTCGACGAGGCCACCAGCGCGCTCGACTCGGAAAGCGAGCGATTGGTGCAAGCAGCCCTGGAGCGGCTGATGGCCGACCGCACCACCCTGGTCATCGCGCATCGCCTGGCGACGGTGCAAAATGTCGATCGCATCGTGGTGCTCGACGGCGGCCGTATCGTCGCCACCGGCCGGCACGAGAGCCTGATGGCGGAAGGCGGGCTTTACGCCCGGCTCGCAACCCTGCAATTTTCATCCGACGGAACGGCATAGGTGATAATTCATGTTATCTAAGGGCGAGGATCTTCATCCGGCGGTGGAACCGTTCGACCGGCGCAAGATCGCGGTCGATTCGCACCACACCCTGTACCTCGAGCAATTCGGTCGCGCCGACGGCGTGGCGGCGCTATTCCTGCACGGCGGTCCGGGAAGCGGCTGTCAACGCGCGCACGCACGCCTGTTCGACCCGACCCGTTTTCGCGCCGTCCTGTTCGATCAGCGCGGCGCCGGTTTGAGCACGCCGAAATTGAGCCTGACCGACAACACCACATGGCACTTGGTCGACGATATCGAGCGGATTCGAAACGAGCTCGAAATCGATGCTTGGATGGTGGTCGGCGGATCATGGGGATCGACTCTGGCTTTGGCGTACGCCGAGCGCTACCCCGAACGAGTGCTGGGGATGGTGATGCGGGCGGTCTTCCTCGGCACCAAGCAGGAAGTGGAGTGGGCGTTCACCGGCGCCGCGCAAACCTTCCGGCCGGAGTTGTGGGAAAAGTTCCTGTCCCTTCTGCCGGAAGACGAACGCGCCCAACCGGTGGCTGCCTACGGTGCTCGCTTGACCGACCCGGACGCGCGAATCCACGTGCCGGCGGCGCGGGTTTGGGGCGCCTACGAACAGGCCCTGTCGGAACTGCGGTCGCCAGACCCAACCTTTCCCGACTCGCTCTTCGACGAAGAAGCGGGATCGGCGAACCGGGTTCCGAACACGCCCTATGTCGAGTGGCACTATGTCAGCCAGGACTGTTTTCTCGAACCCGATCAATTGGTGCGCGATGCCGGCCGGCTGAAGGATATTCCCGGAATCATCACCCAGGGTCGCTATGACCTGCTGTGCCCTCCGGCCAATGCCGCGCGTCTGGTCCGGGCATGGGGCAATTGCGATTTGCGGATTGTCGCCGATGCCGGCCACGCGGCGTCCGAGCCGGGCATGCGCACGGCCCTGGTCGCCGCGATCGACGAAATGGGCAAACAGATCGCCGCCAATACCGCCCTGCATTGAGTGAAACTCATTGCAGGGCGGCAAGCGCGACCGCGCGACCGAGCTTATGCGAGGCAAGCCTGCGTGGCGCTTGAACGGCCTACAAACCGCGATGAGTCTTGCTCATCGCGGTTTGGTATAGGTGATGCTATAGGCCGAGATCTTGGCGCCCGGCGGACAAAAAGCGCCGCGGTGCGTAGCCGAGGTCTTGGCGCGCCGCGCTGTCGTCGAACAGCAGATCGGCGCTCATGCGGCGCACCACATCGGCGGTGAGCACCGGATTGCCCGACACTCGTCCCCAGAGACCGGCCATAGCCGCCAGACACGGAACCCGCACCAAGCGCCGAGGGCGTTCGAGGGCGTCGAATATCCGCCCGATCATTTCGCGATAGGCCAAGGTCTCGCCGTCGGCCAGGTCGTAAACGCGCCCGGCGGCGGCGGGCGTGGTCAGGGCGCGGACGGCGGCCGCCGCCAGGTCCGCCACATGGACCGGTTGGCGTCCACCATCGGCGGCGCCGGCGACCGGATAGAACCCGAAGCGCGCGATAAAGCGCGCCGCCGCGCTGACATTGGGATCGGATCCCGCGCCATAGGTCAATGTCGGGCGCAATATCGTCCAATCGATTCCGAGTCTCTCGGCTTCGACGCGGATGCGCGCCTCGGCATTTTCGAGAGCGTCGCGCTGACGACGTTCATAGCCGCTGTCGCTGTCGCGCTTGCCGATCACCGAAGTCGACCCGAAGGCCACTAGGCGGGTGACTCCGGCGGCGCGGACCTCGGCCAATCGATCGGGCAGTAACCAGAGGCCGGTGGTGTGTATCATCCGTCCGGCTTGGATCCCGGAAAAGGCCGGCGCCGAACCCACGAGATCGCCATCCACCCAACGAAGCCGGTCATTTTCGATCGACAGCCGCGACCGATGGCGCAATGCCACCACCGGCGAACCGGCGGCGAGCAAATGGTCGAGCACGGCGCGACCGGTCTGGCCGGTGGCGCCGGTGAGCAAGACCGTCAGCTGGACGTCAGAACTCATCGCGCGGAAAGGCGCCGTCGGCCATCACCTGATCGTAGAACGCGGCCAGATCGGTGTCGAGGCTCCCGGTGCGGATCGACCGGCCATCGGATAGGGCGACAAAGCCCCCCGCGCGGTGGGTGGCAAGGCAAGCAATGTGTATGTCACGACCACCATAGGCCGGCCATCGCCGGCGATTTCGACGAGCCGCTGCCATGCCTCGGCCACGAAGACACGGTCGGCATTGTCGAGAATGCCGTCGAGGACGAGCGGCTGGTGGTTGTCGGCAATCGCCATCGCAAAGGCAAGTTGCGCCAGCGCCCGGTCCGGATAAAGCGAAATACGATCGTCGAACAGGCGACCGAGTTTACTGATTTCAGCGATCCGCGACAGCTCGCCGGCCCAATCGTCGGCGCCGCGCGCCTGCACCATGAACCGCGCGACATCGCGACCGGTCAGGCCTTTGATACGACGCAGCCAAGGGCGCTTCGGTCGACCAGGGGCGCCGACGATATGGTGCGCCGCGCCGGAACCGCCAGCCGGATCGATTACCACCAGGACCGGCGCGGCGGAATCGGGCAGCGCCGCCAGATCAACCGCCGCGGTAAGCGGCGATGCCGGCCGCCGCCGACTGAGAAAAATCAACAGCACGACACCCAACAGGCCCGCCAAGGGCAGGACCCGGAGGCTGATCGGAAGGCCGAACCATAAGGCGTTGTGATAGCCGGCGAGGACATGGGAAACCGGATTGTAGGTGGTGAAGATGGCGCTCGCGGCGGCCGGGATATCGCCGAATTTGTAGAGCGTCGGCGAGAGCAGCCACAACAGTCCGGCGACGACCATGAACAGGCGTTCCGACGCCCACCGCGACACCCGGGATACCGCGAGGACGAGCACGAGGTTCCACAGCCCTTGCTCGACAAGGACCGGCACCACCCACGGCCATGCCGCCAAGGAAAACCCCGCGCCGGCACCGAAATGAGCGACGCCGATCGCGACCGCCAGCGACAAGGCCATGATGATCGTCGGCGGCCCGGTGACGACTATCAACGCGACGGCGACCGGGTGTCGCGAGACTTCGGCAAAGCGGGCTCGCAGGGCGATGAAATTGGTGCCGTCGAGGACACAGCTTATGGTCCATCGAAACGAGATCAGGCCGAGGACGAGGAAATAGAATCGGTCGAAGCCGGTGCGTTCGAAAATTCCCGCGATCACCAGATAAATGATCGCCGCGTAAATGAACGGATCGAGCACCGCGCCGGCCAAGAACACCACGCCGGCGGACCGGCGCAGGCGGTAGCGGGCGCGCAGCGAGGCCCAGGTCAGGCGAAACGCCGTCCGCGCGTCCAAATGAGATCCGTTCCGCGCGTCGCCGAACAAAGAGTTGTGCTCCGAAGTCATGGTCCTCGTCACGATTGGGTGGTAGTTTATAGCATTCGGTCAGGCGGGACTCTGGAGACGCATTTTCTCGCTTGGCGCCATGTCCCGCATCGGTACGGCCCGACCTTGACCCGATTACCCGAAAGCGAAGCCGAACTGAATGAAGCACCGCGCGATTCGGTGCTTGTCTCGATCGTGATCGTGAATTTCAACGCCGGGCCGTTTCTGCGCGCGGCGCTCGACAGCGTGGTAACCCAGGATGTCGGCAACGACGCGATCGAGGTCGTGGTGATCGACAATGATTCGACCAATCCCGGCCTCGCCGAGATCGAGGCCGACTATAGCGCTTGCCTGGATCTCAAAATTGTCGCGCTCGACCGCAATGTCGGTTTCGCTCAAGCGTGCAATATCGGATTGCAGACCGGCGGCGGCGACCTGGTGTTGCTGTTGAACCCGGATTGTCGGCTGTTGCCGGGCGCCTTGGCCGCCATGCGCGACGCGATCCTGGACGAGGGACGTGCCGGGATCGCCGGGGCCCGGCTGATCAATCCCAATGGCGGCGAGCAGCGCGGCGCGAGGCGCGATATCCCCAATCCGTGGCGGATCTTTTGCGAGGTTCTTCAGCTTCATAGGCTGATGCCGAATCACCCCCGGTTTCGCGGTTTCAATCGTCATTTGGAAGCGCTTCCCAAGCACCCGATTACGGTACAGGCGGTATCCGGCGCCTGCATGATGGCTAAACGCGAGGCGGTGGCCGAAGTCGGCCTCCTCGACGGCGACTACTTCATGCATTTCGAGGACCTCGACTGGTGCCTGCGATTCGATCAGGCGGGATGGCAGGTGCTTTTGTTCCCGGCGCGACGGTGGAGCACACCAAGGGTGTCTGTACCGCGTTGATCCCGATTCGCGTGGCTTACGAAAAACATCGCTCGCTCATCCATTTCATGCGCAAACATTTCACCGCCTATTACCCGTCCAGTTTCATGGCCCTGGTATCGTTGCTGGTTTCGACCCGCTTCGTGTTGCTCGCGCCGCGCGTCTGGTTGCGCGCGCGCCTGGCGCGAACCCGCCGCCCAAGGGCTGGAGTCCGGGTACCGGCGGTCCGCCGTTAGAGCAATTTCCGACCTAATGGGATCGGTTTGATGGGACAAATCGTCATTTCGAGGTGGCGCGGCGCGACGGGCGATGCGGCGCATCGTCCGAGCGTCGCAACGCCCTCGAAATGGCAAGGTGTCCCACCGGAGGCCGCGGGGGCGCGGTCAAACCGACCCCATTAGATCGGAAAATGCTCTAGTGCGGCGGAAATGAAGTGGGCGACTGGCCGGTACGGCAAATCGGGCGAGGGCTGATACGCGGCGGAGTCCTGGTCGCGCCGTTCGTGATCTTCGCGTCGTTACCGCCGTTTCATACCGGTATTTGGTACAAGAGCGAGCCGGTCATCGCCGCCCTACACGGGGTCGCCGCGCTGACCGCCATCGGCTTGGCGATGGCGGTCGCGGGCGGTGACCGGACCGCGACACGCGCGCTCTGGCATCCGTTCGTTTTGCTGCCGGCTGCTCTCGCACTCTGGGGCTTGGCAACCGCCGGCATGGCCGCCGTGCCGATGATGTCCTGGTTCGGCACACCGGAATTCGGCCAGGGAATCGCCTGGCATTTGGATCTTGCGATATTGGTCGCCGGCGCCATGGTCGCGGTCAAGGAGCGGCGCACCAGACAGTTGCTCGCCTGGGCCTGCGGCCTATCGACCGCCGCTGTGACGGCGACCATGGTGCATACCGACAAGGACTGGTTTCTGGCGCCGTTCCTGTTTTATGACAGTCTTGCTTTTTACGGCATCTTCGGCGCCGCCGTCCTGCTCGCGGTGATCGCGCGGCACCGCGGCATGCCGGTCGTCGCGGTGCTCGGGTTCGCCGTTTTGGTGATTGTCATCTCGGGGAACCGAACCGCCATCTTGCTGGCGGCGACCGCGCCCTTCCTCGCCGCTGCTTGTTGGTGGCTAACCAAGTATGTTTCCCGCGCGGCGCGGCCGGTGATCGCGCTGTTGGCGCTCATCGCACCGGTGATGGTCACGGCGGTCATCGTTTTCAGCGACCTGGCCGCGAACGAAGCCAGCCTGTGGTCGCGCGATCTGCATCTCACCGTGGCGCGCGAGGCGCTGATTCACAATCCCTTCGATTTGATTTGGGGCAATGGCTGGGGGACCTACGCCGAAAGCCAACTCGCGTATCTTCCGGTCGGCGAATTCGACGTGGTTGGCGCCGGCGGAAGCGGCCCCGAATGGGATGCCGCGCGCGGCCAAATTCATTTCCAAAGCCACAATTTTCTTGTCGAGGCGTTGCTCTCCGGGGGGCTTGTGGCGATGGCATTGACCTGGGCGATGGTCGCCGCGCTGCCGCTGTTCTGTCGGCGAAGGCATATCGTTCTTGGCGGGTCCTTGGCGATCGTGGCCGCGAGCTTTCTCGCGGTGTGGGCGCCGGACGCCGGCGCGGTCGCTCTCATCGCGCTCGCTTTCGGATCACTAGCCGGCCCGACTGGGCGCGTCCCCGGACTTTTGTCGGCGCGTCGCTGGCCTGCGGTCGCACTGTCGCTTGTCGCGGTGATGCTGGCCGCCACCGCGACCGCCACCATAAGCGTCGGCATGACCATGGCGCGCGAGGCGCGTGACAACCGCGACACCACGGCGCTTGCCAAGACCCGGCCTTCGGACTGCCAGGACATGGGTGATGATCTTGGCCGGGGCGGCGTCCACCTCGCCACGCTTTATCGCAGTTTCGCCGCCGATCTGTTCAACAGGCGCGCGGCGGGCGGCGCGATCACGGCGGCTGACGCCGCGCGTATGGCGGACTACATCTGCGCCGTGGAGACCCAACTCGGAGATCGCGCGAGCCTGCGATTGGCCAATGCCAATTTGCTGGTGACCGCGGAGTTGGCCAGCGTGCTCGACGACCCCGCTCTCTCAGGCATCCGGGACGAACGATTATCGGTATGGGATGACCGTCTGCGCTGGTACCTTGAGCGGGCGCCGTCGCGGAGCGATTTGGCGGCCGCGTATCTGAATTGGGCGTTTGCCGAAGGCCATGAGGAGTCCGTCGCCGCGTGGCTGCTCGCCCGCAACCGCGATTCCGCGGTCGGGTTGTGGTTTTCGGGCGCGGTGATGATGGGCGAGGCGACGACCGCCAGAGAAGGTTTCAATCGCATGCGCAACGCCTTGGAGGCCGGAATCGAGCGCCTGATGCCAGTCGATCCCGCACTCGCGGATCAGATCCGATCCGCCCCTGAAAACTAACTCGTAAGTGGTGATGTCGGAATCGACAGCGAAAGGCAGGAGCGAGATAGAGGTGCGCCCGATGCACCGAATTGCGCGCGTGCCGTTGCATCTGACCAAGCGCCGCGTGCGACGTCTTGCCATGGCATTGGTCGGTCTCGACATCGTATTCATCGCCGCGTTTCTGGCGACCACGATGCCCGAGGTACGGGCGTTGACGATGACCGGACGTCTGGCGAGCCTCGATTTGGCGGTGTCGGCGAACTTGCCTTGGACCTATGAGTTGGCGAAGTTGGCGGCGATCGCCGCGTTCTGTGTCCTGATGGTTTACAGTTATGCGGGCGATCAAACGCCGGATCGATATTGGCGATTCGGTGCCTTCGTCGCCAGCTTTCTCGCCGTTGCCCATGCCACGCGAGGCTACGAGATCTGGGCCGCCAGCGTGATCCCGACGCTCTTGGGCCCGGGCATCGCGCCGTCGGTCGCCGTCGCGGTTGGTCGGCTGGGACTCTTTGGCCTGTTGATCGGTGGCGCCACGACGCTGTTTCCGGCGCGATCGCGCGGCGCGTTGGTCTGGTTGTGTCTTGCCGTCGGGGTGTTGCTGGCGGCGGAATTTGGCCCGCCCGCCGTTCTGACCGCTGGCGGCTCCGCGCCGATCGCGCCGTCCGATGTCGCCACTGCCTGGCATGTCGGATTGAGACTGTTCGGGGAAAGCCTGATCCTGATCGGCTTGGCGGTTGGCGTTCGCGATATTCAGATCGCCGCGGTACGCTACCTATATCGCGGTGAGTCGTAGGTCATCCGAAGGGAATTTCGAACATGCGCGCGGCCAGCGGCGCCACCACCGTCAAGGCGCTGAGACCTATCACCACCGCGACAAATGCGGTGAGGCGGCGCAAGACCCCTGTCCGGGTCAGTACGGTCCAACATATCGCGCCGGCAAACGAGGCAATGAGAATCGGCGCCGTGGGGTCAATGCTCAGACTCGCGACCAGGATCGCGACACCGCCGAGCGACGCGGCGACAGAAAGCACCAGCGCTGCGTCCACCGTCCGCCGCAGCGTCACCACGGAGCGCGCGGCGGCAGTCGCGGCGCACGCCCCGGCGGCCGCCGACAGGGCATTGACCAGAATATCGACCACGCCGAACTGGCGTTGCGGGTGCAGGCCTTGCAGCAGTTCGTCATGAACGCCGAGCACGCCCGCGGTGATGATGCTCGCGACCGTCAGCGTGAGCCCGCTCACCCTGGTGCCGTAGGCGCGGCGAACAATGAGGGCGAGCAGGGCATACTGAAAGAGGTGCACCTTCTTGGCGGGAAAATCCGGGTCGGTGAGTTGGAGAGCGGCGACGGCGCTCGCGAGACCGACCACTAGCCAGGCCAACCTTCGCCACGGGCTATCCGTGACCAGGCCGCGCCCGACCACGGAAACCGACCAGGCGAGCACGCCGACCGCCAATCCGGCCGCCAGGCCGATGGGGAGCCATTCGAGTGCCGGCGGCGGCAAGATCGGTTGCAGCCATTGCCAGATTACGAAGGTTTCGAGAAACAGCGGGACCAAGCCGATGGCGAGGAGCGCGAACACCCAATCGCCGGCGCGCGGGGAAAGATAATACCAAGGGTGGATATTAATGACCCATTTGATGGCCCGAGGTGGTTTTCCGGGCAGGCGCGACGCGCCGCGCGATGCGGTGCCATCGGGCAAGCGGCGCAACGCACCCGGAAAGCCACCTCGGGCCACCGAAGGCCGCTC
>JAKZSU010000199.1:0-9344 GCA_047517485.1 Alphaproteobacteria bacterium
GCGCAGATATAGGTCCACGGTGTACATCCTCCCGCCTTCCATCTCAAAAAAGATCGAAGGCTACAGGTGGCTGAGTTTTACTCCGCCCGCGGCTGGGAAATCCCGCCGCTTCCGTGGACTAATTTGTCACCGCCGTTCTCAAAATGTAGGGGATACGAGAGCGAAGTGGATACCCAGTATACGTAAAACCGTAAGATCAGCCGCGCCCGGACGTTCGATGATTATTCGCTGTTCCGCTCGATCCGCAATCGGTCCGTATTGCTTGGTGGGCCGGCTGTCTTAGGCGACCGGCGCCGCGGGATTGCACGGCCATCGATAGGCGACAAAGGTTGACATTCGAACTCTCAGCGGCCATGTGAGGGCCTCAATTTGTCTCCTGGTCGAAAAATGCGCCTCCCGCATAACGGCGGCGCGCAAAATCCCGAGAGCAATTTTAATGATTCTCCCGTCTCCGCCTTGACCGGCGGATGGTGACGGGACGGGTCGGCGCTGGGTCGCCGGCCACGGATCTCAACCCAAGAGAAAGTACCTACGTGAACCAAAACGAATTTTCGGGGCTTGGCCTTGATGAGCCCCTGTTGCGCGCGCTTCGCGCGCAGAACTACCAACACCCGACGCCGATTCAAGTCCAGGCCATTCCGACCGTGTTGGCCGGCAAGGACCTGCTCGGTATCGCCCAGACCGGGACCGGCAAGACGGCGGCGTTCGGCCTGCCGATATTGCAGACCCTCTCAGCCCATCCACGGCGCGACAAGGGCCGCGACGCGCGGGCGCTGATCCTCGCGCCGACCCGCGAGCTGGCGATTCAGATCGGCGAGGCGTTGCGGACCTACGGTCGCCATCTGTCGCTGCGCCTGGTGGTGATCTATGGCGGTGTCGGCCAAAAGCCGCAGGTCGATGCGCTGCGCCGCGGCGTCGACATCGTGGTCGCCACGCCCGGCCGCCTTCTCGATCTCAAGAACCAAGGACATTTGCGGCTCGCGAGCATCGACCATTTCGTCCTCGACGAAGCCGACCGGATGCTGGATATGGGATTTATCCATGACATCCGAAAAATCGTCGCCGCGCTGCCGCGCCAGCGCCAAACCCTTTTCTTCTCGGCGACAATGCCGAACGCGATCGCCACTCTGGCCGGCGATATTCGGCGCGATCCGGTGCGCGCCGCGGTGACGCCGTCGGCGACCCTCGTCGACCGCATCGAGCAGCGCGTGTTTTTTGTCCCGGCGGCGGATAAGCGGTCCTTGCTGGCCAAGATCCTCAACGACCCCGCGCTTGATCGCACCATCGTTTTTACCCGAACCAAACACCGTGCCAACCGGGTCGCCGATCACCTCGACAAGATCGGCATCGCGGCCGAGGCCATCCACGG
The DNA here is from genome assembly GCA_047517485.1 of Alphaproteobacteria bacterium. Classification (GTDB taxonomy): domain Bacteria; phylum Pseudomonadota; class Alphaproteobacteria; order UBA7887; family UBA7887; genus JAKZSU01. Next base: position 1,370 of record JAKZSU010000199.1, read on the forward strand.
CAACAAGTCGCAAGGCGCGCGCCAGCGTGCCCTCGACGGGTTTCGCCGCGGGCGGGTGCGGGTCCTGGTCGCCACCGATATCGCGGCCCGCGGTATCGACGTCGATGGGGTGACCCATGTGATCAATTACGAGCTGCCCAACGTGCCCGAGGACTATGTCCATCGCATCGGCCGTACCGCGCGCGCCGGCGCATCCGGCGCGGCGATTTCCTTGTGCGATCCCAGCGAACAGGCCTATTTGCGCGATATCGAAGCCTTGACCAAAGGTCGGCTCGACGTCGCCGGTGGAGAACCGGTCGGCCATTTGCCGGCCAAGAGAGGTTCGAAGCCGGTGCGCCAAAACCGGCGTCGGCGACCGCGCGCTCACAAGGCGCGCCGCGCGGCTTAAACGCGGCAATTCGTCACCGATAGCGATCGGCACTTGATTCTAACCTCAGGGTTTCATACCAATCGGCGCGCATTTTCGAGCAATTGCCGGGAAAACGAACCCCCGGACCGGCAAAGTGCCGGATATTTGGGAGGACGGCGTGTCGACCCTGATTGAAATCGACAAGCTATCGAAAAATTTTGGCGCGTTGACCGCGGTCGATGACGTGTCATTTGGCGTGTCGCGCGGCGAGGTGCTGGGGTTTCTCGGGCCGAACGGCGCGGGTAAAACCACCACCATGCGGATGATTACCGGATTTTTGCGGCCCGACCAGGGGCGCATATCGGTGTGCGGTCACGATGTTCTCGGCGATGAAATCGCGGCCAAGGCGGCGATCGGCTATCTCCCCGAAGGGGCGCCGCTTTACGGCGACATGACCGCGATCGGGCTACTGCGGTTTGTCGCCGCGGTGCGCCAGGTCGACGCAAACCAAGTGGCGGAGCGCCTCGATTGGGTGATTTCGCGCTTGGGGCTCGCGCCGGTGCTCGATCAGTCGATCGATACCCTGTCGAAGGGCTTCAAGCGGCGCGTCGGTCTTGCCCAGGCGCTGCTCCATGATCCCGAGGTTTTGATCCTCGATGAGCCGACTGATGGGCTCGACCCCAACCAGAAGCACGAAGTCCGCCTCCTCATCAACGAATTGGCGCGTGAAAAAGCGATCATCATCTCGACCCATATCCTCGAGGAAGTCGACGCGGTGTGCGGCCGCGCGGTCATCATCGACCGCGGCCGCATCGTCGCCGACGGCACCCCCGGCGAGCTCGCGGCGCGGTCGCGCTATCACAATGCGGTGACCGTGGCGGTGCGCGGCGCCTCGGTCGGCGATGTAGAGCGTGCGTTCAGCGGCCTTTCGGGCGTGGCGACGATTTCGGTCGAAGCGATCGATACCGGCTGCGTGCAGTGCACGCTGTTCCCCGCCGGCGACGCGACACCGTTGACCGCGGTGAGCGCCTATCTCCAGACCACCGATTGGACGGTCGAGCGCCTGACCGTCGAGTCGGGGCGTTTGGAGGACGTGTTCCGCGCGATCACCACGGAGACCGCGGCTCCCGAGGGCGCGAGCGAGGGAGCCGGCCGATGAAGGTGGCGCTGGCGATCATCAAACGCGAACTGGTGGGATATTTCGCGACTCCGGTCGCCTATGTCTTCATCGTCGTATTTCTCTTTTTGAACGGCATTTTCACGTTCTACCTCGGTGATTTTTACGAGCGCGGCCAGGCCGATCTGCAACCGTTCTTCGTCTGGCACCCGTGGCTCTATTTGTTCTTGGTTCCCGCCCTGGGCATGCGCTTGTGGGCCGAGGAGCGGCGCTCCGGGACAATCGAGTTGTTGATGACCTTGCCGGTTTCGGTGACCCAGGCGGTGCTCGCGAAATTCTTCGCCGCTTGGGCCTTTACCGCGATCGCGCTGAGTTTGACGTTCCCGATCTGGATCACCGTCAATTACCTCGGCAACCCGGACAATGGCGTGATCTTCGCCGGCTACCTCTCGAGCCTGCTGCTCGCCGGGGGATTTCTGGCGATATCGGCGTGCATCTCGGCGCTCACCAAGAACCAGGTCATCGCCTTTGTCGTCGCGGTCGTTGTGTGCTTCCTGTTCACCGTCAGCGGCATGCCGATGGTGATCAACTTCTTCAGCGACTGGGCACCGCAGGCCCTGGTCTCGACCATCGCGTCATTTAGTTTCATGGGCAATTTCACCGACATGACCCGAGGCGTCATTGATATCCGGCATGTCATATATTTTGCCTCGCTGATCGGCGTCTGGCTGTTCGCCAACATTATCGCCGTCGAACACGGCAAGGGGGCGTAGTCATGACTGTTTGCCAGAGTCGTCGGGAGTCGATGTGATGAGTGGGCGTCGTCTTTCGGTATGGGGGCTGGTCGCGGTCACCGTGGTGCTGTTCCTGGCGATCAATGTGCTGAGCCAGACGGTGTTTCGCAGCTTGCGTCTCGATCTCACCGAGAACCGTCTCTACACCTTGTCCGACGGCACCCACCAGGTGTTGGCCGAGCTGACCGAGCCGCTGACGGTGCGCTTTTTCTACAGCGCCTCGCTCGCCGCCGATTTGCCGTCGATCCGCCAATATGCCCAGCGCGTCCAAGAGCTGTTGGAGACCTATGCCGCCAAGGCCGATGGCGCGATTACCCTCGAGGTGATCGACCCCGCACCGTTCTCCGACACCGAGGATGAGGCGGTCGGGTTCGGCCTCCAGGGCGCGCCGATTAACGAAGCGGGCGATCGACTTTATTTCGGCATGGCGGCGACCAATACGACCGACGATATCGAGGTCATCGGATTCTTTCAGGAACAGCGCGAGACTTTGCTCGAATACAATTTGACTCGCGCCTTCTACAATCTCGGCAATCCCAAGCGGCGGGTTGTGGGGGTAATCAGCACGCTACCGATCAATGGCGGTTATGACCCGCAGCGCGGACCGACCGAGCCTTGGGTGGTGATGTCGCAAATTGGGCAATTGTTCGATGTGCGCGACCTCGGCATCGAGATCGCCGTCATCCCCGCCGACGTCGACGTGCTGATGGTGGTCCATCCCAAGGATCTCGTGCCGCCGACCCGCTACGCCATCGACCAGTTCGTTCTCGGCGGCGGCAAGGCGATTGTGTTCGTCGATCCGTTCTCGGAAATCGCCGCTTCGGTGCCCGATCCGGAGAATCCGGCGCGGTTGCATAATTCGTGGCTTCCCGAATTGTTCAAATCCTGGGGCGTCGAGCTGGCGCCGGGCCTGTTCGTCGGCGACCGACAGACCGCGCGCAAGGTGCGGGCCGGCACCCGCGACCAGCCGCAAGCGGTCGACTATCTCGCGTGGCTGGCGCTGAAAAGCGGCAATTTCAATAGCGATGAAGTGGTGACCGGCCAGCTCGGCGTCGTCAATGTCGCGACCGTCGGCGCGCTCAGCCCGACCGAGGACGCGACCACCGAGTTCATCCCCTTGATGACATCGACCACGGAAGCGAATTTGATCCAGCGCATGTTGGTGCAGTTCATGCCCAACCCGCAGCAATTGCTGGCCGATTTCGAGGCCTCGGGCGAGACCTACGTCATGGCGGCGCGCTTGACCGGCCCGGTATCGACCGCGTTCCCGGACGGCCAGCCGTTGGCCGACGGGGCGGCGCCGCTGCCCGAGGAAGGCGAGGACGGCTATGTCGCGCAGCAGACCGAGTCGACCGCGCCGATCCAACTGATTTTGGTCGCCGATAGTGATTTGCTTGCCGACCGCCAATGGGTCCAGGTGCAACAATTTCTCAATCAAACCGTTGCCATGCCACTCGCCGACAATGGACCGTTCGTGGTCAATGCGATCGATGTATTGGCCGGCTCGGACGCCTTGATCGGTTTGCGCAGTCGCGGGACTTCCGAACGACCGTTCGAAGTGGTGCTCGATCTCCAGCGCCGGGCCGAGGACCGGTTCCGCGAGACCGAGGAAGTCCTGCAGGCGAGGGTCACGGAAGTCGAAGAGAGGTTGGCCGAGATCCAGACCACCGAAGGCGGTGGCGGCGCGCTGGTTCTGTCCGCCGAGCAGCAGGACGCGATGACGGTGTTCCGCGACGAGCTGATCGATACGCGCAAACAACTGCGCGACGTCCAGTTGGCGCTGCGCCAAGATATCGAGCGCTTGGGGACTATGCTCAAATTTCTCAATATTGCCCTGGTGCCGCTGTTGATCGGCGTCATCGCGGTGGTGGTATCGATCGCCAGGCGGCAACGTCGCCGCCGCGCGATCGCGGCGGCGTGAGCGCGATCATGAAGTCCAAGACTCTGATCTCCCTGGTCGTGGTGACCGCGGTGATCGTCGTCGGCGCGTTCGTCGCCGTCACCTCGCGCGGTACCGCGGTGAAGCGGATCGCCGCCGAAGAGACCGTATTTCCCGGCTTGATCGATGCGATCAACGCCACCACCGTGATCGAGGTGACCTTGCCCGACCGGGCGGTCACCATCCACCACGACGGTGAAAACTGGGCGGTTGCCGAACTCGCCGACTTTCCGCCGCGCTTCGAGCTGGTGAAGCAGCTCTTGCTCAGCATGGCCGAAATGAAGACGGTGGAGGCGAAAACCGCGAACCCCGATCGTCACGGCGTGCTGGGCCTTGCCGACCCATCGAGTGAACAGGGCGCGGGCTCGCGGGTGCGCCTGCTCGATGCCGATGGTCAGGCGATCGCGGCGCTGATGATCGGCAATCCCGCGCGCGGCGCCCGCGACTTGTTTTATGTCCGCCGGGATGGCGAGGATCAGACCTGGCTCGCGCGCGGTCATTTCGACGTCGGCAAGGATGCCGAGTCCTGGATCGAAACGCTGCTGATGAAATTGCCGATCGAGCGGATGAGGCGGATTACACTCGAACACGCCGACGGCGAGACGGTAACGATTTTCAAGGCGGCGCTCGGGGATGAGGTGTTCGAACTCGCTGACATTCCCGCCGACGCGACATTGTCCTCGACAGGGCTGCTCGACAGTATCGCGCGGGTGGTCGCGGTGCTGCGTTTCGACGAAGTCGCCGCGCCCGACATCGTCGCCGGTGCCGGCGATCCGATTTTGCGCGCGCATTTCCTGAGCTTCGACGGCGTGGTGGTGAAAATCGCGCTGTATCAGGTCGAGGACGCCCCGTGGGCGTTGATCGAGGTCGTCTATGACGCCGCGTTGGCGGTCGCGCCGGAGCCTGAGCCGGAGCCCGAGCCGGAGCCCGAGGAAGCCTCTGAGGACGGCGAAGGCGACAGCGACGCGGAAGCCGCGGCGGCACCGGAGCCGATCGATTTCGCGGCGGAAACCGCCGACGTGGTCGCGCGCACCGATCGTTGGGTATTCCGGCTTCCCGACTTCAAGATAGAGAAGCTTTCGACCCGGATGAGCGACCTCGTCAAGCTGCCGGTCGAGGAAGAAGAACCGGCTGATCCCCTGGCCGATCCCCTGGCCGAATTCCCGCTGCCGGATTTGCCGAGGACATCCGACTAAAGCGTCGCGCGCACCGCCCTCGCGCCGTCGACCATTGCGCCCATCTTGGCGCGGGCAAGATAGCGCGGCAGGGCGGAGAATCCGCAATCCGCGGTCACCGTCAGCCGTTCCGGCGCGACATGGGCGAGGCAGAGCCGGATCCGGCGCGCGACGTCGTCGGCGCTCTCCTGGCGCCAATTCTTGACGTCGATTACCCCGGCGGCGATGGCGAATTTTTCGGAGAGCGGCGCCAGGCAGTCCACGTCGGCCATTTCCCGATTGGCGAATTCGAGAACCAACTGTTCGCACGCGAGGCTGTTCATCGCATCCATCAGGCGGGTGAACCGGCGATCCGCGCGCGGGCGTCCGGCGTTATTGCCGAAGCAGACGTGCACCGCGCGGCGGGTTGCAAGACCGTCGAGTACGCGATTGACGATGCGAGCGCCGTCCTCCGGTGACAGATCGGCGGGCGGGTGCGGCAACGACGGCTCGTCGATCTGGACATAGTCCGCGCCGGCCGCGATCAACGCCTCGACCTCGCGTCTGATCATGACCACCAGGGCGTCCATAATCGCACTCTGGTCCGCCTCGCCGGGTTGGATCGAGGCGGCGAAAGTGAGCGGGCCGGGCAGGGCGATTTTGAGCCGCCGATCGGGGAGCATTTTCTTCAGGGCGACAAAATCGGCGACCACGCCCAGCCCGTCGGGCGCGGCCGGCACTTGGTCGGCGACAAAGCTCGGGGCCATGTCATAGCCCGGTATTCCCAACCGGCGGCGCGGCGGCACGCGGGTCAAGCCGTCTATCCGATCATACATTTCGAAGACGAACCGTTGGCGCCGCAATTCGCCGTCGGTGAAGATGTCGATGCCGGCCTCGATTTGATCGGCGACGGTAATTCGCGTCGCGTCGTCGAACAATTCCTCGACGTCGCCCTCGCCGAATTTGCCGTCGCGGATCATCCGACGGGCGGCGATAAACCAGCCGGGCGCGGCGTATGACCCGATCCCCATGGTCGGCAGCAGCGGCAGTTCGGTCTCGGCGGCCATCGCGCCCTCAAATATTCGGTGGTGCCGGCGGCAGGAATTGAACCCGCAACCTACCGCTTACAAGGCGGTTGCTCTACCAGTTGAGCTACGCCGGCAATCGTTTCAGAAGCGGCTCAATTGGTCTTATGGGGCTTGCGAACCAGTTCGTAAAGGGCCACCGCGGCGGCGTTCGAGACATTGAGGCTGTTCACCGCGCCGGCGATCGGCAGACGGACGATTTCGTCGCACGCTTCCCCGGTCAAGCGCCGCAGGCCCGCGCCCTCGGCGCCGAGAACCAGTGCACAACGCCCGCTCGGTTCGGCCTCGGCGAGGGTGCGCTCTCCGGTCGCTTCGAGACCGAATATCCACACGCCGGATTCGGCGATCGCGCGCAACGCTCGCGCCAGGTTGGTGACCCGAACCAGCGGCACCACCTCCAAGGCGCCGGCCGCGGCCTTGGCCAGCGCGCCCGACTCGGGCGGCGCGTTGCGCTCGGTGGTGATCACCGCGCGCGCGCCGAAGGCGATGGCGGAACGCAGGATCGCGCCGACATTGTGGGGATCGGTCACTTGATCGAGGACGACGAAAATGTCCGCCTCGCCCGGGTGATCGAGTAGCTCGGTGAGGCTAGGCTGGTCGAGCGGCGCGACTTCGGCGGCGACGCCTTGGTGAACCGTATCGGCGCCGACCGCGGCCTCGATCGCGGCACGATCTACCGCTTCCGGACCCGGATCGGCGTCCGCCCAGTGCGCCGCCTGACCCGCTGCGACCAGCAGACGCAGCACTTTGCGACGTGGATTGGCGAGTGCGGCGCGCACTGGGTGGGTGCCATAGAGCCACGCCGCGGTGTCGTCGCCCGGCGCGGCTTGTCCGCCGCGTCTCTTACGATGCTTGTATGAAGCCATAGCCAAGCCTATGTTTCCCACTCGCTTTCAACAACTTGCGTCACTCTGGCCGGTGCACGGACCCAGCGCCGTCGCGGCCTTTCGCCGAACCTTCATATCAGGTTGACAAGCGGGAGCGAATGTCGATAGTCCGGCCATTCGTTTGACGGGTGTGTCAACCCGCGAGGGAACGCGCGCGCGGTCAGGCCCGGAGGGGTGGCCGAGTGGTTAAAGGCAGCAGACTGTAAATCTGCCGACGTATGTCTACGTAGGTTCGAATCCTACCCCCTCCACCAATGACCCGGTGCGGGGGCGGTACGGAGCCTTCGGCGAGGGACGAAAGGACGGTACGACACGGTGACGGCAGGTGCCTTCGGGCGCCTGCAGGCGGGTGTAGCTCAATGGTAGAGCCCCAGCCTTCCAAGCTGGTTACGTGGGTTCGATTCCCATCACCCGCTCCAACTCTTGGAACGGATACGGGGTTGCCTTCGGTGAGCGACGGGTAACAATTTTGGGCTTGGTCAACAGGCGAATAGCAGACGGGCAAGACGATGGCGAAAGCGAAATTCGAGCGCACGAAGCCGCATGTGAATGTCGGGACGATTGGTCATGTTGATCATGGCAAGACGACGTTGACGGCGGCGATCACGAAGGTGTTGGCCGAGGTCGGTGGCGCGGAGTTCACGGCGTAC
>JAKZSU010000200.1:0-12516 GCA_047517485.1 Alphaproteobacteria bacterium
ACTCTACAATGCCCAGTGGATCGTCGAAAAGAACGGCTACCTGAGCCCCGCTCAAGCTCGTCAGGCGTGGCACGCCGCGATCTCAATCAGGCCCGCCGCGTGAGACAAACTTGTGTCCAAGGAACCGGGTGCGCTACAGGCTCATCAACAAACATACCGCGCCGGTCCTGATCGATTGGGTCGCGCGCTGGAAAATCCCCTATGACGAACTCCATTTCGGCAAGCCATGGCCCGGGGGAGATGGATTCTATGTCGATGACAGAGCGGTGCGGCCGGACGAATTTCTCCACCTCAGCGAAGCTGAGCTGAAGGCCTTGATCGAGACGTCGCGCCAGCGTTTGCAGACCAGTGCCGAGCCCGGCGAGTGAACATCGTCATTACCATGGCCGGCTTCGGTTCGCGGTTTCGCGACGCCGGTTATGACTTGCCGAAATATCGCATCGAGGCCCGCGGCCGAACCCTGTTTGCCTGGTCGATGGTCAGCCTACGGCATTTTTTCCCGGTTTGCGAACGGCCGATATTTATCGTCCGCGATGACGACGGCGCCGGGGATTTCATCGCCGCCGAAATGGCGCGTCTCGCGGCGCCGCCGCCCGAGATTGTCGCTCTCCAGCACCCGACAGATGGCCAGGCGACCACCGCGCTTCGCGCCCGAGAGATCTGGGATGGCGAAAGGCCGCTGCTCATTTACAATATCGACACCCACGTCGATCCGGCCCATTTGCGACCGGACATGATTCGCGGCGAGGGTTGGATTCCGTGTGTCCGCGTGGCCGGCGATCATTGGAGTTTCGTCCGCCTGGACGCGGCCGGAAACGCCGTCGAGGTTCGCGAGAAGAAACGCATTTCGGAGCTGGCGTCGATAGGCCTCTACTGGTTCGCCTCGGCACACTTGTTCGAAGCGGCATACCAAGCCACCTATGGTGCAAATCGGCCAAATGCACTGCCCGAACGCTACGTTGCGCCGGTGTACAACGCTTCGATCGATGATGGCCGCCAAGTCACCGCAAGCGAGATCCCGGCGACCGCCATGATCCCGCTCGGCACGCCAGAGGAATTGGATCGGTTCCGCGGCCGGGAGATCGCATTTCCCACGAGCCTACCCGTGAAGACCTGATTAAACATGGTGGTCCAAAAAATCGTGACACGTCTAGAATCCGCATTGGCGTCGCTCGTCGGTCGGGCTGTTGCGTTCGACCATGTGCGGATGGTGAACTCGGCGCAGGATGTGGTGACCGCCCGGTATCGCGGGGCATTGGTGATCGCGCCGATTTTCTTGGTCGCGTGTATTCCGCTCCTGCTGCCCGCCGCCGTTAGCCTCAACACTTGGCAGCTCGACTATTCCTTACCACTCGATACCTCGATGCGCTGGGTCTATGGCCATGTGCCGCATATCGACTTCGAGACCCCGATCGGTGCCGCGTATTGGCTGGTCCAGGGCTGGGCAACCGCGCTGATCGGTGTCGATGTGCGGACTCCGGTGCTGGCGAATATTATCGCCGCGGTGCCGCTAGTGGCCGGGGCGGCATTCCTGCTCGGCCGGCGGCTTTCGGGTGGTCTGCTCGGCATTCTCTTGTTGGCGGTATTTCTGCTCACCATATCGCCGCGCGCGCCCGGCGACCTGCCCGGCGAATTTTCCTTCCTGGCGGCCTACAATGGCGTCGGGAACGCGATTTTTTGTGTCTTGATTACGACATTATTTCTCCAACCGGCGCGGCCGCGACGCGCCGGTGCTCTACCCGCCGAAGCCGGTGTGCTGGCGTTTTTTCTGTTATGGCTGATCTATCTCAAGATCACATTCGCGGTAATTTCCGTGGCCGGCGGGATCGTCGCGCTGCATTACGCGCCTGAAAATCGCAAGACCATACTGTTGGCGGCGGCGCTTCTTTTCCCGGCGGTTCTCGTCGTCGGATGGTCGACCGGCATCAATGGGCCCTATCTCGACGATATTTCCGATGCCGCGAGGGCGGGCACGGCATTCCGTTTCAAGAAGTTGCTGCTCGATATTACCAGCAGCCGCCTTAGCCTCGCGCTGATCGGCTTGTGTATGGTTTTCTACTGGACTCTCAGCGCGAGCCAGCGCTCGGAGAAGGTGAGCAACTTGGTGGTCGCGCTCGGTCTCCTCGTCGCCGGCGCGGTGGCGATGAACCAGGCGCATAATAATTACCTGCCGCTCGGATTCGCGTCGTTGATCGTGTTAGCGCAAAGAGCGCTTTCGAACGAGCCGGAACGCGATCCTAAAAATTCGCCGGTGCGAAAAATGGCATCGTACGTGCCGCCTCTGATGGGAGCGATCCTACTCGTCGGATTGGTGACCTTGTCCGACGTTTTCACCGTCGCTCATTATTTCCGCGCGGGTCATGAAAGTGCGATCCGCACCCGCATGTGCGACCACCCCGACCAACCGGTCTGTGATCTGACATACGTCTTTCCCGGCTCTGCATTCGGCGCTCGTTTCAGCCCCCTTCCGGGGCCACGTTTCGCAGGCGATAGCGGATCGGCGGCGCATCCGGGGCCTCTGTCGAGCTTGGTGGAAATAATCGAATTCTGCTCGGCTAACGAAATTTGTTTCTTGTGGAAACTGAATGAGCAGCTCATTCACCTGCTCAACCGGCATATGACGCCCGACGACCGGCCGTACTTTTTCGGCTTCACCAACATTCTGCCGTATTACTATCAGGTCGAGCCGCCAAAACATGTCATGGCGTGGAGCGGCGTGGACCGGAATTTTTCGCAAGCCTCGCACCCGTCGCCGGCGCACATGTTCTCGGACATTACTGTTTTGGTGCTGCCGAAAGTCAAATTTGGGTCGGGTATGGAACCTGGTCTCCACCCGATATACGAGGACGAGCTGCCGGCGTATTTTTCCAAAGTCGATGAGGCCGAGGCGTGGAGTATCTGGCGCCGACCGGACACGCGCTCACCAACCAATCAATAGTTAGCGAGTTTCAACCATCCTTGGCACCGGTGGTCGCCGTGAACACCTTGCGCGTGAGTTCGGCGAGCGATGCCGCGCCCATTTTGCGCATCACCTTCGAGCGATGAAATTCGATGGTTTTTTCGCTCAGGCCGAGGCGCGCGGCGATATCCTTATTTGATTTGCCCTCGACGATGCCGTCGAGCACTTCGCGTTCCCGCCCAGTCAATTGATTGAGTTGGCGCACGATCGACATCCGCTCGGCGTCCGCATCCATCGTTTTGGCGTTCTGCTCGAGGGCGCGTTGGATCAGGTCGAGCAGGACTTGATCGTTGAACGGCTTTTGTATGAAATCGAAGGCGCCGCTCTTCATCGCGCGAACCGCCATATCGACATCGCCATGGCCGGTGATGATGATGACCGGCAGGTTGATCCCGCGGTCGGATAATTGGCGTTGCAGTTCGAGCCCGCTCATGCCGGGCATTCGAACATCGACAATCATGCAGCCGCGTTGCCCGTCATCGTAGGAATCGAGAAATTCGGTGGCGGATGCCGAGGTATGCACGGCAAGATCGATCGAGGCGATGAGCCAGCGAAGTGAATCGCGCACCACCTCATCGTCGTCAACCACAAATACGATCGGTTTTTCTTCAGTCATGGCGATCTATCCAATTTCCGACGTCAGGCCGCGGTAGTGTCCGCGGCAATCGGCAAGGTAAACCGGAATATAGTTCCCGAGTTCGCACTTGCTTCCCCGGAACTCGGACTGCCAACGGATTCTACCCACATTGCCCCCTTATGCGCCTCGACAATCGAACGAGAAATCGACAACCCCATGCCGAGGCCACTTTCCTTGGTCGTATAAAACGGATCGAACAAGCTTTCCAGACCCTTGGCGTCGATCCCTGGCCCGTCGTCGATAACCGAGACCATGATGGAATCGTCATCCGTGCGCTCGGATTTTATCACCATGCGACCGTCGTGATGCCCGGCATCCGCCAGCGCCTCGAGGCCGTTCCGGACGAGATTGAGAATGACCTGTTCGATTTGCACCAGGTCGGCCAAGGTTGGCGACAGGTCGTCGGCCAATTCCAGGGTGATCGTCGTGCGCTGGCGACGCAGGTCCGAACCCATCATTTCGACCACGTCCAGTATCGCCTCATTGACATCGATCGCCTCGCTGGCCGGCTTCTGCTTGCCGACGAATCCGCGAATCCGCTTAATGATCTCGCCGGCTCTCGTCGCCTGTTTGTTGACCTGATCCAAAGCCTCGAGGAGTTCCGCGGTGTCCGCGCCACCAACCCGCAGACGCCGGACGCAGCCCTGCGCGTAATTCTTTATCGCCGCCAGGGGCTGGTTCAGTTCATGCGCGAGGTTGGTCGCCATCTCGCCCATTGTGCCAAGCCGGAAGAAATGGGCGAGCTCGGCTTCCTGCTGTCGGTTACGGTCCTCCATGGCCAGGCGATCGGTTATATCGTCGCCGGAACTCAGAATTCCGGTGACGGTCCCGGCATCATCCAAGACCGTCGTGCTTTGCCACGCGACCGCGCGGCGCTCGCCGTCGCGGGCGATCACCTGATACTCGGTTGGCTCGACCTCGTCGCGCTCGCCCTGCAAAAGCGCCCGCATTGTCGCCGCCACGCGTTCGCGCTCTTCTTCCACGACAAATTCGGCCACCCAATCGCAGCCGATCAAATCTTCGCGCCGGCGGCCAAGTACGCGGCACCCGCGATCGTTAACCAACTCGATCCGACCGTCGGCGTCGATCGCGACTATGATGCTGCCGACGATCGACAGATATCGTCCCGCCCGTTCGCGCTCGCGGTGCAAGGCGCGCTCGCGTTCCATGACGATGAGCACGGTATCGCGAGCCCGCCGCACGAACGCCCACGCCAGACCGAGCAAGGCCGGGGAGGCGAGGATAATCAGGAACAGCGCCTTGTCGAAAACATGCTGGCCGGGCGATTCCTTAGTCCAGGTTACGCCGCCGAGCGCGGTTCCGTCGGCCGCGATCAGCGGGATTCCGTGCGATGGCGGCGCCTCTTCTGGCGCGACAATTCTGAGATCGGGTAGGTCCAACGTCGAGGAAAGCCCGGCCATTGCCGGTGCGTCGAGCGCGGTCGCCAAAAGAAGAACGGTGCCGTCCAAAACCGGAGAAGCGGGCGTCGACTCGGATAGTCTGGTGACGCCGACAAACTGGACCTCGCCTTGGAATTTGCCGAGTCCGCTATGCGCGCGAATGGGCTCAGCTCGTGGCTCCCGCGCCAATCCGATCAAGCGCCGGATCGCTGGTGTCAGGACAGCGGCCGGGTCGACATCGACCCGTTTCCCATCGTGGTACACGTAGTCGAAACCGTCATCGCCATTGATAATGATGATCCAGTCGTAGCCGTGCGTCGTGGTAATCGGATGGCCAATTCGAGTGTCGAGCCATTCGCCATCCAAGGTCCAATGGCGGTCGGATTCGAGGCGCAGAAAACGCCCATAGTCGATCGTCGTTCGCGCCATGTCGCGATGGATTTGGTCGAGCATGGTAACCGCGGTCCGCAGCGATCTGTCGGTCGCGATTCCGTCCTGCCATCGGGCCGCCATGAAAACCAGAAACGTGATCAGCACGACGCCGATGATGCCCATCGCACCGACCGGCAGAATCATGTTGTGCGTCAATACGTCGTGGTCTTCTTTTTGAGTCCGGTCTTCCTCGGGTTTCATATCGCTGTTCGACTGGGTTCGGAGCTGGTGCGCGCATATTCGCCACATGAATAAGATCGTGCGTAAAGCCGCCGACGGCAAGTCATCATCCACTGCGTTCGATCCAGAGCAAATAATGCCGCCGGGCAATATTTGGCGTCCGCACCGAGTTTGCGGTATGGTCAGGGCGGGCGATCATGTCGTCGTCGCGCCAAGCGAAATGCTGCGAATCGATGTCGGTCGAAAGACGCGTATTATTAGTCGAAGATTCTGAACCTCTGGCTCGCACCTACGAGCGTTATTTGAGGTTCGAATCCTATAATGTCGTGTACGCGGCGGATGGCGCTGCCGCGCTCCAGAGATTGGAAGACGAACAGTTCGACGCGGTCATATTGGATTTGCGTCTTCCCGACATGCACGGGCTGGGAATTCTCCGCCGAATTCGCGCCACCGAGGGCGGTCCGTCGGTGGTGGTGATTACCGCCGACGGACAAATCTCCACCGCGGTCGAGGTGATGCGCGATGGCGCCTTCGACTTCATCGTCAAGCCGTTTAATGCGGAACGCCTGATCGTGACCCTGCGCAATGCCGTCGATCACCGGCATTTGACGGAAATGGTCGATACCTACCGCCAGGACTTCGCGCGGCAAAATTATTTTGGATTTATCGGCTCTTCGCCGGCGATGCAGCGGGTCTATCGGGTTATCGATGCCGCGGCGTCGAGCGATGCCACGGTGTTTGTGAGCGGCGAAAGCGGCACCGGCAAGGAATTGTGCGCGGAGGCGATTCATAAGGGCAGTCCGCGGCGCAATCGACCGCTGATCGTCATCAACTGTGCCGCGATTCCCAAGGATCTCGTCGAGAGCGAGATATTCGGCCACGTGAAGGGCGCTTTTACCGGCGCGGTGGCCGACCGCGATGGTGCCGCCGCCGCCGCCGATGGCGGCACTCTGTTTCTCGACGAAATTTGCGAGATGCCGCTCGACCTGCAAGCGAAACTCTTGCGATTCGTGCAAACCGGAACCTTTACCCGAATCGGCGATACCCGACTCACCACCGTCGATGTCCGTTTCGTGTGTGCGACCAATCGCGATCCGCGGAACGAGGTGGCGGCGGGCCGCTTCCGCGAGGATCTTTATTATCGCCTGCACGTCATTCCGATTCTGCTGCCGCCACTGCACGAACGGGGCGCCGATATTCTTTCCATGGCGAAGCATTTTCTCACCGAGTATGCACGCGCCGAGGGCAAGCGGTTTGCCGAGTTTTCGCATCAGGCGGCGCAGGATCTTTTGGCTTATTTGTGGCCCGGCAATGTTCGCGAGTTACAAAACCTGATTCGCAATGTCGTCGTCCTGAACGATGGCGACGAAGTGACTGTCGAAATGCTCGGACTGGAAAAACTGTCGTCCGACTTAAAAGCCCTATCGCCGCCGGCGCGGGATAATCCGGACGCCATACCCGCGACCAACCCCGACCAGCGAGAGAACGGCGAAGCGCTCGACGTGGTCCTCGGTCCGCTGTGGAACATGGAACGCCAGTGCATCGAATTCGCCTTGGCTGCCGCCGGTGGCAATATTCCGAGGGCGGCCGCGATGCTCGAGATCAGCCCGTCGACGATCTATCGCAAACGGCAGGCGTGGCGAGCGCTCACCGACAGCTAATACCGGTCAAAGACTGCACGGCTTGCTAGTGGATGAAATCTAACAGATGGACCCCATACGACGGCTTACCAGGCTCGCCCGGTTAGGCGCCCGATGCGCGGTGATGCCGGCGCATCACCAGCATCGGGCAACGCGGCCGGCGGACCTGGTAAGCCGCCCCGCGGGTCCGCATTCCCGGCTTCTCGCGGCGTCGAGCGCCCTTGACGATGCCCACACATCGTCGGCGCGCGCTCTCCTATCGAGAAACCGGGAATGCGGATCGTATGGGGTCGATCTGTTAGATTTCATCCACTAGGTCCTCGCCGGCGCTGGTTACTTACTCTCCCTTGAGTGCCGCGACATAGTGATCGCGTTTTTCTTGCAGGGCTTGGCGCGCGACACTGGCGCGGCGCAACAGGGCCTCGGCGCCCGCGATCGCGTCGTCGTGTCGGTGCTCTTGGCATGCCGATTCTACGTTTTGGGCAAGATTCGCCAGTGCGACCGCGCCGAACGTCCTGGCGCTGCTGACCAAGGCGTGCGCTTCGTGTTCGATCGATTCGAAATCGCGTGCCGCTTGCGCCGTCGAAAGTCTTTGTTCGCGGCGCTTACAATCCCGTGCGAAGGCATCGATCAAGTCCGGCATCGATTCAACACCCGCGTCACGCGTTACTGCCTCGAGGATGGTCGTATCCAAATTGTCGTCATCGCTCTGGATCATCGTTCGCCCCTTTCCGCTGTTTCTTTGCTCGCGGTCCAAGAAAGACATTCCGACGCAGATATTACGGCAAATTTATTGCACTCCGAAGAGTATATCTGGTAGGATGCATTTCATAACAACCCCATATCTTGGGGTTATCCACAATTAGTTATCCACAGGGTGTGGAACGATTCGGGGGGGACTCGGAGTGCGCCACGGCGACGCCATTCTAAATGTAGTCCAGCTTGAGCGGGGCGTGCGGGTTCGCACCGATCCCGGTCGCGACCGTCTTCTGACTCATTTCGGGAAGGCGGTGCTGGAGGACAGGTACCTGCTTCCCGGCGAGACTTACCAGGATCTGTTCGCACGCGCCGCCAGTTATTTCGCCGACGATAGCGCGCATGCGCAACGCCTCTACGACTATATCAGTAACTTCTGGTTCATGCCGGCGACCCCGGTGCTCAGTAACGGCGGAACCGAACGCGGCTTGCCGATATCCTGTTTCCTCAACGAGGCCGGTGACAGTCTCGAAGGCATCGTCGATTTGTGGAACGAAAACGTGTGGCTTGCCGCGCGTGGCGGCGGCATCGGAAGTTACTGGGGCAATCTGCGGTCGATCGGCGAAAAAGTCGGCGCCAACGGCAAGACCTCGGGTGTCATTCCCTTCATTCGGGTGATGGACGCGCTCACTTTGGCGATTTCCCAGGGGTCGTTGCGGCGCGGCAGCGCGGCGGTCTATTTGCCGGTGAGCCATCCCGAGATCGAGGAGTTCGTGGAAATTCGCCGTCCCACCGGCGGCGATCCGAACCGCAAGGCGCTCAATCTGCACAACGCCGTGGTTATTCCCG
This sequence comes from Alphaproteobacteria bacterium, assembly GCA_047517485.1. Classification (GTDB taxonomy): domain Bacteria; phylum Pseudomonadota; class Alphaproteobacteria; order UBA7887; family UBA7887; genus JAKZSU01. The sequence goes on from JAKZSU010000200.1 coordinate 8,794, forward strand.
ATGCGTTCATGCGCGCGGTCGAGAACGACGAAGAGTGGGCCTTGACCAGTCCCAAGGATGGCGCGGTCGTGCGCCGCGTCTCGGCGCGTTCGATCTGGATCCGCATCCTTACCGCGCGAATCGAGACCGGTGAGCCGTACCTCTTGTTCATCGACGAGGTCAATCGGGCGGTGCCCGAACACCAAAAGCTGGCCGGCCTCGAGGTCAAGATGTCGAACCTGTGCAGCGAAATCACGCTGCCGACCGGGCGCGATCGCATGGGCGAGCAACGCAGCGCGGTGTGCTGCCTGTCATCGATCAACCTTGAAGCCTACGACGCCTGGGCCGACCACCCGACTTTTGTCGAGGACATCATGCGGTTTCTCGACAACGTGCTCGACGATTTCATCACCCGCGCGCCCGATTCGATGGCGCGCGCGCGGTACGCGGCGATGCGCGAGCGCAGTGTCGGGCTTGGGGTGATGGGATTTCATTCGTTCCTCCAAAGCAAGGGCATCCCTCTCGAATCGGTGATGGCCAAAGTCTGGAACAAACGGATCTTCCAATCGATTCGCGAGCAAGCCGATGCGGCGTCGCGGCTGTTGGCGGACGAGCGTGGCGCGTGCCCCGATGCCGCCGACTTCGGGGTCAAGGAAAGGTTCTCGAACAAGCTGGCGATCGCGCCAACCGCATCGATCTCGATCATTTGTGGCGGTGCGTCGCCGGGCATCGAGCCCGCGGCGGCGTGTAGTTTCACGCACAAGACGCTGTCCGGATCGTTCAATGTGCGCAACCGGTTTCTCGAGGACTTGCTCGAGAAGAAAGGGCGAAACAACGAGGACGTATGGTCGTCGATCACCACCCATGAAGGATCGGTGCAACACCTCGACTTTCTCGATGATGACCAAAAAGCGGTGTTCCGCACCGCCTTCGAGATCGATCAGAAATGGCTTGTCGATCTAGCCGCTGATCGGGCCCCGTTCATTTGCCAGTCGCAATCGCTCAACTTGTTCCTGCGCGCCGATATTCACAAGCGTGACTTGCACCATATCCACATGCGGGCGTGGAAGAAGGGGGTGAAAAGTCTCTATTACTGCCGCTCCAAATCGATCCAGCGGGCCGATGTGGTGGCCGGCGATCATATCATGCGGCCGCCGCAAGACGGGGCACTGGAGGCCGAGCCTCTCGGCAACGACAATGACTATGAAGAATGTTTGGCGTGCCAATGAGTGGCGCTGGACTCATATTGACGTGGACCGGAGGGCGCGCATGTCACTGCTAGACGCCAGCCCGGTCTATAAGCCGTTCCGCTATCCGTGGGCCTACGATGCGTGGCTCACCCAGCAGCGAATCCATTGGCTGCCCGAGGAAGTCCCGCTCGCCGACGACGTGAAGGATTGGCATCGTAATCTGACGCCCGAGGAACGCAATTTACTGACCCAAATATTCCGCTTTTTTACGCAAGCGGATGTCGAGGTCAACAACTGCTATATGAAGCATTATTCGCGGGTCTTTCAGCCGACCGAAGTGCAAATGATGCTGGCGGCATTCTCCAGCATGGAGACCGTCCATATCGCGGCCTACTCCCATCTGCTCGACACCATCGGCATGCCGGAATCGGAATATTCCGCGTTTCTGCATTACAAGGAGATGAAGGACAAATACGACTTCATGCACCAGTTCGGCTCCGATACCAAGGCCGATATCGCGACCATGCTGGCGACCTTTGGCGCCTTTACGGAAGGGCTGCAACTGTTCGCAAGCTTTGCGATTCTTCTTAATTTTCCGCGTTTCAACAAGATGAAGGGGATGGGGCAGATCGTGTCATGGTCGGTGCGTGACGAGACGCTTCACACCCAGTCGATCATCCGCCTGTTCCGCACTTTCATCGCCGAGAATCCCGAGATTTGGAACGACTCGCTGAAGCGAAATCTGTACAGCATTTGCGCCACCGTCGTGGATCATGAGGACGCGTTCATAAAGCGCGCGTTCGAACTCGGACCGGTCGAGGGGCTCGGGCCCGAGGAGATCACCAGCTACATCCGCTACATCGCCGACCGGCGTCTCGGCCAACTCGGTCTGCAGCCGATTTATCGAGTCGGGCGCAATCCTCTGCCCTGGCTCGAGCACATCCTCAACGGCGTCGAACATACGAATTTCTTCGAGAATCGCGCCACCGAATACTCACGCGCCGCGACCCAAGGTACCTGGGACGAGGCGTTCGACTAGCCGCGCAGCCCGCTTCCTCCCGGCGGGCGCGCGGCCGTTGTCGATTGCGAGCGCGCAATTCGCTCATTCAGATCAGATTCTGAAATCGAAATTGGGCAAGGGCTCAGATATTGGCAATACCGTGACGATGGCAGCATAATGGCGACTGGCGACAGACTGATCTGATCACGGTGCGCAAAGAGGGACACCATGCAGCCACTCCAAGGGATTAAAGTTGTCGAGATCGGCGACGGTCTGGCCGCGGCCATGGCGGCGCTCATTCTCGCCGAGGCCGGCGCAGAGGTGGTGCGAATCGAGCCGGAAGGGGGCGCGGCCTCGCGAAAGCGCGGCGATGGCATCGACTTTGCCTTGCTCAATCGCGGCAAACGCAGCGTTACCGCCAACTTGGCCGGCGGCGACACTTCGAAGCGCCTGAGGCGCTTGATCGAGGCGGCGGACATAGTGATCGAGAGCGGTCGGCCCGGAGACCTGGTCGACAACGGCCTGGATCATGCGTCCGTCAAGGCGGTCAATCCCAAGATCATTTATTGCTCGGTCACGGGCTGGGGCCAAGAGGGACCCAAGGCCAGTGAAGCGGCCGAGGATCTCAATTATCTCGGCGCCACCGGCTTACTCAGCTTGGCCACCGACAGCGATAGCGCACCGGCTTTGCCGGCGGGGCCGTTCGCCGCCATCGGATGCGGCGCTTATCCCTGCGTGATCAACATCCTGTTGGCGCTGCGCGCGCGTGACGCGGGAGGTGACGGCTGCCGCTTGGATCTGGCTATTTCACAAGGCCTTTTCGCTTATGCCTATGATGCGATCGCCCGCGCCGATGTGTCTGGCGAATGGCCGAGACCGGGCGGCGAAGCGTTTACTGGTGGATCCGCCCGCTACCAAATTTATCCGACCAAGGACGGCGCTTATGTCGCCGTTGCCGCGGCCAACGATCGCCACTGGGAGAACTTGTGTGAGCGCCTCGAACTGGAGGACGATTTGCGCGATGATGCCCGGGACCCCGAGGCGACCCGCGGCGCACTGGCGGCAATCCTAGGCGCGCGAAATGCGGCGTTCTGGCGCGACAAATTCGAGAATCGTGATCTTTGTTGTTCGGTCATCGTCGATCTCGCGACCGCGATCGCGGATCCGCAATTCAGCGAAAGTGGGATTTTCGACCGTAAAGTCCGACACGGGGGCGCGGACGCGACCGCCGTCATAGTGCCGGTCGCGGATCAGTTCCGCTCGCAAGAATTGGTCGTGGACGCCCCCTCGGTCGGTGAGGCAAGCGCTCTTCTCGGTGCGGATTCGCAAACCGTCACAGAATTGTGATTTAGGGTTGCGCGGGACCGTGAAACCGTTGTCCCGCAACCCTATATTAAGCCAATGTATGATACGAACTCACTAGTGTCCGGTTAAAAATCGAATAAATTCAATTGGTTGGTTATTTGCGAAGCGTTGCATCTGTTTTCGTCTCCCGCAAGTGCTTGATGTATGGGCATTTTCTCGAAGAGGGTCACCGAGAGGATCTGTAACAAA
>JAKZSU010000201.1:0-9579 GCA_047517485.1 Alphaproteobacteria bacterium
AGTGAGACGCTGTCAAAATCGTTCCGTAAGTCGATAGGCGCTGCCATGGCGAACCTCATTGGTTCACCACATTGAGTCAGAGATCGGACCGCTTGGGAATCCCCAACGTGAGTCAGGCATTCCGCTCGGTGGTATTAGAGACTATGTCCGGAGTTTGGCCAATAAACTTCATGATTTTCTAGAGATAACTCTGCCGTATATCCCCAATGTGAAAATAGAACTTGTGGATTTCCGAAAATTTTCATCAGATACTGTATGAAATCGTTCTTCGTGTCACCATAAAGCGATAGATCGCCGACGGTGCGTGGCGTATTCACGTCGATACGTAAATGCCGCCGAATCTGAATAGCGATTTAATGCCAGCCGGTCTCGCTGCCTGCTAAGCGAGGCCGGCCTTGGCGAGCATCGCATTGATCGCCTTGGCCTCGAGATCGATGCCGTAGAACGCGCTGTGAAAGGCCCGGGCCTCGGCCGCGACGTCGGCGTGATAGGCGTCGCCGTAGAATAATCGTGCCAGCCAGGCTAGACCGATGATGCGATTGAGCGACGGCGGGTAATCGAACCACGACAGCACCGGCGCCGGCGCGAGGGTGACCCGGTCTTCGCGCACCGCCCGGGTGTTTCGCCACACCGGCAACTCGTGGGCGTTGGCGTGGAAACTCGGATCGATGGTCAGGATCAGATCGGGATCCCAGCGTTCGACATCGGCCGCGTCGACCGGCACCCGGCCGCCCGCGCCATGCTCGACCTCGGCGACATTGGTGGCGCCGAGAATCGCCAGCGCTTCGAGATGGATCGAGCCGAGGCGCACCGTCTTCTCCCCACCAGGTCCGATTGCATAGTGAACGCGGGGGCCGGGCCCCTCGGCCTCGGCCATGGTGGTCTCGACGCTCGCCCATATCCGTCGCCAGAGGCTGGCGAGAAACGCGGCGCGGTCCGCGGCGCCAAGCAGGCGGCCGAGCAGCGCCAGGGCCTCGCCGCTTTTTTCCAGCCCGCCATCGACGACCGCGACCGGCACCCCGGTCTCGGCCTGAAGCGCGTCGGCGAAGCTGATGAAGGCGCTGTCGCAGGTGCCGTAATCGAGCACCAGATCAGGCGCGGCTTGTTTGACCGCGGCGACCGAGGGCGCCAACTCGTGGGCGTTGAGGCGCGCCGCGACGGGCAGGCGATCGGCAACCGGCGCCACTTGGCCCGGGATCGGTTCCGGCCAGCCGATCAAGCTGTCCGGCGCGACACAATAAATCGCCGCCGCCGCCGGATTGCCGCTGGCCAGCACCCGGCGCGGTTTCCGGCCAAGAGATATCGCCCGCCCCGCGGCATCGATGATTTTCGAGTCTGACATCATGTTAGCCGTGTCGCGTGACGTCGAAGCGGGCGACCGCATCGCGCGTCACCCGGGGAACCAAGGCGGTTTCCCACTCGAGATAGGCGTGCATCGCGGCTTCGATCTCGTTTTTCGGATGATCGTAGGGCAGCAGATGAACATCGTCGCGGCCGCCGACCATTCGCTTGTCGCCGGGGGTCAGCGTGTGGCCGCCGGCGACCCAGGCGTCGGTGCCGCCGGCCAGGACTTCGACTTGACAGCTAAGAATATCCTCGATCTCCGGCGCGGCGAGATGGGCGATCACCCCATCGGGCGAGGTCACCACGATCCGCTTCGGCTCGGGGAGGGTGGCCAGCGCCTCGGCCAGTCGCGCGCGCACCGTCCACCACGCGCCGTCAATATGACCGGCGATAAACCGTCGGCTGTCGGCCAAATCGATCACTGTCGCGGCGAGCAGTTCGGCGAGCGCCGTTGCGGTGATTTCCAGATGCCGCGTTGTGCGCGCGGTAACCGGCTCGGGGCCGGTCTCCAATGCCGTCTCGGCCAAAGCCTCGGCGAGCACGCAAACGTTGCGGCGGCCCATTTGGATCAGCCACGAGGCGGCCATGGTCGCCCGGACCCCGTCGTCGTCGACGATTACAATGCGCGCGTTGTTGACCGGCACATAGCTGTCGGCCGCCTGCACCAATTGTCCGCCGGGGGTGTGACGGGCGCCGGGTAGGTGGCCGGTTTCATACTCCTCGATGGTCCGCACGTCGCAGAGATAGAGCGTGTGGGCATCCGCTTCGTCGCGAAAGCGTTCGAGCGTCGCCTGATCGATACGCGGCACCGAATACCTCGTGGTGACTCTGGCCGCCGCCTCGCGTGCCCACGACCGCGCGTCGGCCGACGGCGCCGGCGCGACCCGGGTTCGTCCATGGTCTAAAGCGTGTCCCGCCAGGGACCATCCCATGGTGCCGTTCTTCAGCGCCATCACCCGGTTCGGCGTGCCCGCATTGATCAGCGATTGGGCGCCGATGATGCTGCGCGTCCGCCCGGCGCAATTTACCACCACCAGGGTCTCCGGGTCGGGCGCGAGATCGCGCACCCGATGCACCAGCTCGCCGCCGGGTACATTGATCGCGCCGGGGATGCTCATGCGGCGAAATTCCTTGAGCGGCCGGCTGTCGAGAATCACCATATCGGTGCCGTCGCGCATGCGGGCCGCGAGGTCGTCGGCGGAGAGCCGCGGCGTGTCGCACCGCTCCTCGACATATTCGCCGAACGCCTTGCTCGGGACATAGACGCCGTCGAACACCTCCTCGCCGGCGGCGCGCCACCCCGCCATCCCGTCGGTGAGGGTCTCGACGGCGGCGTAGCCGAAAGAGTCGAGTTTTGCCGCCGCGCGGTGCGCGCGATCGTCACCGCCGCCGTCGTCGATCACCACGATCGGGGTGGCGCGGCGCGGCACCAGGCGCTCGATATCGATCTCGAGTCGGCTCAGCGGCGCGTTGGCCGCGAACAACGGATGCCCCTCGGCGTGGGCGCCACGCTCGCGGACATCCAACAGCACCACCTCGCCGGTGTCGGCGCGCAAGCGATCCTTGATCGCCGAGGGCGAAATCGAAATGGCCAAGATGGTTAAGGGAAGTGGATGTTCGGATTGGCGGGAAATACCTTGTGCGTGCCGTCGCGCATGTTGAACATTTTGCGCTCGGGCAAGTGCGCGATCGACTTGCCGTAGAGGTGGAAATTCAAGGTCGGCACATCGGTCACGCATTGGATGCTGTGGATATCGTCGGGCAGGAACGCGGCCGCCGACCCCGCGGCGACCATCATTTGCCCGGTCTCGCGGATTTCCGAATGTCCCGGTGTCGCGCCATCGTCGAGGCGTTCGTAGGTGCGGTTCAATTCCTCGCCCTCGATCCCGGCGATCACCGCCCAGGTGGTGTGATCGTGCGGCGGGCTCATGTTGCCGTAGCACTCAGAGACGGCGAACAGCGCGAACCCGTGATTGTCGTCTTCCGCTAGCTGATAGATCGTGCTGTTCGCCTTTTCATGCTCGCCGAGCACTGGGAACAGATCGTAGTGAAACAGATCGGTCCGCTTCGCCAGCGCGAGCAATCGATCGCTGATCTTCGCAAGCGTGTCGCGGGTCACGCCGTCGTCGCCGACGACCGCCTTGATGTCGTCGAGGCACGCGTCGATCTCGCGATGATGCTGATCGGTCAGAACGCTGTTCGATACCGCGACGTCGGCCATGGCGCGTGGTCCTCAATACTGTGGAGTTAGCAGCTTATAGCCGCCCATACCGTCGCCCGGCAAGCCGTCAGAAATTACTCGGCCGGCGCGGTCCCCGAACCCTCGGGCGCTTCCGCGTCCTGCTTCGCCAAGTCCTCGACCCACAGACTGTGGTGCTCGCGCGCCCAATTCTCATCGACGGAGCCGGTCCACATCGCCTCGACCGCGCCTTCCATGCCGATGGTGCCGATATAGATGTGGGCGATGATCAAGGCGATCAGCACCAGCGACGCGCTGGCGTGCAGCAGCTGCGCGCCCTGCATCGCCTGCACCGTGATGTCGAACTCGAACGGATAGATCAGGCTGAGGCCGGTGTAGCTGATCACCGCGCCGACCACGATGACCCCCGCGAACACCAGTTTCTGGCCGGCGTTGAATTTCGCCGCCGGCGGATGGCCCTTGCCGATCATGCCGCCGCCGCGCGCCAACCAGGTGATATCGGTCGCCGTCGGCATATTGTGACGAATCCACATCAGGAAGGTCACCACCAGGCAGGCGATGAACAGGAATCCGAGATAATTATGCGCCAGCTTGCCGGCCATGGTGAGGCCGGCGAACGCGTCCGCGCCCAATAGCGGCTTCAGCACGTAGCGGCCGTAGAGCATGTTGAGGCCGGAAAGCGCGAGTAGAATGAACGTCGCCGCCATCAGCCAATGCACAAATCTTTCGAACGCGGCGAAGCGCACGATGGTCTTGCCCGAGCGCCCGGCCTCGATGCGGATGCGGCCACGGAAGGCGAAGAACAGCGCGAGGACGGCGATGGTGCCGAGCATCAACCACGCACCATAAGTCGATAGCGGCCCGTTGCGCGTCGAGCGCCAGTCCTCGCCCTCAGATTGGACCAGCACGCCGGCCTTCTTGTCGGGTATCGAGACCGTGCCTTGGATGCCGCCGCGCACCGCGCGCCACATCTCGATGTTGTTGTCCTGGCCGCCCGCCGGTGGGACCAATTGTATCTCGTCCGCTTGGTCTTGCGCGACCACGGCGGACACGGGGCCGACCAGCAGGACCGCCAACGAGAGGGCAAAAAGGGCGCGGCACGCCCGCGGGATCATTGTTTTCATTATCAATCCACCTTCGCGGCGCGGGTCTCAAAAATCCTGATTGGCGAGGCGGTCGCGCAGACCACTCCGTGTCGCGTCGTCAAGCCCCGGCATCGCCGACCCGAGATAGACTCCGGCCATGTGTTCGGTCACCCGGCCCTGCTCCTCTTCGCGGCAGGCGACCAGCGCGACGACGCAAAACGCCGCCATGGACCATTTGCCGATCACGAGTCGTCGGCTTGGTAGGCCGTGCCCCAGCCCCACGCACCGGAGCCGAAGCCGCGCGCGACGACGCGTTCGCGATAGATGTCGGAGACCGTATCGCCGTCGCCGGCGAGCAACGCCTTGGTCGAGCACATTTCGGCGCACAACGGCAGCTTGCCTTCCGACAGCCGATCACGGCCATAGTCGTAGTCGCTGTCTTCCGGGCCGCCGGCGCAGAAGGTGCACTTGTCCATCTTGCCGCGGCTGCCGAAATTGCCGGCTTGGGGATATTGCGGCGCGCCGAACGGGCAGGCGTAGAAGCAATAGCCACAGCCGATGCACAGGTCCTTCGAATGCAGCACCACGCCGTCGTCGGTGGTGTAGAAGCAATCGACCGGACACACCGCCTGGCACGGCGCGTCGGTGCAATGCATGCACGCCACCGACAGCGATCGCTCGCCGGGTTCGCCATCATTGATGGTGACCACCCGGCGGCGGTTGATCCCCCACGGAACCTCATGCTCGTTCTTACACGCGGTGACGCAGGCATTGCATTCGATGCACCGCTCGGCGTCGCACAGGAACTTCATTCGTGCCATCGTCTTGCTCCCCTAAGCCGCGTAAATGCGACACAGCGTCGCTTTGGTTTCTTGCATTACGGTGACCGCGTCATAGCCATAGGTCTGCGCCGTGTTCGCCGCCTCGCCAATGACATAGGGATCGGTGCCCTTGGGATATTTGTCGCGCTGATCCTCGCCCATCCACTTGCCGCCGAAATGGAACGGCATCCACACCACGCCACGTCCGACCCGGGGGGTGATCATCGCCTTGACCAGGACCCGGCCGCCTTCCGGGCCCTCGACCCAAATGTCGGCGCCGTCGGCGAAGCCGGCGTCGTTGGCGTCGCCCGGGTTCACCTCCGCGAACATCTCCTGTTGCAGCTCGGCGAGCCACGGGTTCGAACGGGTTTCCTCGCCGCCGCCCTCGTATTCGACCAACCGGCCCGAGGTCAGGATTAGCGGATAGTCTTTCGCGAAATCCTTGTCCTGGATCGATTTGTAGAGTGTCGGCAGGCGATAGAAGACCTTGTCTTCATAGGTCGGATAGTCGCCCACCAGGTCGCGTCGGTTGGTGTAGAGCGGTTCGCGATGCAACGGGATCGGATCGGGGAAGGTCCACACGAAACAACGCGCCTTGGCGTTGCCGAATGGGGCGCAGCCATGGTTGATCGCCACCCTTTGGATGCCGCCCGATAGATCGGTCTTCCAGTTGGTCTTGTCGCCGGCGATGCCGTCGATCGTCGCGCGTTCGTCGGCGGTCAAATCACTGTCCCAGCCGAGTTTCTTGAGCATCGCCATGGTGAATTCGGGATAGCCGTCCTCGATTTCCGAATCCACCGAGTACGAGCCCTCCGCGAGCAGGTTCTCACCGTCGCGTTCGACCCCGAAGCGGGCGCGGAACGTAAGTCCGCCCTTGGCCACCGGTTTCGATGGATCGTAGAGGATCGGTGTGCCGGGATGGTTCATTTCCGGCGGACCCCAGCTTGGCCAAGGCATGCCGTAATACTCGCCGTCGCACGGGCCACCCTTGGCTTGCAGGGTGGTGCGATCGAACGTCGCCTGATTGGCCATGTGTTTGCGGATGCGCTCGGGCGATTGGCCGGTATAACCGATCGTCCACATGCCGCGATTGATCTCGGCGGTGATGTCCTCGACCTTCGGCACGTTGCCCTCGACCGCGATGTTCTTGAACAACTGTTCGGCGAAGCCGAACTTTGCGGCGAACATCGCCATGATGTCCTGATCGGGCTGGGCCTCGAAGACCGGGGCGATGACCCGGTCGCGCCACTGGATCGAGCGGTTCGACGCGGTCACCGAGCCATAGGTCTCGAATTGGGTCGCCGCCGGCAGCAGATAGACCCCGTCGGTGCGGTCGTGCATTACCGCGCTCATCGTCGGATAGGGGTCGACGATCACCAGGGTGTCGAGCATCTCCATCGCCTTCTTCATATCGGGAAGGCGGGTCTGCGAGTTCGGCGCGTGGCCCCAGAAGATCATGGCCTGGATCGGGTTGGGCTGTTCCACATTGTCTTCGTCGAGCACGCCGTCGAACCAGCGCGACACCGTGATGCCCTTCGATTCCATCAGATCCTTGGTGGCGAAGCGGCCGAGCATATAGTCGTAATCGACCTCCCAGACCCGGCTCCAATGCTTCCACGCGCCGGTCGAAATGCCGTAATAACCGGGCAGGGTGTGCGACAGCACGCCGAGATCGGTCGCGCCTTGGACATTGTCATGGCCGCGGAAAATGTTGGTCCCGCCGCCCGAGACACCCATGTTGCCGAGCGCCAATTGCAGGATGCAGTAAGCGCGGGTGTTGTTGTTGCCGTTGGTATGCTGGGTACCGCCCATGCACCACACGATGGTGCCCGGGCGGTTCATCGCCAAGGTCCGCGCGACCCGTTCCATTTGGCTGCCCGGGACGCCGGTGACGCGTTCGCATTCGTCGGGCCCCCATTTGGCGACTTCCTCGCGCACCCGGTCCATTCCCCAAGCGCGCTGTTGGACGAACTGCTCGTCTTCCCAGCCATTCTCGAAGATGTGCCACAACAGGCCCCAGATCAGCGCCACGTCGCTGCCCGGCCGCAGCCGAACATACTCGTCGGCGTGCGCCGCGGTGCGGGTAAAGCGCGGATCGCAAACGATGATCTTGGCGCCGTTCTGCTCCTTGGCCTTGAGAATGTGCATCAACGCCACGGGATGCGCTTCCGCCGGATTCGAGCCGATGAAGAACACCGAGCGGGCACGGTGAATATCGTTGTAGCTGTTGGTCATCGCGCCGTAGCCCCAAGTATTGGCAACCCCGGCGACGGTGGTCGAATGACAGATGCGTGCTTGGTGATCGACGTTGTTGGTGCCCCAGAACGCGGCGAATTTGCGGAACAGATAGGCCTGTTCGTTGGAATGCTTGGCCGAGCCGAGCCAATAGACCGAATCCTGTCCGGCGGTTTCGCGAATCTTGAGCAGGCGGTCGCCGATCTCGTTGATCGCGTCCTCCCAGCTCATCCGCTTCCACTCGCCGCCTTCCTTCTTCATCGGATATTTGAGGCGGCGTTCGCCGTGCGCGTGCTCGCGCACGCTGGCGCCCTTGGCGCAATGGGCGCCGAGATTGAACGGACTATCGAACGAGGGTTCCTGGCCAGTCCACACCCCGTCCTGGACCTCGGCGGTTACCGTGCAGCCGACCGAGCAATGGGTGCACACCGATTTGATGGTCTCGATGGCGGCACTCAATTCGGTCCGCGCGCTGGCCTTGCGAACCCGGGTCAACGACAGCCCGCCGCCGAACGCGGCAAGGCCGCCTGCGGCAAGACCCGAGCGCTTGAGGAATGCGCGCCGGTTCAACGGCGCCTCGGCGATGCCATTGAGCACCCGGCGCATGCCGGTCGATGTATCGGCGGAAGCGGAACGACGTTTGGTGAGCATGACTGGCTCCTACAAGCTCGAATTAGAACCGTGACAGGTCGTAGACGCGACGCACATGGGCGGTTTCGCGGTAGCGCCCCTTGCTCGCCTTGGCGTCCGGCACGGCGGCCTCCGCCTCGTCGGCAAGGCCGACCGCCGCGACACCCACGCCGGCGACCGCGCCGACGCTGGCGGTGCGCAGGAAATCACGCCGATCCAGCCCTTTGGCTTTGGGATCCGATTTCTGTTTGGTCATCTTTTCGTCTCCAACTGACTCGCGTTCCATTCCAAAGATCAATCTGTTATCGAAAATGCTTCAGATTCGATATCAAAAAATATTTGGCCCAAAGCGCCGACGGAGCGATAGAAATTTGCGCTGTCGGCCACTGCCAAATCGCTGAAAAACTGTCCCGCCCAAGGCGCTACATGGGCCTCGAAAAATGCCACTTGGCCGGTCACCGGTGCCGCCTCGCCGAAGTCGCCGGCGATCAGCCCGGCCATGATTTCGCACAGGCTGGCGATCCCATCTTCGGGTTCGGCGACGCCATCGGCGCGCTCGATACCGAGTTCACGCATGTCGCCGCGCAGTCGCGCGAGCGGCCGTTCGTGCAGGAATCCGGTCTGATAATAGGATCCGTACGGCACCAGCTCGCCTTCGCCGATGCCGATGAACAACGCCTGAAACTCGCGTTCGACCGCGACCGGGTCGGCGTGCCGCGCAGCGCTGGATAGATCGCCGAGCGCTTGCGCCAACGCCGGGGCACCTTCCGCCGCCTGGTCGAGGCCGGCGATCTGGTCGAGCAGGGGTTGGTGGGGCGGCTCGGACAGCAAGGTCGCCAGCAAACGATAAAGCGTGGCGCGTTCGAGCTCCTCACCCGAGGGGCCAATCGCGCTCTCGCCTGTCTCCGTCGGCATCGCCAACGGCGCGCTCCTGTTCGTCCCGTCCTGCGTCAACAAAGACGCTCTCCCCTTATCTCCGCCCTGTGCGCCCCCGCATACTCCGGCGTCCCGCTGGGGTCCGCCAGCACACATCGGCAGCACAATTTCTTAATTTGCTGTCTTCGACGTGGCGTGATGGCTAATTCTGACCCATGACCGTCGGTCGGTCAACCGAAGCCGCCCAGATCTGTCGAGAACATTCTGAGTTGACCGGTTTATGTACCATATGAGTTGACCGCTTCTGTTGCGGTTGCTGGCCCTGTGGGGAAGTGGTCGGGCGCGGAGCGGCTGTCCACTTGTCCACAGGGCGCCGGTCGGTCGCGTC
>JAKZSU010000202.1:0-2642 GCA_047517485.1 Alphaproteobacteria bacterium
CTTATTGCGCCAGCTGGAGCCGTTCTGGTCGCTCAGATGGTCCTCATCGTCTCGGAGGATGGCGAAACCGCCTTCGTCGCGTTATGTTTCGCCGTCGAGTGAAACCCGGTCAATAGCGCCTTTTTCAACGGGCTGTTAAGAAGGCCAACACCAAATCGTCCCAAGCAAAAGGCTAACACAGCCCTTGTCGCCTCGCCAGGAGAGGCGCGGGGCATGATCGTCGTCGATGATCGTGGTATGGAGTTGCCATGTCAAAACAAGGGACCAGCCTGGCGATTGCCGACCTGCGCGAGCTTTATGCGCGCGGCGATGCAACGCCGGCGGACGTCATCGGCCAGATATTCGACCGAATCGGCGAGCAACCCGACCGCTCGGTATGGATCCACCTTTGCGAGCGTAGCGCGGTGTTGGAGCAAGCCCATGCCCTGGAAATCGGTGGCGCCTTGTACGGCATTCCGTTCGCGATCAAGGACAATATCGATGTCGCCGGTGTGCCGACCACCGCCGGCTGCCCGGCGTATGCGTATGTGCCGGAAGAGACCGCGACCGTGGTGCGAATGTTGACCGAGGCCGGTGCGGTGTTGATCGGCAAAACTAATATGGACCAGTTCGCCACCGGCCTGGTCGGCGCGCGCAGTCCCTATGGCGCCGGACGAAATTCTTTCAATCCGGCTTACGTCTCGGGCGGCTCGAGCTCGGGGTCGGCGATCGCCGTGGCCCAGGGCCTTGTCAGTTTCGCGCTCGGCACCGATACCGCGGGCTCGGGGCGGGTGCCGGCGGCGTTCAACAATATTGTCGGCTTGAAACCGACGCGCGGCGCGGTCAGCGCGCATGGGGTGGTACCGGCGTGCAAATCGCTCGATTGCGGTTCGATTTTTGCCCTATGCGCCGACGATTCCCGCGCCGTGTTCGACGTCGCGGTCGGTTTCGACCCGAATGATCCCTTTTCACGTCCCGTGCCCGACAGCCCGGCCGCTTTTGCCATCGACCGGTGCCGGTTCGGCGTGCTGCGCGACGTGGATTTGGAATTCTTCGGCAACACCGAGGCGCGGCGCCTGTTCGACGCCCAGATCGCACGCATCGCCAACCAGTTCGGGCGGCCGCGGGCGGTGGATTTCCGGCCTTTCGTCGAGGCGGGGCGGCTGCTCTATGAAGGACCCTGGTTGGCCGAGCGTTACGCCGCGGTCGGCGCATTCATCGACGCCCACCCCGACGAAGTCGATCCGACGGTGCGCGGGGTGATCGCCAAGGGCAGCGAGCCGAGCGCGGTCGATGCGTTCAGGGCGCTTTACCGCCTCAACGAGCTGCGCCAGCAGATGCAACCGATGTGGCACGACATCGATGTGCTGGTAACCCCGACCGCGGGGACGATTTACACCATCGACGACGTCATGGCCGACTCAATCCGGCTCAACGCCAATCTCGGCCGCTACACCAATTTCGTGAACTTGATGGATCTCAGCGCCTTGGCGATCCCGGCCGGCTTCACGGCTGATGGTTTGCCGTTCGGGGTGACGCTGGTGGGCCAGGCGTTTGCCGACCGCGCGTTGGCGGAACTCGGCGATCGGCTGCACCGCGAGGCCGCCACCGAGGCCGGCGCGACCGGGCTGCGGTTACCGGTGCCGACGCCGATGCCGGGCGATCCCGGCGACTGGATCAACGTCGTGGTGTGCGGCGCCCATATGTCCGGGCTGCCGCTCAATCACCAATTGACCGAGCGCGGCGCCCGCCTTGTCCGCGCAATGCGCAGCGCGCCGTACTATCGCCTTTTCGCGCTGACCGAGTTCGATCCGCCGCGCCCCGGCATGGTGCGCGACGCCGCCGGCCAGGCGATCGAGGTCGAGCTGTGGGAAGTGCCGGCGGCGCATTTCGGATCGTTCGTCGACGGCATCCCGGCGCCGCTCGGCATCGGCACGGTAACCCTCGACGACGGCAGCGAAGTCAACGGCTTCGTGTGCGAATCCTACGCCCTGGAAAATGCCGAGGAGATAACCGATCTCCGGAGCTGGCGACGCTTTATGTCGCGCAAAGGGCTTTAGCGCGGATGTTCTTGCTGCCAATCGCGGCTCATCGCCTGGGCTTGGACCAGTTCCTGTGGGCTCATGGACTCGCCGAGCGCGCCAAGCTCGGTGTTGGCGAGATCGCCGATCACATCGTTCGCGTATAAGGTCGCCAAGTCGAACCACATATACGCCTGGCGATCGTCCTGGGCGACGCCATGGCCGTTCAGATACATCAGGCCGAGATAATATTGCGCATCCGCCTTGCCGCTTTCCGCCGCCGGCACGGCCTGTTCCAGCACCGCGGCGTAATCACCGTCGCGATAGGCCTCGCGAACCGCTTGACGCTTGGTGCACGCAGCCAGAGTGAGCGCCACTAAACAGATAGCCAGTACACCGTTGCGCGAGACCAGTTTCATGCCTTGCTCCCAATTCGAGTCAAATTAATTCCAATATCAGAATACGCGATAATAACCGATTTCGAAACTAAGGCGGCCGCAACTGTCGGTAACACGCGATATGTCCGGTTTATGTACCAGATGATCTGTCCGGTTTTAGATTTCCTCCAAATCTGGAGGAATCGGATGCGCCGGACGGAGCAGTTGCAGGGACTGAGATTGATGAAGTTCGAGGATGTCTACG
>JAKZSU010000203.1:0-4270 GCA_047517485.1 Alphaproteobacteria bacterium
GAACAAGTTCCGGCGCACCACGACGGGATCGATCGCTCTCGACCTCGATCACGTAGGGGTAATGGTGCTGCGCCCGGCCATGAAGCGTCAGTTCTTCGCCTGGACGCGGGCCGAGCCGATCCTCTCGTCCTACACCTGCACCGCCTTCTGATAGGGGGTGACCGGTGCGGGCGCCTCCCCATAATGGGCGGTGGGTCGTTTGAATGGCGAAAAACCGGGCCGAATGGGCTTCTGGACACCGCCAACTGACAAGAATCGGGCTATCAGAAGGCTGCGGAGGGGAACTCATTCCAGTGGCGGTGCAATCAGGGTATCATCGCAATAAATTTGAGGGCCATCTGGGAAATGTCGGATTAAAGGGCTGGTGGAGGCCCTCCGCTCTGCCCGAATGGCTGCTGGGTCGTTGCCGCGCTGGACCTCCAACAAGGCCAGCCTTGCATCCTCACGCGCCTCCACCAGCTTGTATGGCGGGCAGGTGCCTAGCGTCATCCGCCATAGCTTGCCGCCGTAACGGTAGAAAACACAGAACGAACGCTTGCCGCTGTTGCTAACCCGCAGGCACAGCCCCGGCATCAGGGTGTCGAAATGCTCAACGCGGCCCATCTTAGGCGGCGGGATGCTCGCCACCCTGGTCTCGGTAAGTTTAGTTTTTGCCATTTGATCCCCCGTCCGGGTAAGGGTGTGGGTAACGGTTTTCGCCAAAAATGGCGTTGCCCGTAACCTATTGTTGGCAGGGACATTTATAGCACACAAATTTAAAACAGCCAACAAATTCCTCGGCTTAACAGCCTAAATGTGTTTCTTATGTGCACTTGTGTTGGCTTGTGTTTGGAAGCTGAAGCTAATGGGGGAGTAGCGGGGGCCTACGCCGCGCTCAGCGTGAAGCCTTCGTAGCCGTCGGCGGCCACGGCCTTGCATTTTTGCCCGTACACCGGCACGCCGCCGATATAGGGCATGAACACGCGCGGCTTGCCGGGCACGTTGGCGCCGACATACCACGACCCGCAATTCGCGCGCAGGGAGGCGTCCGCGACGTCGTTGACGTGGGCGACCCAGGCGGCTTCCGCCTCGCCCGTCGCCTCGATCCGCGCCACGCCGCGCGCGCGCATGTATTCGACGCAATCGGTGATCCATTCCACATGCTGCTCGATCGACGGGATCATGTTTGAGAGCACCGACGGGCTGCCCGGACCGGTGATGGTGAACAAATTGGGAAAGCCCGCCATGGCGAGGCCGAGATAGGCGCGCGGGCCGTCCCGCCATTTGTCGCGCAGCGCCTGGCCCGACCGGCCGCGGATATCGACCTTGAGCAGCGCCCCGGTCATGGCGTCGAACCCGGTGGCCAGGATCAGCGCGTCGAATTCGTGCTCCTGGCCGCGCGCCTTGACGCCGCGCTCCGTGATCGCCTCGATCGGCGCGGCGCTGACATCGACCAGGGTCACGTTGTCGCGGTTATAGGTGGCGTAATAGCCGGTATCGACGCACAGCCGCTTGCAGCCGATGATGTTGGACGGCGAGAGCGTCGCGGCCAGCGCCGGGTCGCGCACGGTCGCGCGGATTTTGCCGCGCACGAATTCGGCCGCCGTTTCGTTGGACTGCTCGTTGAACAGCAGGTCGTTGAACGAGCCCATGAAGGTGACGCCGCCCTGGGCCCAGCGCGCCTCGTATTCGCGTTGGCGTTCCTCGGGCGTGGCCTCGACGGCGCGCGCGCCGTTGATCGGGAACAACAGCCCGGTGGGATTCCCCCAAGCCCTTTGGCGCCGGCCCGGGTAATCGGCCTTGATCGCGCGCCGCTCGTCCGGCTCCAGCGGCGCGTTGCGCGCCGGCACCGTGTAGTTCGGCGTGCGCTGGAACACGGTCAGGCGGGCGGCCTGTTCGGCGATGACCGGGATCGCCTGGATCGCCGACGAGCCGGTGCCGATCACGCCGACCCTTTTGCCGGTGAAATCGACCGCGCGGTGAGGCCAGTGGCCGGTGTGGTAAAGATCGCCCGCGAACTTCTCGAGGCCGTCGAACCTGGGCGTGTTGGCGGCCGACAAACAGCCGGTCGCCATGACGCAAACGGCGGCGCGCGTCACCCGCCCGTCGTCGGTCTCGATCGCCCAGGTGTCGGTTTCCTCATCGAAACTCGCGCCCGCGACGCGGGTGTCGAACCGGATGTCGCGGCGCAAATCGAAGCGGTCGGCCACATGGTTGGCGTAGCGCAGAATCTCGGGCTGGGTGGCGTAGCGCTCGGTCCAGTCCCAGTCCTGCTGCAAGTCGTCGCAGAACTGATAGGAATACTGCATGCTTTCGACGTCGCAGCGCGCGCCGGGATAGCGGTTCCAGTACCACGTGCCGCCAACGTCGTCGCCGGACTCGAACACGACCGCCGAAAACCCGAGGGCGCGCAGCCGGTGCAACATATAAAGCCCGGCAAACCCCGCCCCCACGATCGCCACGTCGTAGTCGCGCTTGCCCGCGCCGTTGTTCCCTGTCCCGGCCATCCGTCCTCCGTCGATTCACCCCCAGCGGGGCCGCGCACCATACCCGCAACGCGCCCGCGAATCGACGCTTAGTGCGAAGGTGGCGGCGGACCCGCCGCCTTTCGGCGGCTTGCCCCCTCACCCAGCTCCGGCTAGGGCTCGGCCCATGGCCTCGCCAAGCCTTCGCAACCCTCTCCCCCCAATTCGGGGGGAGAGGGAAGGGTGAGGGGGGTGGCCGCGTCCTAACGACCGTGAAACACCCTACCGGATCGGGATCGCCACCGGGCGCATGGGCGCGCCGGTCGCGCCGCGTAACCTCAGCGGCGTGCCGATGAAGACGAATTCGTAGACCTTGTCGGCGGCCAGCGCCTCGAGATCGATGACCTCGATGATCAGGGCGCCGCGCTGCGCGAACAGATAGGTGTGCACCGGGATATAGCTTTCCGCGCCCGGCGCCGGCGGCAGTACCTCCAGGGTGAGATTATCGGAGCCCAGGGTCATGGCGCCGTTGTCGTCGACCAGCCATTTGGCCGCGTCGAGAGTGATGCCGGGCTGGGCCGATTTATAATGCTCCGGATCGCTTTCGAAAATGGTCATGCGCCCGGTGCGGATCAGCACCACGTCGCCCTCCCGCAACGCCGTGCCTTGCTTGGCCAGCACATCGCGCAACTCATCGGGACCGATGGCGTGCGAATCCGGCAGCATGGTCTCGCCGCGCGCGCCGGCCACGTCGATCAGCACGCCGCGCGCCACGATCGGCGGCACGGTCTCGATGCCCGCCTTGTGCCAGCCCCGGTCGCCGAGATGCTCGTCGGCCGCGAAGCCGTTCCAGATCTTGCCGTGCAGGCCGAAATGGTTGAGCGCGTCGGCGTGGGTGCCGGTGTGGGTGTAAAGACACATGGCGTCGCCCGAGTAGCTGACGAACTGGTTCGGTCCGGGCTCGCCGAAGCCGAACGGATCATCGACCGTGACGCCACGCGGCGTGTGCGTCATGACGAGTTGAAAGCGCTGATCGCCGATCGCCTGCCAGCTCGGCATGCCGAGAAAATAATCGACGCCGAGATCGTAGACCTTGCCGCTGGAAATCCGCCCCAGCACGGCGTACCGGCTGGCGTCGGTCATCAAATTCAACCGCCCGATCTCGTCGTCCGCCCCCCACGGGCTCATGGCGACCACCTCGTCCGCCGCCGCCGCGCCCGCCAACCCGACCAGCCCCATGGTCAGCGAAGCCGCCAGTACCGCCTGTCTCGCAATCCGAGCGTGATGTAATGCAAACATGGAAACCTCCCCTTTCCGTTGTCGCGTGTTGGATAATGCGTGTGCGGTTGTGCGTTTTCGATTTGGCATCGCCACGCAACGGCGACATCTCCCAGACAACCGTCACAACCCGCCCAATCATACCAAAATGGCGGTCCCATGGATATCCTTCGCCGGCTCGGCAATCCGACCGCCCGGTTTTGGCTATCTGGCAGTGTTAACAAGCCGATTCGGCCAATTCGAACGTGACGTGGCGACCGTGGCACATGAAAGCCATACCAATATTGATCAGATACTCGCGCTGTACCGCCAACGACTCATTTTCTGAGTTCCTTCTTAGAGTCCGTCCGGAGACTTTATGTAGGATTACAGAGTTTTCGGAGCATGAGTCGAATGAACGCGAGCTTGATGTGTAGCGCACCCGGTTCCTTGGACACAAGTTTGTCTCACGCGGCGGGCCTGATTGAGATCGCGGCGTGCCACGCCTGACGAGCTTGAGCGGGGCTCAGGTAGCCGTTCTTTTCGACGATCCACTGGGCATTGTAGAG
>JAKZSU010000204.1:0-7446 GCA_047517485.1 Alphaproteobacteria bacterium
CAAGGATAGGTAATATCAGGTTTTATCCA
This sequence comes from Alphaproteobacteria bacterium, assembly GCA_047517485.1. Lineage (GTDB taxonomy): Bacteria > Pseudomonadota > Alphaproteobacteria > UBA7887 > UBA7887 > JAKZSU01. The sequence goes on from JAKZSU010000204.1 coordinate 30, forward strand.
CCAGCAACGCGGAGACAGGCAAATATTCTTCACCGAACCGCAAAGACCTGTACAAGCACGCCATCGGCCAACAACTTTTTACCGCCCCGTCAACTTTCGGGTATAGCTCTCGCGCCGACAGCGAAGAGCCGACCGGCGATGAAGCCGAATCCGGCGAGCCGAAACCCACGGCAGAAAATCCCACCGAAGACGAGACGTCCTAACGCCGGGCGCGGGCCAGCGCCCAACCGGCGACGGCGAGCCCCACCGCGAGACCGCCCAAATGCGCTTGCCACGCGATCCTGAATTGGAACAGACCGCTGGCGCCATCGGTGAGGGCCAGCACCACGCTGATGACGACGAGGAATACCAACAGCCCGGTGCCAGTACGCCGGGCCGCCTCGTTGCCGCGGGCGCGAAGGATGAGCGCGGCCGCGCCGGATATCCCGTAGACCCCGCCGGACGCACCGACCAGCAGGGCGTGCTCGCCGCCCGACAGCCAGGCCAGCGCGAGGGCGCCGGCGACGATCGAGGCAATGAACATCGCGATTAGGCGACCGGCGCCGAGGGTGCGCTCGACCGGCGTGGCGAAGGCCAGCAGGAACAGCGTGTTGGCCGCGAGATGACCAAGGCCGGCGTGCATGAAGCCGTGTCCAAGAAGCGAGACCATGATCGCCGGCGACAGGCCCGTGCCAGCCGCGCCAAATTGGCCACGGAACGCCGTGACATCGAAGACGAAAATCGACCCCCAACCGCCGCCCAAGTCGAGCAGATCGGTAATCAGGTAGCCGACGACCAGGCTGGCGCAGAGGCCGATGGTGGCCGGTGGCGCATTGAAAATCGGCGGATTGCCGGCGGGTGGCGGGCCGCCGGTCACTTATTTGATCCCGATGGCGCCGGCGGCGCCGGCGCGGGCACAGGCGATCAGCTTGGTGATGTCGTCGTCGACCACCGCATAGGGCACCACCAGGCGCGCGACCTCGGCGCCGTCCACTGACCACAGGTGGAACTCGAACCCGGCGGCGCGAAGCGCCTCGATGATCGGCTTGGCCACCCGGATAAAAATCTCGTTGGCCTCGACCGGATGCAGCAATTCGATACCGGCGCAGGACTCGAGCCCGGCAGCCAGTCGAGCGGCGCCGGCATTGGCGGTGGCGGCAAGCCCGAGCCACAAATCGTCGGTGACATAGGCCTCGAGCTGCGCCGAAAGGAACCGCATCTTGCTCAACAGATGACCGCCGCGCATACGCCGCCGGGCCAGCGAGCGATGCGCCGCGCGAGCGTCCACGGGGCGAAAATCGACCACCGCCTCGGCCGCCATCGCGCCGTTCTTGGTCGCGCCGAACGACAGAATGTCGACCCCGGCGCGCCAGGTGATCTCGGCCGGGCTGCACCCCAGCCGCGCGATCGCGTTGGCGATCCGCGCGCCATCCATGTGAACCGCCAGGCCATGTCGTTTCGCCGCCGCGCACAGCGCGCGCTGCTCGTCGCGGCTATAGACCGTGCCGGCTTCGGTCGCCTGGGTGAAGCTTAGCGCCACCGGTGCCGGTTCGTGATCGCCGTGATACCCCATACCGGCGAGCGCGGTCTCCAGCGCGCTGGGGGTGATTTTTCCGTCGTCACCCGACAACGGCATCAGTTTGGCGCCGCCGGTATAGAACTCCGGCGCGCCGCATTCGTCGGTATGGACGTGCGACTGTTCATGACAGAACACCGCGCCGAAAGGCGGCGCGATCTCGGCCAGCGACAGCGCGTTGGCGGCGGTCCCGGTGACCACCGGATAGACTGTGACCGGTGCCTCGAACAGGTCTGAGAAGCGGTCCTGCAAGCGCGCGGTAATCGCATCCGCGCCATAGGAATGCGAGCTACCCTGGTTCGCTCTGGTCAGCGCGGCCATGATTTCCGGCGCCGCCGGCGCCTCGTTGTCGCTGCGAAAATTCATTGCTCTCTCAATTTAGTCCCGGCCATGGCATCGGATCGCGGCTTGGATAATCCGTCCAGTCATCGGTGCGTAACGGAATCTGCTGGTACGCGCTGCCGTCATCGACCAAGCGATGCGCGGTGGTCAACACCGCCTGGCCGTCGAGCACCGAGGTAATCAGCCAGATCAAATCGGGCTCCCATGCCTTGTCGAGATCGGTTTTCGACGGTTGCGCGCGTATGTCGGGGTGAGAGTGAAATAGCCCAATCACGGTTTCCGGGCCGCCGCGCAGCCGGTGGAGCTGCGCGAAGCGCAGCGCCGGATCGACTTCGAACGCATGGCGGGCATCGGCGGCGAGATTGGGGCTGTCGTGGACCTCGGTGACCCGCCACACGCCGTCCTTCTCGCCGTGGCCGACCAGCAGGCCGCAGGATTCGAGCGGATAGGCGGATTCGGCGGCGGCGACGATGGATGCCAAACCCTTCGGCGGGATCACAATCACGGTGCCGCCTCCATGGTCACCACGGTCGACAGCAGCCGGCCGCTGGCGAGATCGAGAATTTGCACCACCGGTCCGCCCGGTGTGTCGAGGCGAACCACCAGGCGATCGCCGTCGAGGGCGGTCTCGACGATTGTCGCGCCCGCCGGCAGGGTGAGTGCGATGGTTTCGGACAAGGCGGGGTCCGCCTCCGCCATTCCCGAAAAGCGCAACGCGATGGTCACCGCCATGACGATCACGCCGACGACGATAAGCGCGCCCATCGCGACGACGGCCAACTTCAGCACCTGTATACTCATACCATGACCGACCCGATGGAAAAGCCGCGATGACCGACGCCGGCATCAGCGCCGCCGATACGCATCAGTTTATAGCGCCGAACGACGTCGCGCGCGAACGTCTCGATCGGTTTCTCGCGAGGCGCCTGCCGCAAATCTCGCGCAGCCGTATCAGCGCGGTGATCCGCGACCAGGGCGCCACCGTCGACGGCCGGCGGATCACCGATCCAGCACGTAAGATCGGACCCGGCGCGGCGGTGACCTTGACCATCCCCGCGGCGGTCGAGGCGGTGCCGGTGGCGCAGGATATCGCGCTCAGCGTGGTGTTCGAGGATGACGCGCTGATCGTCGTCGACAAACCGGTGGGTCTGGTCGTCCATCCCGCGCCGGGTAATCCCGATCGCACCCTGGTCAATGCTCTGCTCGCTCATTGCGGATCCTCTCTGTCGGGGATCGGCGGTGTCCGACGACCCGGCATCGTCCACAGATTGGATAAGGATACCAGCGGATTGATGGTGATCGCCAAGACCGACGCGGCGCATCATGGTCTGGCCGCCGAGTTTTCCGCGCGCACCATCGAACGGGCCTATCGCGCGGTGGTCTGGGGCGTGCCGGCGCCGGCGCGCGGCGTGATCGACGGCAATATCGGCCGCAGTCCGAGAAATCGCAAGAAAATGGCGGTGTTAACCGGCGGCGGGCGTCCCGCGCGGACCGGCTATGCGGTCGAGGCGGTTTTGGCGGAAGGCGCGGCGAGTATGGTACGCTGTCGCCTCGAGACCGGTCGAACCCATCAAATTCGGGTTCATATGACCCATATCGGCTGTCCTTTGGTGGGCGATCGGACCTATCGCGGCGGGCGGTCGCGCGGCAAGCCGGCCGCGACGGGTGCGGCGCAAAACTTCCCGCGCCAAGCCCTGCACGCATATCTGCTCGGCTTCACACATCCGTTATCTCACGCGGAATTGCGTTTCGAAAGCGACTTGCCTTGTGATATCAAAGAGTTGCTTAAAGATTTAGGCCACACAGGAGTGGCGCCTTAATTTTGCCCCGTTTTGTACAAATTTTCGACGCATCCGGCCTGTTTACTTGGTAATCGGTACTTCGAATCCCCATATGGCACTCCGTAGTACCGAGTGCTAATTGTCTCGATCACTAAAGGAGGCTCATTTTATGGCAGCATCAAATCTTCCCTCGGTTGCATCCGAAGGTGGCCTTTCTCGGTATCTGCAAGAAATTCGCCGCTTCCCCATGTTGACCCATGAAGAGGAATACATGTTGGCGCGCCGCTGGCACGAGCGCGAGGACAATGAGGCCGCGCACAAGCTGGTCACCAGCCATCTCCGCCTGGTCGCCAAGATCGCCATGGGCTATCGCGGCTATGGTCTGCCGGTCAGCGAGCTGATCTCGGAAGGCAATGTCGGCATGATGCAGGCGGTCAAGCGGTTCGATCCCGATCGTGGATTCCGCCTGGCGACCTACGCCATGTGGTGGATTCGCGCGTCGATCCAGGAATATATCCTGCACTCGTGGTCGCTGGTGAAGATGGGCACGACGGCGGCGCAGAAGAAGCTGTTTTTCAACTTGCGCAAACTGAAGGGCCAATTGCAGGCGATCGACGACGGCGATTTGCCGGACGAGACGGTGTCCGAGATCGCGCGGCGTCTCGACGTCCCGGAAGCCGAGGTGATCAGCATGAATCGCCGCATGGCGAGCGCCGATCATTCGCTCAATGCGCCGCTCAAGGTCGATGGCGATGGCGAGTGGATCGACTGGCTGGTCAACGAAGAGGAAGACCAGGAATCGCGGTTCGCGAAAACCGAGGAACTCGACCTACGCCGGGAAATGCTCGAGGCGGCAATGGAAGGGCTCAACGATCGTGAGCGCCATATCTTCAACGAGCGCCGCCTACGCGAGGATCCGCGTACCCTCGAGGAACTCAGCAAGGTCTATGACATCAGCCGCGAGCGGGTGCGCCAAATCGAGGTGCGGGCGTTCGAGAAAGTCCAAAAGGCGGTGCGCGAACAAATCGCCGTGCAAGCGGAGGCCCAGGCCCAGGCGCGCCTCCCCGCGGCGATCGCGTAAGACTTAGTCTTCTTCGAGCACCCACCGGCCCCATTCTCGTACCATTTGCGCCTGCTGTTCCTTGAGCTGCGCGACCTGGCGGTCGATGATGCCGATGACGACGCGGGCGGCGACCAGGCGACCCAGCCAGACGATGATCCAGCCCATCGCGGCGCCGAGCAAAATGACCAGCCACACGTAGACATTGGTCAGCAACTCGGCGGCGGCGGCGAGGGTTCCGCCATTGTTCCAGGCGAGCGCCATGACCGCGCTGACCCCGGCGAAATTCATCGCCGTGACGCAGTGCGCGGTGCGCCGGCCAGGGGTTTGGTCGTAGAAGATCGCGACCCCGGCGGGGATCATGCCGACGACGGCGATCATCAATTCTCCCGGTGCGAACAACAGGCTGGTCAGCGCGGTCAGACCAAGCATCGCGTAGAATCCCATCGCCGCGGTTCGCATGATCGGGTCGCCGCCGTGGCGCGAGGGCTGGCGCATGCGATCGAGGCTCATGTCAGGATCGTCCCGGCGACGAATATCAGGGTGAAACCGAGCAGGGCGTAGGACGCGGCAAGCGCGAACTGGCCACCGAGTTTGGCCGTCTTTCGATCACGAACCTTGGTGTCGTCGGTCAGCAGATAAATTTGCCGTCGCAAGTTCGCCATGTGTTGGCGCGCGCGCTCGAAGCTCTTGCTGTCCGCGGTCCAAAATTTTTGATTGAGCAGCGTTGCCGCCATGGCGGACAGATCGCCCTCCTCGGCGACCAACGCCAGCCGCTCGGCGACCGACTTGCGGGCCTCGCGATTGTGCAGCTCATCGAGCACGGCCGCGATGCGGACGTTCAGCCATCGCGCGAAGGTCTTGAAGCGTTGGTCGATGACACGGTCGTGAATGGTGCCCAGCAGCCACATGGTCGAACGCCAAATTTTCTCCGGCTCCGCGTTCGGCGCGTCGAGGCCGGCGACGTTTCGGCTTTCGGCGAGCGCCAATTTGCTGGCGATGAACCCGGCCAGGTGACGATCGATCAAGCGGCCGTTCGGCGGCTTGGTCGCGACCGAGTCTTGCCGCGCCAAAAGGATTTCGTCGACCTCGAAGATCATGCGATCGCGCACCTGCGGCGACCGGCAAACCAGGGTCGGGTTGAGGTCGTACAAGGCGCGGCGTACGCCAAAGCCAGGCGCTTTACGCTGGGCGTATATCCGCGCGGTCTTCAGGGTCGCGGCCGAGGCGGCGGTGTCCGCGGCCACACTCGGGTCCGGCGGATCTTGCTGATCGAGCCAGAATTCAGCGATGCCGAACTTCACTATGTGCATGAGATCTTCGATGGTCTCGGCGTTCTTATCGGTGTCGGTCTCCGCCTCGGCCAAGGCCGGGCCAATGCCGTCGGGCATGACCACGGTTTTGCGATAGGTGATGGGACCGGTGGGATCGAGCGCGATCACGGCGCGCGCTGTCAATTCATCGAGTCCCGGCTGGCGGCCCGAGTACGCGGGGTTGTTGGGCGATAAAGTAGCCTCGAGCGTAGTCGCGATCTGCCTTTCGCCGACCGATGTTTTCAACCAATCGGTGACCTCGCCGCCGCGCAGCACCGGGCCGGCCTTGTCGGGCGTGGCGGCGAGGGCAATCGCCAGGGTCTTGGTGGACCAATGCTCGGTGTCGAGAAAGACGAAGCCGCGCCGCTTTTCGGATTGCCGATCGCCGAGAGCAGCCGGGCGCACCCGGTCCTTGATCCAGCGGACGACGTCGGTGGCCGACCATCGCCTATCCAGCGAGTCCTGCAACATGCCTTCGAGCGCGACACCGATTGAACTCTGGGAGTCGACGAAATTGGCGATCGTCGCGGTCGCGCCGCGCGCGAGAATCTGCGCCATGAGGTCGGCGTCGTCGAATTCCTGGCACGGCACCGCACCCTTGAGCAGCGCGACCGCGGTGACCGCCAAGGCATATATATCGACCCCAGGGCCGACTTCACCGCGTCCGCATGGCATGGCGCGCGCCCGCGCCAACGGCTCATAGACCGTGGTTTGCCAGCGGCCGCACGGCGCGGACAAGCCATCGCCCAATTGCCCGCCGCCACGTCCGGTCTGGGACAGGAAAATGTTCTCGGGGCGCACCGCGCCGTGGCACAGGCCGCGCTTTTCCCAGTCGGTCAGGGCTTCGGCGATCGGGCCGATGATTTGCGTAAGCAGCACGCGGGACTCGATTTTTACCGGCCGCTGGTCGGGATCTTCGACCAGTTGCGCGCCCTCGGGCGGTTGATAGATCATCAGCACGCGCATCGCATCGCTGCCGCCGATCGGCGCGCGTCCGACCGCGATCAGGGCAAGTGCATTAGCGATGTCGTGGCCGCAAAGCGCCTTGGCGGCGGCCAGGCGGACCGGCGCCCGAGGGTCGCAAACGAGCCCGAACAGGGCTTGGTCGGGGCGCCCCTGGTCGACAACCGCATACGCCTCCGATCCCGGTTGATCGAGGGCCGGAAGCCGCTTCGACGGCTCGACCGAAAGCTGGCGTGCGCCGCCGCCCGAGCCAGAATCGTCAAATAATACCAACGGTCATTGATCAGAACCCATGCGCCCATTTGCGCATGCCGAGGGACATGATCTTCCATGGTTGGTCGATGAGGTTGTTCCAGGCTTGGCAGCACAGCGCGACGATGTCTTCGTAGGATTTGAAGATCCG
>JAKZSU010000205.1:0-20760 GCA_047517485.1 Alphaproteobacteria bacterium
CCGCCCAGCCTACCATCAAGTCCCCCTGACGATCCTTCTGCTGTCCCATCGTCATCAGCGAATCCCCCGGTCAAATCAGAACGTCAAAGAATCAGACCAGGCCGCTTGTGTCCAGTGCCGACTTCGTCAACGGGCTGTTAGGCGTTTCCGGCGAATCGCTTGAACGCGGTCTCGTTCCTCCGGGGCGACCAGCGAATCGACCGACTTTGCAGTCAGGAAGTCGTCCGGGCTGTCATAGCCGAAGATGTCGGCTTGTGCCTGGTTGGTGAACAGCAGCTTGCCGTCGCGGTGGATTGTCAGGCCCTGAATAGAATTCTCGATCAGATTGCGATAGCGCTGCTCGCTTTGGCGCAGCGCGGCCCGGGCGCGTCTCTCGTCGGTGACGTCGTCCACCAGGCAATTGACGCTGCGTATCTCGCCGTCTTGGCCGATCACCGGGACGATACTGTACTCGCGACTCCAATAATGGTCGTCCTCCGGCGCCGTAGACCCTTCGAAGTGCGCCTTGATCACCGGAACTTTACTGCGAATTACGCCTTGGATCGCCGCCTCTATGGCCGCCGCCGATGTCGGCCGCATTTCGCTGACAGTCCGTCCCAGGTGCTCTTCCACGGATCGGCCGTGAATCTCCGCCAGTCGCTCATTGATGTGGAGGAACCTGAGGTCGGTGTCGATCGTGGCGAGCCCAATCGGGACACCGCGATACAAGTTTTCGAGTTCGAGAGGGCATGGGGCAGCGTCATCGGCGCGGTCGAGCGGTTCGAGGATCGATTCCAGTTCGATTACTCGCCGCCGTAACGCGTTCAGTTCCTCGATCAAATCTGTTCTAGGCTCACTTTCGCCCCGAAGCGTCACCCGTTCGGCTCCCTCCCAGCGAATTCGGCTCAACCAAGGTCAAACGAATTGGTAGGCACAAGACCCCCTCGGGCCGGCACCCGCCAATCGGCCGTCCTTCACGATCACAATCAGGCTTTGAGCGGCGCGTGTCGAGACTATTTCCGTGAAGAAATGTGAGCGTTGTTAATTGTTTACGCGGCGGTTAGCGCTTGTTCCTGGGTGACCCCCGCGCAATGGCCAATCAGATCGGCGAGTTCGGTGAGATAGACCGAGCCCTTGACGGTGCGCTGGATCAACACGTTACGCCGGTCGACCTCGTCGCGTTTGCGGCGCACCAGTTCGATGCCGCACAGCCGGTCGAGCGCGCGGGTGACCGCGGGTTTCGATATGTTCAGGGTATGCGCCAATCCGCGCACGGTATGCGGCGATGACGTGGTATAGACCGTGAGCAGCAGACCCAATTGCCGCATGGTCAGGTCGGGACGGTCGTCGCGCACCGTGGAGACCAGCACCGATCGCCAGAGATTGAGCGCTTCGTTGGTGTTCAGATTATGCGGCATATCGCGGTCCTCCAGCCTGTTTGTGTTCAGAACCTTGTCGTCAGGCCGGGAAGCGCTCCGCCAAAACCGCGTAAATTGCCCGCAATGCGATGGCCTCGCCGCCTTTCGGCCGGCCCGGTCTCGCATCACGATTCCAGGCCATAATATCGAAATGGGCCCAGGCCGCCGATTTTTCCAAAAATTCTTGTAAAAAAAGTGCCGCGGTCACCGCTCCGCCGTAGGGGCCGTCCGAGATATTGTTGAAATCGGCGACATCGCTGTCGAGATGACGGCGATACGGTCGCCACAAGGGGAGCCGCCAAAGCGGGTCGGCGACGGCGGCGGAATGTCGCGCAAAATCGTCGGCCAGACCGTCATCATCGGTGAACACGGCGGCAACGTCGGTCCCCAGTGCGACCCGCGCCGCGCCGGTGAGCGTCGCCATGTCGATCACCAGATCCGGCGCCTCGGAATCCGCTTCCGCGAGGGCATCGCACAACACCAGCCGGCCCTCGGCATCGGTATTGCCGATCTCGACCCACTTGCCGGCGCGGGTGGCAATGACATCGCCGGGGCGGTAGGCGTTCGCCGAGACACTGTTCTCCACCGCCGGGATCAGCAGTCGCAACCGCAGGCCCAATTTTGCGTCCATCACCGCACCGGCAAGACCGAGCATCGCCGCCGCGCCGCCCATGTCCTTTTTCATGATCCGCATGCCGTCGGCGGTTTTCAGGTCCAGGCCGCCGGAATCGAAACACACGCCCTTGCCGACCAAGGTGACCTTGGGTGCGTCCGCCGGCCCCCAGCGCATATCGAGCAGCCGCGGCGCCCGCGCGCTGCCGCGCCCGACGGCGTGGATCATCGGGTAATTCTGATCGAGTAACGCGTCGCCGACGATCGCGGAGAACGTGGCATTGCCCGCCCGCGCGACATCCGCCGCGGCCGCCTCGAGCTCGTCCGGCCCCATGTCGTTGGCTGGCGTATTCACCAGATCCCGCGCCAGACCCACGGCACGCGCAAGCCGGCGCGCCAACGCCATGTCGGCGCGGTCGGGGGCGACGAGGACCCGCGCGCCCTCGTCGTCACGTTCGCGATAGTGATCGAAGCGATAGCAGCCGAGCATCCAACCCAGCGCCGCGTTGGTCGCGAGCGCGCCATCCCACGCGACGCCGGCGCCCGGCGCCAACCGCCAGGTCCCCGCCGCCAGCGCCCCGGGCAAACCGGCGAACGACCAAAGATCGGGCTCATCGTCGACCACGGCGAGCGCGCCGGCGACGCCCCCCGCGTCGCCGGGAAGCAGCGCGCCCGCGCCCGGTTTGGCCTGAAAACCAGTCTCCGTCAGCCAGGTTTGCGTCGCCGCGGCCACGCCGCCGAGCCAGCCGTCATACGCTCCCATGGCGACCACGGTGACCGGCCTCGCTGGTCCGTCCGTTATCTCAACGACGCGGTCCAACATGACAATCTCCTTCTTCGGTGTGGGCGCACAAGACCGCGCCGCGCGAACCGCACGGTCAATCCGCTATCCTGCGAACCAACACCTACATCGATGGCGCGGGATCGAGCCCCTCGAAGGCCAGGCCCTTGGTGTCCGACGCGGTCACCCGCACGCTCTGCTGGGAGTCCGGCAGGTCGAAAAAGAAGCTCGGATTCGATGCCAAGGCCGCCCAGGTCACCAGTTCGGCGATCGGTCCCGCCTCATCCGCGATGGTCATCGCGTCGACATAATAGGCGGGCACGATCTCGCCGTCGGCGTCGGGCGCGAAGCCGGTGTCCATCGGATGGGTAATGCCGATTTTGAGACGCGATTGGCGGTCGGCGCGCTTGAAGCGCTTCATCGCGATCTCGCCGACCGGATGAGCGTCTCCCCCGGCGACGACCGCCGCCGGTGCCGAGCAGCCGCCGGGATTGTTCACTTTCACGCGGACGCTGGCGACATGCCAGACGCCGTTCGAATCGAGCGCCGCGGCGCGCACCGGCGTGCTTTGCTCGAGCCGGATATTCATCCCCACCGCGCGCATCGGGCGATGCGGGAAGATCCGCACCGCCGCCTGAATCGGGTTGTTTTCGGCGATCACCACGACTTCGACCACCGGATCGATCAGATCCGATATTTTGATCACCAGGGGAACGCTGAACGCGTCGTCGACGGTCTTCGGCATGATCAACCGCACCATGTAGTCATAGACCACCGGCGCGTCGCCAAGATATTCGGCGCGCAAGTCTTCCCATGCCAACGACGACAGCGGATCGCGGTTGCCGGCTTGGGCGTTGCCCGCGGATATTGCCAGCACCGCGATTGCGGCGAGCAAGTGTCGGATCATCGGCACGGTTCTCCCAGTTCTTTTTCTCGGCGCGAAGAGTATCATATATGGGGCGCGGTGTGCGAATCAGTCATTGGCTTTAAGCACATAGTCGATCCAGAAGCGCTCTTCCAACACGTGATCGACAGCGCCCGAGATGGCCGCCCAGGCCGCTCGCCACGGCTCGCCATCCGCCATTTCGGGGCGGGCGCACTCGACCAACAGCAAAAAATGGTGCGCGCCGGGGCCACCGCCGTAAATCCCCCGCTCCGCCGTCTCGATCCCCGAGACCGCCGCGTTGATCGCATAAAAAGCGGCGCGTTCGACGCCATCGAGCGCGGCCCAGGCCGGGAGGAGTTGGTCACTGATATCGCGCATCGCCGCGTCCCCCGCACTGGCCGCGATATCGAAGCGGATCGAGATCATGTACGGCGCCGCGACCAAGCCGCCGGTCCCCAGGCCTGTGCGCAGATCGTAGACATTTCGTGACGGATTGCGGAAATGACTCAGCGACTCGGTGGTCCATGGCGTCGGATCGTTGAGCCGCGTCAGGTACGCGTCGCTTTGCAACACCTCGGCGCTCTCGGTCAGATACATCATCAGATACGCCGGCGCGTCGGCGATGCCGTGATAGCGCCGGCCCTCGACGAAGCCCGGCACCGAGACCCGCTCGGGCATATGTTCGCAATTGTGCCATTCGAGAAAGCGCGGCTCGTAGGCGGGGTCGATATCGGCCCAGAACGCCATCAGGCCGGTCGCGTCGGGTGCGGCCATCTCTTGGTCCTTGTGTATCGCCGTCGCACCATAACGGCCCGGCATCGGCGACGCACGGGTTCCCCTGCCGATGGCCACGGTGCTACAAACCATGCCCAGGGCCGGATAATAAGAAAAAGGGATGCGCCATGAACGACCAACACCCCAAAATCGGCTGCATCGGCATCGGCCTGATGGGCGCGCCGATGGCGAAGCGTCTGGTCGAGGCCGGCTATTCGGTGACCATTTGGGGACGCACCGCGGCCAAGCTCGCGCCGGTCATTGAGGCCGGCGCGCACCGCGCCGACAGCGCCGCCGACGTCGCGCGCGCCGCCGATATCGTCTTCACCTGCCTGTCGGATACCGAGGCGGTCGAGGCGGTGGTGTTCGGCGAGGGCGGGGTCGCCGCCGGCGCCGGCGCCGGTAAAATCCTCGTCGACATGTCGTCGATCCGCCCCGAGGCGGCGCGCGAGATGGCGGCGCGGCTGCGCGAGGACACCGGCATGGGCTGGATCGACGCCCCGGTCTCGGGCGGAGTCGTCGGCGCCGAGACCGGCGCGCTCACTGTGATGGCGGGCGGCGGGCAAGCGGATTTCGACCGCGCCTCACCGGTGGTCGCCCACCTCGCCAAGCGTTTCACCCTGATGGGGCCGAACGGCGCAGGGCAGGCGACCAAGCTGATCAACCAAGTGTTCGTCGCCAATGTGGTCGCGGTGCTCGCCGAGGCCGCGGCATTGGCGAGGCGCGCCGGTATCGATGGCGCGCTGATCCCCCAAGCGCTGGCCGGCGGGCGCGCCGATTCCCTACCGCTGCAACAATTCTTCCCCAAGATGGTCGCCGGCGACTTTTTCGTTGAATCACACGTCCGCACGATGATGAAGGATCTCGACGCGGTCCAGGCGATGGCGCGCGAGACCGGCACCGCGATGCCGATGACCGCGATGGCGGCGGAGATTCACCGCCTGATGTGTCAGCGCGGCCACGGTGACGAGGACGGCACCGCATTGGCCCGGCTCTACCGCGACGAGCCGATCTGAAAGGCTGATCACTAAGCTGCACGGCTCGTGCGGCTTGGCAAGCGCGACCGCGCGCCCGAGCTTATGCGAGGCCAGCTTGGCCGGCACTCGAACGCCCTACAAACCGCGATGAGATCTACTCATCGCGGTTTGTAGTAAAGCTCTATTCCTCCGCGTTGCGCAGCGACAGCACGAAGGCGATGACATTGTCGGCCTGCTTGCTTTCCAGCGATCGCGGCCGGCCCGGCCAGTGCGATTCCTCGAGCGCGCCGCGCATCGATCGCAACGTATAGGCATTGTCGTCGGCGGCGATCGCCTCGAACCCCGGCGCCTCGCCGTCGGCGACCGCGGCTTCTTCCGGCACCGTGTGGCACGCCATGCATTCGCGCACCACCAGCTCGCGCCCGGCGGTCGGATTGCCCGCCATGAACGCCTGTGCCGCGCCGGTGAGGAGCGCGCCGAGCGCCAACGCTGAAAACAAATATCGCGCCATCGCTTATTTCCCCTCGCGGCGGTCGCCGCCGCCCAGCGCTTCCAACAAGCCTCGGATATACCCGATCGCGCGTGCCGATGCAGCCCTGCCGTCGGGTTCATAGATAAACGGTTCGACCGCCACCGCGCCGTCATAGTCGCCGCGCAGCAACGCGGCGAAAATTGGCGCGAAGCGGTCGTCGCCCTGGCCCGGGCCGCGCTTGTTGCTGTCGTTGACCTGGATATGACCGATCATCCCGGTGGGCAGCCAGCGGTCGAGCACCGCGGGCAGCGGTTCGGCCTCGGCGACCCCGCCCGAGCAGGTATCGAGCATGGTGCGGAACGCCGGGCTGCCGATCGCCTCGTCCATCGCCACCGCTTCGGCGATGGTGGTGATAAAATTGGTCTCGCGCGGCGCCAAGGGCTCGAGACAATACCTCACCCCGGCGGCCTCGGCGTCCGGTGCGATCGCCCGAAAAGTCTCGATCGCACGCTCGCGATAGGGTGTGGGATCGGCCCCCTCCGGCACCTGTCGCGCGCCTGGCGAGCCATGCACCAGCACGGCGCCGCCGACATCGGCGCACAGCCCGATGAGTCGGCGTAATACCTCGACCGTGTCGGCCCGCAGCTCGGCGTCCGGGTCGTTGATCGACAGGCCCTCGGGCACCAAGAGCAGCCAGTGCAGGCTGACGATCTCGATCCCCGCGTCCGCCGCCGCCCGCCGCAGGCCGGCGCGCGCGCTCGCGCCGAGCAAATGCGGCGTCGGCCCCAGGGTGAACGGCGCCAGCTCGATCGCGTCATAGCCGAGCGCCGCGGCGAACGCGCATTGGGCGGCGAACTCCATATCGCGGACCAATTCGTTGCACAGCGCGATCTTCACGCCCCGGTCCCCCCTCGGGTCATCGAATGGGTCATTATTATCCACCCTTGGTATACTAGTGGATGAAATCTAATATCGCCCTGCATTGAGTGAAACTCATTGCAGGGCGGCAAGCGCGACCGCGCGTCCGAGCGCCCGAGCTTATGCGAGGCAAGCCTGCGTGGCGCTTGAACGCACTACATACCGCGATGAGTCTTACTCATCACGGTTTGGTACAACAGACTCGACTTTGGAGCACGGGGAACGCTGCCATGAGCCAAGAGAGCGACCGCATCGAGACCACCGTCGTCGGATCCTACCCGGTCCCGGATTGGCTGGTCGCCAGTCCGACCGAGCAGGCTCTGGTCGATGCGACGCGCGCGGTGTTGCACACTCAGCAACAGGCCGGCATCGATCTGGTTTGCGACGGCGAGCTCACCCGCTTCGACGTCAACCATCCCGAAACCAACGGCATGATCGATTATTTCGTCGCCCCGATGGCCGGGGTGCGCACCGAGATCGCGTTCGACGAGCTGATCGCCTACCGCGCCCAGGCCGGCATGGGCTTTCGCCGCCGCCCGCCCGGCGTGGTCGACGGCGCGCTCGGCTCGGGCACCCTCGATCTACCGGCGGCGTGCGGGCGCGCCCGCGCGCTCACCGCCGCGCCGCTCAAATTCACCCTCACCGGCCCGCATATGCTCGCCAAGACCCTGCTTGATACCCACTACGGCGATCTCGCCGCGCTCACCGACGCCATCGCTGGCGTGCTCGCCGAGCAAGTCGCCCATTGCGATGCCGAGGTGATCCAGGTCGACGAGGCCAATCTCCCCGGCCACGCCGACGAATGGCGCCTCGCGGCGGCGGCGATCAACCGCGTGCTCGACGCCATCAAGGGCCGCGCCGCGGTCCATCTCTGCTTCGGCAATTACGGCGGCCAGACCATCCAGTCCGGCACCTGGGGCGCGCTGATCAACTATCTCAACGCGTTGCACGCCGATCATATCGTCATGGAGAACGCCCACCGCCCGGCCGGCGAACTCGCCGCCTTCGCCGATCTCGACCCGCGCATCGGCATGGGGTTGGGGGTGATCGACGTCAAACGCACCGACATCGAGACCGCCGACGACGTGGCGCGCGCGATCGAGGCGGCGGCCACCGCGATCGGCCCCGGACGGGTACGTTACGTCCACCCCGACTGCGGCTTCTGGATGCTCAAACGCCCAATCGCCGACGCCAAGATGCGCGCCCTGGTCGCCGGCCGCGATCTCTACGAGGGGCGGGGCGGCTAGTCGCCCTCGACCGGCGCCGGGTCGCGGTGCAATTCCATCCACATGCTGACCGCCACCAGGCCGGCGAAGCTCAAGCTCACCACGGTGAAGACGACCAGGAATACTCTCGACCGCCGCTGGCTCACTCTGTCGCCTTTCCCGCGCCTGGCATCGGCCGCATCGCGCTCCAGTCGGGCATCGCGGCGCTGGCGAACCCCGGGCAGGCGAGCGAGCTCAGCGCGATCACGCCGCCCGCGATGGTCACGCGGGTAACGCCGTCGCCGCGGTGATAGAGGTCGGGGTGCGCCGCCAAGAACGCGTCTTGCTCGCCTTGCGGAAGGCCCGCCATGCCATTGACATAATGATGCCCGTTGCGCTCGACGTGAGCGCAGCCGATCAGGCTCGCCAAGGCAAGATCCTGCTGCACGCCAAGGCCAGCCTGGGTCGACAAGTCCTCCGCCGACATAAAATATTCGCGGCCGGCGTTCCGGCCGGTGTCGCGGCTCCAGTGGGCGCAGCGCGCCGCATTCAGGATCGACTTGTACAGCCCCTTGCACGATTTCGACGACACCCCGCGATAGCCGAGCGCGCGGGCCTGGGGGAAGGCGTCGAGGGTGCCGTCGGCCTCGTCGATAATCGCCAACTTGGGCAGGGCGCTGATATCGGTCTCCATAGTCAGGCCGCGCTCGATCGGTTGCTCGACGAACAGGATCGAGTCCGACAGCCGCGCCAACGCCGGGGTGGTCGCGATCGCCGCCATCAGCGCCGCGATCTCCGCGCCGCTCCGATATTGCTCGTTGCCGTCGAGCGTCGACCAGTAGGGCGCGTCGATGCGGTCGAGCACGTCGGCGATTTCGCTCAGCCGCGCGACATCGGCGTCGAGATCGCCACCCACCTTGAGCTTGAAATAGCGATGCCCGTAGGCCGCCACGACCTCGGCCAGGGTCTCCGGCAGCCCGTCATTCACCGTCCCGTCACCGCTGCCGATGGGGTCGACCATGCCGACGGTGTGGCGCGCGGCAATGGTCGGGGCCGGCTTTAGCGATCGCACGAAACCGTCGATGTCAAAATCCGCCAGGTCCGGGGTCAGACCGCTCGGGCCGATGCCCGCGAGATTGCCCGCCATCGCGTCGAACACCGAGACGCCCTCGATGCGGCACAGCGCGTCGAGCACCGCCTTGTCGAGCAGCGCCAGGCCGAAGCACGCGACCAAGGGGTTGAGCTCGCATTTCGCCGCCTCGGCGATGTGCTCGGCGTAACACGCGCGGTAATGGCCGAACGCGGTCGCCGGCCCCGCCGCCGCGTACAGCCGCCGCGCGATCGCCAGCGCGGCGCGCAGCTGATCGTAATTATCCGCGTTGCTCAGCTCCAGGTTCTTGTCGAACCATTTGGGCGCGATCATTTCCGCCGCCATGCCCCAGCCCTCGCGGCCGTCTTCGAGGCGAATGCGTACCCGCGCGAAACCTTGCGGCGCCTCGGTCAGGGTGGTGACGCCAAAGCGAAACGGCAGCCGCAGCACGATATCGCGCTCATAAAGCACGATCTCCTCAATCTTGAGGCGGGGCGCCTCGGCCATCAATTTGTATCCAGCTCTGGGATGTCGATCCAGCGTCGTTCGGCCGAACTGCGTAGGCCCAACGCCGCTAGTTGCACCCCGCGTGCGCCGGCCTCGAGATCCCATGGGAACGGCGCGTCTTCGCAGACGTGGCGAATGTACGCTTGCCATTGTGCCTTAAACGCATTTTCGGTCTCGGCCGTGTCCGGCACCGCCGACCAATCGTCAAAATAGTCGATTTCCGAGGCGACATCCGGGTTCCACATCGGCACCGGCGTATCTTCGCGCGCTTGCTTTCGGCATTCGCGCAGCCCCGCCACCGCCGAGCCATGGGTGCCGTCGACTTGAATCGTAAGAAGGTCGTCGCGGCGCACCCGCACCGCCCACGAGCAATTGAAGTGCGCCACCACATCGCCGGCGATCTGAAACGTGGCATAGACCGAATCGTCCGCCGTCACCGCATAGCGCGCGCCGGCTTCGTCCCAGCGCTCGGGGATATGGGTTTTCGCCAGCGCATTCACCGCGCGGATCTCGCCGAACAGGTTTTCCAGCACGTAATGCCAGTGCGGCAGCATATCGAGCACGATGCCGCCGCCGTCTTCGCGGCGATAATTCCACGACGGCCGTTGCGCCGGGCGATCGTCGCCCTCGAATACCCAATAACCGAACTCGCCGCGTACCGACAAAACCCGACCGAAAAATCCGTCGTCGAGCAGTCCGTTCAGCTTGACGATGCCAGGCAGCCAAAGCTTGTCCTGCACGACCCCATGTTTAACTCCCGCGCCTTGCGCGCGTCGCCATACGCTCAGCGCGTCATCCAGGCTCGCCGCGACCGGTTTTTCGCAATAGACGTGCTTTCCCGCATCGATCGCCCGATGCAGCAATTCGCTTCTCATTTGCGTCGATCCCGCGTCGAAAAACACCGAGAGCCCGGCATCCCCCAGCACTTCGCCAAGATCGGTGGTCCAGCGCGCTACACCGTGCGCCGCCGCCAGGGCCGCCAACTTGTCCGCGCTGCGCCCGACCAGTACTGGCTCCGGCATCACCCGATCGCCATTACCCAGCACCACCCCGCCGGCGTCACGGATCGCCAGGATCGAGCGCACCAGATGCTGATTGGTCCCCATCCGCCCGGTCACCCCGTGCATGATGATCCCGAGCCTTCGTTCCGTCATGGCAGGTGCCCTTCGTGCGTCACTTACGTCGGGCGCACCCTAATCTACCGGTCGCCGGTGAGCCAACGATCAAGATTCTCAGCGACGAACCCATCGTCCGTCAGCTCGGGATGATCGCGGCAAACCCGGTCGATGTCTTCGGCTTGTCCTGGGCTCAGACACGCCGCTTCGTCGAGGCACCAGGTGCCCTCAAACAAGCCCTGCCGCCGCAGCACTTCGTGACACCCGGCGATGCAGCCGCGAAACCCGTTCGCGACATCGAAGATCGCCCGATTGGCATCGGTCAGCTTCCAGTCGAGCGCGAGCAGTTTATCGTCGATTTCGCCGCCGGCATGAATCCGCTCGAGCAGCTGCACCGCGCTCCGCGTCCACACCCCCCATTGGCCGAGCAAACCGCCGCGAAACCGCACCGTGACCTCTTCGCCGTCGCGCATGGCGCCGAACGGCGTCACCAGGTCGAGCACGATGTGATCGTCGTTTCCGGTGTACAGCACCACCCGTTCCTCGGCCCCCGCCGCGACCACCCCGCGCACCACGGCATGCGTCGCATAGCGATCGAACGGCGCCACCTTGATCGCCACCGCGCCCGGATTTTCGGCAAACCGCCGCCAGAACGATGCGGTCAATCGCACCCCACCGACCGCCGGCTGCAAATAAAACCCGAAAATCGGAATCTCGGCCGCCAGGGCGGCACAGTGCGCCACCATCGCATCCTCATCCGCGCCCTGAAACGCCGCCAGACTGACCAGCCCCACATGATAGCCGAGGTCGCGCGCAATCCGCGCCTCGGCCACCGCTTGATCAGTTCCCCCGGCGATGCCGGCGACCATCACCATCGCCCGCGCGGTCCAGTCCCGGCTAGTCTCGATCGCCAGTCGCAACACGGTCTCATAAAGCCCCGCCTGGCGAATCCCGAACTGGGTCGCATGCACCCCCACCGCAAGCCCCCCGGCGCCGGCATCGACATAATACCGCGTCAACGCCCGCTGCCGCCGCTCGTCGAGCCGGCGATCCGCATCGAGCGCTAAAAGATGCGCCGGAATCACCGTGCCGCGCGCCAGAATGGCGCTGATGTCGGCGGGCAATGAGATCGACCCGTTCATCGCCAGCCTTTCACCCAGCTCATATTACCCACCCAGTTCACTCCCTCGCTCCCTTCCCGGGCGCCGGCTCGAACTCGACCTTCATGCGATACCCGAGCGCGCGGGCATACTCCTCGACCGTGGCCAGCCTCGGAGAGATGTCGTTGTTCACGCTTTCCAGTCGCGAGATGTTGCTTTTCTTGGTGCCCAGCAGCACGGCCATTTCCTCCTGGGTTTTGCCCGCCGCCGTGCGCATCGCGATCATGTCGCGTTTCATCGCAAAGGCCGGCGCCGCCTCATCATAGGCAGCCCTCACTTCCGGGTCGTTCAGCGCCTTTTCCTTAAAGCTCTCGAATGTCGGACGGTCAGCCATTGCTCGTCCCTCTTTCATGCGTTGGCGCGCCAAAGCCATATGCTTTTTCGGGATCTTCCGCGTCTTCTTGACGAAGCTGTGCAGGATCACGATTTCTCCTCCGGCAACCGCGCGGAATAGCGATCTGCCGATCCCTTCCCGGCCCTTGGCTCTGATCTCGAACAAACCTTTGCCTAAGGACGCGGTGTGCGGACGGCCAAGCGCCGGGCCGAATTCTTCCACTAACTCGAGAATATGCAGCAAATTCGCCAATATTCCGGCGGGGAACGCCAGCGTCTGTTTTTCAACTTTCTTGCTATGGAAAGTGATCGCCTACTTCATCGGCACTTGTTATCAAAAATGATAACATCAGTCAAGATTCGGGTCCTGTCACTCGATTTTGGTCGCGCTAAAATCAGCGCGCCAACCTTTGCAACCCCTACTTTTAGGCGTAGCCTCACCGCGCAAAATCGGGGACTTCAGTATCACCATGGCCGCTGACGAGGGTCTGAGAAAACTCGCCGCTATTCTCGCCGCCGATGTCGTCGGCTACGCGCGGCTGATGGCCGACGACGAGCGCGCGACGGTGGCCGCCTTGAAGGACGCCCGCCTGGTCTTCCGTTCGCGCATCGAGGCGCATGCCGGCCGGGTCATCGACACCGCCGGCGACAGCGTTCTCGCCGAGTTCCCCAGCGTCGTCGAGGCGGTCCAATGCGCGGTCGAGGTTCAGGCGCAGTTCAACTCCAGTAATTTACTCGTGCCCGATGATCGCCGCATCCATTTCCGCATCGGCATCAATCTCGGCGACGTCATCGAGGAGGATGACGGGACGATCTACGGCGATGGCGTCAACATTGCCGCGCGGCTCGAAGGCCTGGCCGCGCCCGGCGGGGTGATGATCTCGGAATCGGCGCACCTGCAGGTCGAGGGCAAACTCGGTCTTGCCCTCGCCGACGCCGGCGCGCACGCGGTCAAGAATATCGCCAAACCGGTGCGCGCCTTTTCCCTTCTCCCGGCGGGCGCGGCGCCGGCCGCGACGGACTTCGGGTCGCGAATATCTCGGCGTCAACCAATGGTCGTCGTCGCTCTAATCGCCGTCGTAGCAGTGGTTGCCGGGCTCATGACTTGGCAGCTCACCCGCCCGCCAGCCGATGATCAGACCATCGCGCAAGACGACGACCCGACTCTCGCGATGCCCACCGGCCCGTCGATCGCGGTGCTGCCGTTCGACAATCTCTCTGGCGATCCCGAACAGGATTATTTCGTCGACGGCATTACCGAGGAAATCATCGCCGAGCTCACCCGTTTCCCCGAGCTTTTCGTGCTGGCCCGCAATACGACCTTCCAATTCAAGGGCCAAGCGATCGATGTCCGTGCCGTCGGCAAAGAACTCGGCGTCCAATATGTCGTCGAAGGCAGCGTGCGGACCGATCGCGAAACCATCCGCGTGACCGCGCAGATGATCGATGCCGGATCCGGCGGCCACGTCTGGGCGGAGACGTACGAACGCGATCTTTCAGCGCAAAGTATATTCGCCGTTCAGGACGATATCACCCAACGCATCGTCGGCGCCCTTGCCGGAAAGCATGGCCTGATCGCCCGTATCGGCGAACAGCGCGTACACGCGACCCGCACCGAGAATCTCGCCGCGCACGACTGCTTCCTGCGCGCGCTCGTCTATCACTATGTCCATACCGAAGAGCAGCACGGCATATCCCGCGATTGTCTCGAACGCGCGATCGAGCTTGATCCCATCTATGTCGATGCGCTGGCCGAGCTTGCGTACGTTTATATCGAGGAATACCGGCACGAATTCAATCTGCTGCCAAATTCGGTCGGGCGGGGGTTGGACGTGGCGCAACGCGCGCTCGATCTTGACCGGACAAATCCCGCCGCCCATTGGGCGATGGCGCTCGGTTATTTTTCGCGACAGAATCTCAACCTGTTTTACACGGAAGCGGAGCGGGCAATTGAACTCAATCCCAATAATTCGGCGATCCTACATTTTGCCGGCAATTTCATGGCGCCCACTGGCAAATGGGAGCGTGGTCTGGCACTAATGCGAAAAGCGGTGTTGCTGAACCCTGCCGGCCCAAGTTGGTCGAATTACGTATTCGCCGTCGATCACTACCGAAAGGGCGAGTACGAGCCCGCTTTGGATCGCCTCAGGAAAATGACCACCGGCACGCCGATGCTTCGCGCATCACTCGCCGTGGCAATTCACGGTCGGCTTGGTAGCGCCGGTGGCATCAGCCGCGCGTTGGAACGTCTCGAGTCAGCGTCACCTGGCTTCACGATCGAGATCGCGCACAACGAATTTGTCGTAAAGCGAAACTTCGAAATCAAACTCTTCGACAAAATCGCCGAGGGCCTCCGCAAGGCCGGCGTGCCCGAGCAATAGACGAACGCCGCCGGTCCGGTCAGCCAAACTCCGGCCCGGCGAGCGCATACGCGCCGGCCGGGGCTTCGAGCGCCACCGGCCCCCGCCGCATGCGCGCGAACTGGCGTTGCGGCCTAAATCCAACCTCGCTCAGCACCGCGCTAAACGCGTCGTTCCCGTCGATGGCATCGACGAACACCGGTCCCACCACCCCGTCCAAGGCGCGCCCGAGCAGCGCCGCCGCCATCTCGTCATCGTCGCCGACCAGCGGACCCACTTGCAGCGCGCGGTGGCCGTCGCGGGCGAGCACGAATCCTTGTCCGCCGCTCCACGCCTGATCGGGACAGCGCGCCAGCATCATCGCCAGCAACGCTGTCCGGTCGGCGCCGAACGCCGCCGCGTCGCGAGCCGCCAGCGCCGCGAGATCGCCGCCCGTCGCCCGCTCGATCGCCATAGTATCGGCCGCCGCGCCACGCGGCCGCAGCCGCGGCCGTTCTGACTCCCACCGGGTGAAGGTGAATCCCGGCGTAAAGCCCAGCTTCTCATACACCGCTTGGCCTGCGGCCGTCGCGTCGAGCCGGGCCTCGAGGCCGCGCGCGTCGAGCTCTTCCAGACAGGCCTCGGTCAACCGCGTGGCGATGCCCTGGCGGCGCAATGGCGGGGTCACCAGCACCATGCTGATCCAGGCGAACGCGTCGCCATAGGGTAGCGCCAGCGCGCTCGCCAGCGGTCCGTCGTCGCCGTGCCACAGGCCCCAGCCGAAGCCGAGGCTGAGCAGCAGCTGCCAGTCCTCCGCCGTCTGGTTCCAGCCCGCCGCGTCGGACAGGCGGATCAGCCGCGGCACGTCGCCGAGCGCCAGGCGGCGCACGGCGAAGTCAGTACCGGCCATCGCGCGATTCATAATGGGTCGGTTTGCCGAGGCTCGGAGCGTCGCGCGCCACCCAGTCCGCCGTCCATGCGATCATTGTTTCCACCGACACCCGGGGTGCTCCGAATAGCCGCGCCGCCGCGCCGGCGTTCGACAACCAGGCGGTTTCGGCCTCTTCACCGACAATAATCGGGGCCCTGCCCAGCCGGTCGCCAAACGCCGCCGCCAGCGTCCTGGTCGCGACGGTTGTCAAACCGGTCACGTTGAGCGGCGATGTCGGGGTTGTGCAGTGGCCCAGCATGCGCAACGCCATTTCGTTGGCGTCGCCCTGCCAGATCACGTTGACGTGGCCCATGGTGACATCGATCGCCGCGCCGGCCGCGACCTTGCGCGCGATGTCGTGCAAAACCCCATAGCGCATGTCGATCGCATAATTGAGGCGGAGCAATCGCCCCGGGGTGCCGTGGATACTTGACGCATGTTCGAACAGGCGCTCGCGGGCGAGGCACGACCAGGCGTATTCGCCGGGCGGCGGGCCGGGCGGGCAGGACTCAATGGCGCCGCCGGTCGCGACGGCGACGAACGGATACACGCAGCCGGTCGAATAGGCGACGATGCGTGAAGTGGCAAAAGCGTCGGCGACGATCGCCGGCACCAACGCGTTCATCGCCCAGGTCAGCGGCGCGTTGTCGTCCGAGCCGAACTTGCGCCCCGCCATGAACACGATATTTTCGACATTTGGCAGCGCCGCCACCGCGTCACGATCGGCAAGATCGCAGGCGATGGTCTCGATCCCCCAAGAGTCCAACTTGGCGCGGAGGCTCGGATCGCTGAACCGCGCCACCCCGAACACCCGCTTTTCCGGGCAGGCGCGCTGCGCCAATCGTGCCAGGGTCGGGCCGATCTTGCCGCCGACCCCAAGCACCATGATATCGCCGTCGAGCCGCGCCAATTCCTCGCGCAAACCCGGCGCCGGCGTTGTCATGAATTCTTCGAGCGCGGCGACCGACTCGAAGTGTTGAATACCCACGGGGGCGCGCCTCATAAGCTTTTTACGGCACCAACAATGGCCTGATATCCGATCGTAGCGCAACGGCGACGCCGGTATTGAAAAATCCAATCGCAACTATCGAAAATCATTAACTCCAGCATTGACTTATCGTAGCGGGAGGATCAAAATTTTTTTATCAGTCGCGCGCAAGGTCCGGTTAAAAGGCCGCGTTAATGTCGTGACGGGTCGGCGGTCGTTCGAGGGGAGGTCTTCGGGCGATTTTCCGAGCGATCAGGTCGCGCGGCGCAAGACGTTGGGGAGGATATCTGCAATGACCATGAAATATGGGAAGACTCTAGCTGCGGCCGGCGCGAGCCTGTTGGCCGTCGCACTCGCGGTTCCGGCGACCGCGTCGGAATTGACCACCAGTGAAGACCTGTTGAACGCCGCCGACAATGGCGACGACTGGCTGCACACGCATCGCACTTACAACTCGCATCGTTTTTCGCCGCTCGACCAGATCAACAAGTCGAACATCGCCGATCTCCATGTCGAATTCACCATCGCGCTCGGCGGGACCGAGGGCGGCGGCTTCTGGCGCTATGGCAACATCGAAGGCACGCCGATCGTCGAGAACGGCACGATGTACATGGCCAATGGCTGGAGCGAGTTGATGTCGATCGACCTGCGCAAGGCGGGTCAAGGTCCGGATATGATCAATTGGACCTATGATCCGGGCGTCGACAAGGACTGGGCCGGCAACGTGACGTGCTGCGCGATCAACAATCGCGGCGTCGCGATCTGGGAAGACGCGGTGATCATGAGCACCCTCGACGGCCGCATGGTTCGGCTCAACAAGTCGGACGGCGGCCTGGTTTGGGAGATTCAGCTCGCCGATCCGTCGATCGCCGAGACCATCACCATCGCGCCGTTGGTGGTCAAGGACATGGCGGTCACCGGCGTGTCGGGTGCCGAGTACGGCATCCGCGGCTGGCTCGCGGCCGTCGATCTCAACACCGGCAAGGAAAGATGGCGCCGTTACACGGTTCCCGGGCCCGGCGAGGCCGGCCACGAGACCTGGAAGGACGGCTATGACGCGTGGATGACCGGTGGCGGTTCGACTTGGCAGACCGGGTCCTACGATCCCGAGACCAACCTGTTGATCTGGGGCATCGGCAATCCGGGGCCGGACTGGGACCAGGACTATCGTCCCGGCGACAACCTCTACACCTCCGGCATGTTCGCGATCGACGCCGACACCGGCGCGGTGGCGTATCACTTCCAGTACACGCCCAACGATCCGTACGATTACGATGGCGTCAACGAGAATCCGTTGGTCGACATCAATATCGGCGGCAAGGATCGCAAGACGTTCATCCATGCCGATCGTAACGGCTTCTTCTATGCGATCGATCGCACCAATGGTGAGTTCATCTACGGCGTGCCGTTCGTCAAGGAGCTCAACTGGACGCGTGGTCTGGACAAGGTCACCGGCCTGCCGCTCGACTATGACCCGAGCTCCGACATTCAGGTCTATGTCGCCGAGAACACGCCGAACCGGACCAACAAGACGGCGACCTTCTGCCCCAATCTGATGGGGGGTAAGAACTGGATGCCGATCTCGTACAGCCCGCAGACCCAGATGGCCTACATTCCGACCATCGAGAGCTGCATCACGGTCAACAACGAAGAAGAGACGCCGGGCGCCAACGGCAGCTTCGTTCTCCGTGAATGGTTCTCCGGCGGCATGCCCGACGTCACCACCGCCAAGTCGACCAGTGGCGAGACCATGGCCGGCAGCCTGACCGCGGTCGATGTCACCACCGGGCGGATCGTCCGCAAGGTCGATACCCGCTATCCCGTCATGGCCGGCGTTCTGTCGACTGCTGGCGGGCTGGTGTTTGTCGCCCAGCACGAAGGCAAATTCTGCGCCTTCGACGACACCACGCTCGACGAGCTTTGGTGCTTCCACATGAACACCCTGACCGATGCGCCGACGATGAGCTACGCCGTGGACGGCAAGCAGTACATCGCCGTCTCCTCGGGCGGTTGGGGCACGGTTCCGACCTACTTCGCGCCCTCGACGCCGGGCCTGGAGAAGATCCGGAACGCCAACCTGTTGTGGGTGTTCTCACTGTAGGACGAGCGATCCAGGGCCGTAAGTTTCGGCCTTGATCGAAAAATTGGAGCGGTCCTTTGCAAAAAGGGCCGCTCCTTTTTTTGTAGTTTTACTATGCCGGCATTTTAGATGAGGAGCGACCCGTGAGCGGAGACCGTGTGATTCCCAAACCGACCCCCGAGACCCAGCATTACTGGGACGGCGCGGCCGAGGGCGAGCTGCGCCTGCAGCGGTGCGACGCTTGCGCCAACACCTATTTTCCGCCGCGGCCGTTCTGTCCCGACTGCGGCAGCCGCGCCGTCTCGGTGATCGTGGCCTCGGGTCGGGCGACCTTGTACAGCTATGTGATCAATCATCTGCCCACCCCCGGCTTCGATGACGGCCCGTTCGCCATCGCCGTGGTCGAACTCGAGGAAGGCCCGCGGCTGATGGCCAATATCCTCGACTGCCCCCAGACCCCCGAGGCGCTGCAGCTCGACATGGCGTTGGAGGTCACCTTCGAGAAGCTCTCCGACGCCATCACCCTGCCGCAGTTCCGGCCGGCCACATAGGCGCGCGAGGATAAGTGTGATGAAACAGAAATCCGTCGCCATCGTCGGCGCCGCCGAGACCACCGAATTGGGAAAAATTCCCGACCTGTCGCAAATCCAGCTGCACGCCGACGCCGCGCTCAACGCGCTCGCCGACGCCGGGCTCACCCTCAAGGACATCGACGGGGTCGCCAGCGCCGGCCACAACCCGACCGAGGTCGCGCATTACCTCGGCATTACGCCGACTTGGGTCGACGGCACCTCGGTCGGCGGCTGTTCGTTCATGCTCCATGTGCGCCACGCCGCGGCGGCGATCGAGGCCGGCCTGTGCGACCCCGTGCTGATCACCCACGGCGAAAGCGGCCGTCATTGGATCGGGCGTTCCGGCGCCTCGCTCTTCCCGTCGCAGTTCCAGATGCAGTTCGAGCAGCCCTACGGCGCCGGGCGACCGCCGAGCACCTTCACCATTCCGGTGCTGCGCTACATGAAGGACTACGGCGTGAGCGAGGAGCAGTTGGCCGCGGTCGCGGTGGTGCAGCGCGAATGGGCGGCGTTCCATCCGCGCGCCAGCTTCCGCGACCCGATCACCGTCGACGAGGTGCTAGAATCAAAAATGATCTGCTATCCGTTCCGCCTGCTGATGTGTTGCCTGGTGACCGACGGCGGCGTCGCGCTGATCCTCGCCAAGGCCGAGCGCGCCAAGGATTTTCCCACCACGCCGGTCTACATCCTCGGCACCGGCGAAAGCGTCGAGACCCCGCTGATCAGCCAGATGAAGGATTTTACCAGCTCGCAAGCCTTCCGGGTCTCCGGACGCAAGGCCTTCGACGAAGCCGGTATCGGTCCCGCCGACGTCGATCACCTGATGATTTACGACGCCTTCGCGCATTTACCGCTCTACGGTCTCGAGGACCTCGGCTTCGTCGCCCCGGGCGAGGCCGCCGCCTTCATCGCCGAGCGCAACACCGCGCCGGGCGGCACCTTGCCGCTCAACACCAACGGCGGCGGCTTGAGCTACATGCATTCTGGCATGTACGGCATGTACGCGCTGCAGGAAGGCGTGCGCCAGATGCGCGGCGTCTCGCCGGGCCAAGTCGACGGCGCGGAAATATCCGTGGTGCACGGCGTCGGCGGCATGTTCGCCGCCGCCGGCACCATCATCCTTGGTAATGTGGCGCCGTAACCAGCAACGGCGCCGCCGGCCAATCGCCTTGAGGCACCGACCGCTTCCGTCGTACCCTTGGTCACCGATGTGGAGAGGGACGGCATGGCCGAGGCCAAGCGCAAATTAGTGGCGATCCTGGCCGCCGACGTAGCCGGGTATTCGCGCCTGATGGGCGACGATGAGCGCGCCACCATGGATATGCTCAACCTCTGCCGCGATGTCTTTCGCAGGCATATCGCGGGCCATGAAGGCCGTGTGGTCGACACCGCCGGTGACAGTGTACTGGCGGTGTTCGGCAGCGTGGTCGAAGCCACCGAATGCGCTGTCGCCGTGCAAAGCGATCTCGAGGCGTGCAATGCCGAGCTCGCGCTCAAGGTCGCCGACTACGCCTACGTCCTCGATCGCGGCCGCGTCGCCCTTGAGGGCCCCGCCGCCGAGGTCCGCGACAACCCCGACTTGCTGCGCCTGCTGGCGCCTTAAACCCTGAACCACAGGAGGTA
>JAKZSU010000206.1:0-12096 GCA_047517485.1 Alphaproteobacteria bacterium
CGCATTTACCACAGGCCCATCAACAGCAACTTTCTTCTCAAAATTATCGGTCATGTTCCGGTCCTCCTTGGACACTTCGATTAAGCCAATTCTGTGTCCAAGGAAATCGGGTCCGACTCACTCGCATAAGCTCGGGCGCGCAGTCCGGTTATTTTATAAAGGGCGTTCAAGCGCCACGCGGGCTGGCCTCGCATAAGCTCGGGCGCGCGGTCGCGCTTGCCGGCCTGCGCCTCGCGCCGTCCGGTTGTTTTTAAAGGGCGTTCAGGTGCCACGCAGGCTGGCCTCGCATTGGCTCGGGCGCGCTTGCTGGCCTGCAATGAGTTTCACTCAATGCAGGGCGGTATGATCCCGTGTAGGGTTTATGCGGGAGGGCCGCATGACCGGCACCGTCGTTATTCTTGGCGTCTTTGTCGCCGATACCGCCTTTCGCGCCGCGCGGGCGCCGCGGATGGGGGAAACCATTATCGGCTCCGGCTTCGCGCTGGGGCCGGGCGGCAAGGGGTCGAACCAGGCGGTGGCCGCCGCCCGGCTCGGCGCCGATGTCACGTTGCTGTCCAAGCTCGGGCGTGATCCTTTCGCCGACATGGCGCACCAGATCTGGGCCGATGCCGGGGTCAGACCGATGGTCGAACAAAGCGCCGACGGTTACACCGGCGCCGCGTCGATCTTTGTCGACGACGCCACCGGCGAAAACGCGATCATCGTCTGTCCCGGCGCCGGCGCGACCATCGCTGTCGGCGATATCGAGGCCTGGTCCGCGCCGATCGAGGCGGCGGCGGTTTTCATGACCCAGCTCGAGCAACCGTTGGCGGCGGCGGTCCGCGCGCTCGAGATCGCCCGCGCCGGCGGTGTGCGCACGATTCTCGATCCGGCGCCCGCGACCAAACTGCCGGACGGCATGCTCGCGCTCTGCGACTACGTCACACCCAATGAGACCGAGGCCGAGATGCTGACCGGGGTGGCGGTAAAGTCGGCCGACGAAGCGGCGCGCGCCGCCGAGGCTTTCCTCGCCCGGGGCGTCGGGTGCGCGGTGATCACCCTCGGCGCGCGCGGCGCGCTTATCCGGTCGGCGGCGGGAGCCGAGCTGGTCGCGGCGGTCGACGCCGGCCCGGTGATCGAGACCACCGGCGCGGGCGATGCCTTCAACGGCGCCTTCGCCACCGCGTTGGCGAGGGGAGATGATGCCATCGACGCGGTGCGCTTCGGCTGCGCCGCGGCCGGGATTTCGGTCACCCGGCCCGGCACCGCGCTGTCGATGGCGAGCCTGGCCGACGTCGAAGCCGTCATGGCAGGTATTACCAACCCGCGATGAGCAAGACTCATCGTAGTTTGTAGTGCGTTCAAGCGCCACGCAGGCTTTCCTCGCATAAGCTCGGGCGCGTGGTCGCGCTTGCCGTTCGCTGCGCTCACGGGTGGTGGTGCGGTCTGGAAGATCGGGGAGACTGGGTTCCGGTTTTTAAAGCGCGTTCAAGCGCCACGCAGGCTGGCCTCGCATAAGCTCGGGCGCGCGGTCGCGCTTGCTGGGCCGCTGGGCGCGGAGCGGGAATTTACCGTGCCTATTTTGGGCGTTGTCAGCGTGCCGGTGATGGCGTACCAACGCGCTCGATTGCAAGAATAATCATGCGGGGAGGGAGCGATGGCGGACAAGGTCGCGGTGATCGGCGCCGGCTTGATCGGCCGATCGTGGGCGATCGTGTTTGCGCGCGCCAGTCATCGGGTTGCGTTGTACGATGTCGCCGACGGCGCGGTGGAGCGGGCGCTCGATCTGATTGACGCGGCGCTGCCTGATCTCGCTGAGGCCGGTCTGCTGCGCGACGAGACGCCACAAGCCGTGCGCGGTCGGGTGCGCGGCGTGGGGGATTTGGCGGACGCGGTGGACGGCGTTTGTCACGTGCAGGAGAACACCCTCGAGCGCGTCGAGATCAAGCGCGCGGTGTTCGCCGAGCTCGATCGGCTGGCGCCGAACGCCGCCGTGCTTGCCACCTCGACATCGGGCATCAGCGCCTCGCGCTTTACCGAGGCGCTCGCGGGCCGCGCGCGCTGCCTTGTCGCGCATCCGATCAACCCGCCGCATCTCGTGCCCTTGGTCGAGATCGTGCCGGCGCCGTGGACCGATCCGGCGAGCGTGACCCGGACCCGCGATCTGATGGCGTCGGTCGGCCAAGCGCCGATCACCCTGAAAAAAGAAATCGATGGCTTCGTTGCCAACCGCATGCAGGGGGTGCTGTGGCAAGAGGCGTTCCGTCTGGTCGAGGATGGAGTGTGCGACGCCGCCGACGTCGATACCGCGATCGCCGACGGCATCGGCCTGCGCTGGGCGTTCATGGGGCCGTTCGAGACCATCGATCTCAACGCGCCGAAAGGGGTGCGCGACTATTGCGAGCGGCTGGGGCGGATGTATTACGATTTCAGTGTCGACGATCCGGGCCCTAGGATTTGGAACGACGCGCTGGTCGGCCGGGTCGAGGACGAACGGCGCGAAATCCTGCCGGCGGCGGCGCTTGAAGCGCGCGCCGCATGGCGCGATCGCCGGCTCGCCGACCTCGTCGCGGGCAAAATGCATGCGGCGAAAACGATTGGCGATTGAGGAGGACGACATGGCGACAATTCTGATCACCGGCTGCAGTCGCGGCATCGGACTGGAGCTGGCGCGCCACTACGGGAGCGAAGGTTGGCGGGTGATCGCCACCTGCCGCGCGCCCGACCGGGCGACGGTTTTGAATAGCCTTGGTGGCGATATCTCTATTCATGCGCTCGACGTTACCGACGGCGGTGCGGTGACGGCGTTGGCGGGCGACCTCGCGGATATTCCGATCGATGTGCTGTTCAGCAACGCCGGGCAGCTCGGCCATCGCGAGGCGCAGGGCTTCGGCGACCTCGATTACGCCGCGTGGCGGGCCGAGATCGAAGTCAATTTGATCGCGCCGGTGCGGCTGTGCGAGACCTTCATCGATCACGTGGCGGCCTCGGAGCAGAAGAAGATCGCCGTCGTCTCGACCGTGCTCGCGAGCCTCACCGAGGCCGGTGGCGGGCTCTATCCGTACCGCACCAGCAAGGCCGGACTGAACATGGCGGTACGCGCGATGGCCAACGATCTGGCCCCGCGCGGGGTGAGCGTGACCGCGTTTCATCCCGGCTGGGTAAGCTCCGACATGGGCGGCGACGCGGCGCCGGTCACGCCGACCGAGGCGGCGGTCGGCATGGCGACGGTCCTGGCCGCGGTGAAAGCCGACGACGGCAGCCGGTTCTTGCGCTATGACGGCAGTGAAATTCCCTGGTAGAACAGCCGCGCAAATATACCCAAAAGGACCGCGACGATGAAGATCAAGGCCGCCGTGCTGCGCGAGATGGCGTTACCCCAACCGTTTGCCACCAGCCGTCCGGCGGTGATAGAAGAGATCGAGCTCGACCCGCCGGGTAACGGCGAGGTGTTGGTCAAGGTCGCCGCGGCCGGGCTCTGCCATTCCGATCTCTCGGTGGTCAACGGCGCGCGCCCGCGCCCTTTGCCGATGGTGCTCGGGCACGAGGCCTCGGGGGTGGTCGAGGAAGTCGGCGAGGGGGTGACCGATCTCAAACCAGGCGACCACGTGGTGTTCGTTTTCGTGCCGTCGTGCGGTCATTGCGTGCCGTGCAACGAGGGCCGGCCGGCGCTGTGCGAGCCCGGCGCGGCGGCGAATGTCGCCGGAACCCTGCTCGGCGGGGATATCCGGCTGCACAAGGATGGCGCGCCGGTGAACCATCAGGTCGGCGTGTCGTGCTTCGCCGAATACGCCACCGTCTCGCGGCGGTCGCTGGTTAAAGTGGATCGGAGCTTGGCGCTGGAAGAAGCGGCTTTGTTTGGCTGCGCGGTGATTACTGGGGTCGGCGCGGTGGTCAACACAGCGAAAATGCGGCCCGGCACCTCGGTCGCGGTGGTCGGTCTCGGCGGGGTCGGGCTGAACGCGTTGCTCGGTGCCAAGATGGCCGGCGCGCGGCGGATCATCGGCATCGATCTGCTCGACGACAAGTTGGCATTGGCGAGGCAGTTGGGCGCCGATGAGACTTTCAACGCGGGCGACGCCAACGTCGTCGAGGCGGTGCGCGACGCGACATCGGGCGGGGTCGACTATGCCTTCGAGGTGGTGGGTTCGGTCAGGGCGATGGAGCTCGCCTACCAGATCACCCGGCGCGGCGGCGAGACCGTGAGTTCCGGCCTGTCGCACCCGGATCATTCGTTCGCCATCCAGCACGTCAATCTGGTCGCCGAGGAACGCACCATCCGCGGCAGCTATCTGGGCAGTTGCGTCCCCGCGCGCGACATTCCGAATTATATCTCGCTCTACCAACAAGGCCGGCTGCCAGTCGACCGGCTGATGAGCGAGCGCTTGCCGCTCGAGGAGATCAACGAAGGTTTTGACAGGCTGGCGTCGGGGCATACCGTTCGCCAACTGATCATTTTTTAGACAGGCAAGAAAAAGCAAACGCGATGTCCGATTCGGCCATAGTCCACGACCTCTCCGGCGACCCGGTTCAACGCGCCCGCGAGGACCTCGCGGGCGCGTACCGGTTGTGCGTGCGCTTCGGCTTGAACGAGGGCATCGACAATCATTTGTCGTTGGCGGTGCCGGGCGAGGACGACCGTTTTCTGTTGATCCCCTACGGCCTGCATTGGTCGGAGGTGACGGCGAGCAATCTTGTCGTGGTCGACGGCGAAGGCAATTTGGTCGAGGGCGACGGTTATCTCGAGCCCACCGCGTTCTATATCCACGCGGCGATCCACAAGGCGCGGCCCGACGCGGGCTGCGTCATGCATGCCCACATGCCGCACGCGCTGGCGCTGACCATGATCGCGGACGGACGGCTGGAGATGGCGGATCAGAACGCGCTGCGCTTTTGGGGCAGGGTCGCCTACGACGACACCTATGGCGGCTTGGCGATGGATTGGGCCGAGGCCGACCGCATCGCCGCCGCGATGGGGGAGGCGGACATTCTGTTCATGGCCAATCACGGCATCACCGTGGCGCGCCCGACCGTCGCCGCGGCGTGGGAGGATCTCTATTACCTCGAACAGGCGTGTCGCGCCCAGGTGCTGGCGATGTCGACCGGCCGGCCGCTAAAAATAATCAGCGACAACATGGCGGCCGAAGTCGCGGCGGGCATCCGCGCCGAGCAATCGGGACGCGCGGCCAACACCGACCGCCACCTCGAGGCGCTCAAGCGCGTACTCGACCGCGAGGGCGAGAATTTCAGGGACTGATACCCGTCAAATCGCCAACCAGCCGCAGTCAACTGGGAGCAGAATTCCGGTCACCGCCGAGGAGGCTGGGGAGGCGAGATACAGAATCGCGCCGGCCATTTCATGCGGTTGCGCGAAGCGGCCCATCGGGGTGCGTTCCTCCAGATAAGCGCGGACTTGCTTGTTTTCCCGCAGCGGTAGGGTGAGGTCGGTTTCGGTATACGTCGGCGCGATGGCGTTGACGCGGATGCCGCGGCGACCCCATTCGGCGGCGAGGCTGCGGGTCATGTTGACCACCGCGCCCTTGGTCGCGTGGTAGGCGAGGTTGGGATGATAGCCGCCGCCGGTCACCCCCATGATCGAGGCCATGTTGACGATCGC
Source organism: Alphaproteobacteria bacterium (assembly GCA_047517485.1). Classification (GTDB taxonomy): domain Bacteria; phylum Pseudomonadota; class Alphaproteobacteria; order UBA7887; family UBA7887; genus JAKZSU01. The sequence goes on from JAKZSU010000206.1 coordinate 5,597, forward strand.
GCCGTGGCTGTTCGCCAGCATATGGCGCGACGCGGCGCGCGAACAAAAGAACACCGACGACTGGTTGACCCGGAGCAACAGGTCCCAGGTCTCGGTCGGCAGATCCTCGCTCTGCTCGCGGCGCGCGGTGCCGGCGTTGTTGATCAGGATATCAATACCGCCGAACGCCGCCGCGACCTCGTCGAATACCGTATCGACGCGCGCCTCGTCGCTGACGTCGCAGATCCAGGCGCGGGCCTCGCCACCGGCATCGACGATGTCGCCGGCGGTCGCCTCGGCGGTCTCGCCATCGAGATCGAGCACGGCGATCTTGGCGCCGGCTTCGGCGAGCGCGAGGCAGGCGACGCGGCCGAGACCCTTGCCGCCGCCGGTGACGATCGCGCTCTCGCCATCGATACGAAACGAGTCGAGGACCGAATAGCCCGTTGCCTCAGCCATGCGGCTTCTCCCTGATAATGCTGATTAGAATTTGCCGAACTTGAGGTAGGCGTCCTTGGGATCGACCCCGTCGAGGATCGCCGCGCGGACCTTGTCCTCGGACGCGACCGAGGCCTCCGCCTTGGCGATCACTTCCTCGGCGCGATCCTCGGGCACGATCACCGCGCCGTCGCGATCGGCGATGACGTAGTCGCCGGTGGCGATGTCGATGCCGCCGATGCGCACCGTGGTGCCCATTTCGTCGACCCGCCAGCGCCCGGCGATATCGGCCGGGGTGGCGAATTTGCAGTAGACCGGGAAGCCGAGTTTAAGAATGAAGTCGATGTCGCGGCAGCCGCCGTCGGCGATGTAGCCCTTGACCCCGCGGAACTTGAGGGTCTCGGCCGAGAGCTCGCCCATCAGCGCGATGTCGTTGTCGTTGGGCTGGCAGATCACCACGTAATCGGCTGGCGCGGCGGAGAGGAACTCGGTCCATTTGAGCAGCGACTCGTCGCGGCTGATTGACGGGGTGCGGACGCCGCTCAAGGTCCACACCCGGCCGGCGAGCACCGGGCCCGCCTCGAGCGCCTGGATCGCCGGCGGCAGTGCCTGGCCGGCGAGCCCGATCTCGCTCAAGGTGTCGTAGACGATGCCGGTATAGAGTCGTTCGAGCCGGACGGAAAGATCGGTCATCAATCGCCGCCGCCGGTGGGGATGACGCATTTGTTGGCCACCGGATCGAAGTCGCCGGGACACAGAATCTTAATCGGATTGTAGTCGTCGCGGTAGGCCTGACACGCCGTGAGCGCACCGACGAGAAGCAGGGCACCGACCGCGGGGACGGCGGTTTGGAGGAGATATACCATGGCCGCCACTATAGAACGGATTCGGTGAGACGGAACAGGCGCGAGCTCGCGGTATGTGCGAAAAGCAGGGTCTGGCGGTGGCGCGCCTGGGTCGCCATCGGCGTATCCGGGCTGGTGCGCGCGACCTCGCCGCCAAAATGGTCGGCGATGATGATGCCGGTCTCGTCGGGTAGCGATTTACGCGGGAAATCGGGCGCCACCGCGAAATAGAACCAATCGCAGAACGCCAGATATTCGGGCCATTTTTCGTCGGCCCTGAAATCGGCGAGGCTCGATTTGACCTCGACGATGGCGAACCGGCCGCGGCCGTCGAGACCGATCACGTCGACGCGGCGCCCGGTGGTGAGTTTCATTTCGGTGAGCGTGCGGAAGCCGAGGTTCTGCAACAACCGCTCGGCACCACGGGTGATGTCGGCGGTGACGGGAAAGTCGGCGAGCCCCGGCGGGCGCGGCGGCGATACGCGACTGCCCGGGACCGGCCGGCGCGGCCGAAGCTTGGTAGTCCGGCCCGGCTCGGCGGTGGGTCTCAGAAAGGGGAGAGAATGCTGCATGCGCCCATGCTCAACCATGTGAGGCTACCCAAACAGGCGCGCGGCGCGGCTAAACCAGCAACACCGCCATGAGGGCCAGCACGAAAATTATCCCGACCCCGACGTACACCATGTATTTCATGAATCCGCCGTAGGTGATCCGGTGCTCGTCGAGATAGCGCTGCTCGTCGTAGCTCATTGGCGTGTCCTTGCTAAGCGTTGCACCGAAAAGGGGGGAGATTGATAGCGGAGGTTGCGGGTTGGCACAAGGCCAGAGAACAGAGGTCAGAGAACAGAAGTCAGAAGTCGGCATTCCAGACTATACCGTGAATGAGAAGCCTGGTTGTTCGGCCTCGGCTTGGCCTGGGAGGATGATTTCCATGGCCTTGTCGGCGTCTGCGGTGCGTTGGGCCGCGAGTTGGGATTGGGCTTCTAGGATGGCGGCGGTCGCCGAGGCGGCTATGGCGCGGTCGGGGCCGGATGGGCTTGCCGGCGCGAGCGCGGCGCGTTTGACCTGGGTCAGCTTGGCGATGGTTGCGCGGGGGTCGCCGTCGACCGGCGCGGCATCGATCGGTACTTCGCCGGCGACCGCGTAGCGCTTGCCGTCGGGACCGCGCGCATAGGTGAGACTGACCGCGCCGGCATAGGCGCCGCCGGCTGCCTTGTGGGCGCGTTCATGGGCGCGAACCTCGCCGTCGCGGGCGCGCATTTTCGCCGCTTCGCGACGGTCCTCGTCGGTCACGGTCGCGGGTTTTTCTTCGTCCTGCGCGGTGGTCGATTCCTGCGCCGCGACGGCCGCGGCGCCGTCGAGCAAACCGGCGCGGGACAGTCCGGTTGCGCTCGGCCGGGCATCGACACCCGCCGGCGCGCGCGGCGCCGACTCCGATTGTCCCGGGCGCGACGATTGGTCGTTGCCGGCCCGATGCGGTGCGCTCGGTGTTGCCGGCCCAATCGCGGGCGCGGCGGCTAAGGCGGCTAGTCCGGTCATTTATCCATCAAATAATGTATGCGCTGGGCTCAAATTCGTGCCCATCACCCGATAGGAAATATGGCGCGAACGGCCGCGCGGGCAAGCTGTTGCGAGTTACTCGGCGTCGGGTTGGTTTTGTGGCGCGGCGTCGATAAACGCCGGCAGCGCCACGCACGCCGCGTCGATTCTGACCAGTTCGGGGCATTGGGTCAGATCGCAGTCGAAGCGCCGCGCGTTGGCGATTTGCGGCACCAGGCAGAGATCGGCGGTGCCCGGCGCGTCGCCATGACAGAAGGCGCCGGTCATCGGGTGTCCGGCGACCAGGGCCTCGACCGCGGCGAGCCCGCTCTCGACCCAGTGGCGGTACCAGGCGGCGCGGGCCTCGTCGCTTTGCCCGAGCGCGCCGCTGACGTAGGTGAGGACGCGCAAATTGTTGAGCGGGTGAATGTCGCAGGCGATGGCGAGCGCGAGCGCGCGGACCCGGGCGCGTTCGATCGCATCGTTGGGCAGCAGCGCCGGCTCGGGGTGGGTCTCCTCGAGGTATTCGAGGATCGCCAGCGATTGCGTCAGTACCGCGCCGCCGTCCTCGAACGCCGGCACCAGACCTTGCGGGTTGAGCGCGAGAAATTCGGCGCCAAATTGTTCGCCGCCGTCGCGGAGCAGGTGCACCGCGGCGGAGTCGTAGGCGAGGCCCTTGAGGTTGAGCGCGATACGGACGCGATACGCCGCCGACGAGCGGAAATAGCCGTAGAGTTTCATGCTTGCACGACGTGGTGATCGATCGCGCCGAAAATGCTTTTGCCCGCTGCGTCGTTCATCTCGATGCGGACGCGGTCGCCGAACTTCATGAACGGAGTGGTGGGCTCGCCGGTCTCGATCTTTTCGATGGTGCGGATCTCGGCGATGCACGACCAGCCGACCGCGCGATCGCGATTGCTGATGGTGCCCGATCCGACGATGGCGCCGGCGCCGAGGACGCGGGTGTGCGCGGCGTGGGCGACCAGTTCGCCGAAGCCGAACTGCATGTCGGTGCCGGCATTGGCGCGGCCGACCTGGACGCCGTTGTGTTCGACCAGCAGGGGAAGGTGAAGCTTGGCGTCGCGCCACGCGGTCCCAAGTTCGTCCGGGGTGACCGCCACCGGCGAGAACGCGGTCGCCGGTTTGCCGTGGAAGAAGCCGAAGCCCTTGGCGAGTTCGGCGGGGATCAGTGCGCGCAAACTCACATCGTTGACCAGCATCACCAACTTGATGTGATCGCGCGCGGCCTCGGCGCCGACCCCCATCGCCACGTCGTCGGTGATCACCGCGACTTCGCCCTCCATATCGATGCCGGAGGATTCGCTGGCGACGACGATGTCTTCGCGCGGGCCGATGAAGGCATCGGAGCCGCCTTGATACATCAGCGGATCCTCGAGGAAGCTCGGCGGCATCTCGGCGCCGCGCGCCTTGCGGACCAGTTCGACATGATTGAGGTAGGCGCTGCCATCGGCCCACTGATAGGCGCGCGGCAGCGGCGAGGCGAGGGCGGCGGTCTCCAGCGCGAAGGCTTCGTCGACGCTGGCGGCGTCGAGGGCGTCCGATACCGTCGCCAATCGCGGCGCGATCACCCGCCACGACTCGAGCGCGGCTTGCAGAGTTCCCGCGATTTCCGGGACACGAACCGCGCGCGCGAGGTCGCGCGAGACGACAATCAAGGTGCCGTCGCGGCCGCCGTCCGTGAGAGAGCCGAGTTTCATTATTCGGCGGCTTCGCGGGTGCCGGCATCGGTGGTCTGCCACGAGCGGACATAGTCCGGGTTCTCGACGCCGGCGGGCAGCGCGCCGACCTCCAGCGCATCGCGGGTGTCGATCATCACCGCGACCTCGTCGGTCGCCGGCTTGGCCTGGACAAAAGCGTGTTTGAGCGCCTTGGGATGCGGGCCGTGGGTGAAGCCCGAGGGGTGGAAGGTCATCATGCCGCGGTCGATGTTGTCGCGACTGAAGAAGTTGCCCTGGTGATAGAACAGCACCTCGTCAAAGTCGTCGTTGGCGTGGAAGAACGGCACCTTGAGCGCGCCGGGATCGCTTTCGAAGGGACGCGGCACAAAGGTGCAGATGACGAACCGGTTGGCGAGCCAAGTGGTATGCGCCGACGGCGGCAAATGCGCGCGGTGGCTCATGAGGGGTCGGATATCGCGCCAATTGAGCCGGACCGGCGCGAGATCGCCGTGCCAGCCGACCGCGTCGAGCGGATTGTAGGGATAGGTCGCGACCGAGATTTCGTTGCGCTTCTTGATCTCGATCGGCCATTCGGCCTCGTCCTGCTGATCGCGGAATGCCTCGTCGATATGCGGGGTCTCCAAGATCGCCGGATCGAAGATAGCGTGGCGGCCGACCGGCCCCTTGTCGGGCAGGCGATAGCCGTCGTTGGTCGCTTCGATCATCAAGACTTCGGCGGCGCCGTCGAACGCGGTGCGCCACATGGTGCCGCGCGGCAGGACGACATAATCGCCCTCGCCGATCTCGAGGTGGCCGTAATCGCAGTACAGGTGACCGGCCCCCTGATGGATGAACAGCACGTCGTCGCCGTCGGCATTGCGGGCAAGCGCCGGCATCGCGCCTCGAGTGCGCCAAAAGCGGATTCGGGTTTGCGAATTGACCAGCACGTCCTGGGCGGCCCACGGGCTGTCGGTGGTGGCGTCGATCCGGTTGAGATCGAACAGGCGCGGACGCAACGGGCCCTCGAAATTGGACCATCCGGTGGGCGGATGGCGATGCAGCATCTGCGTCGCCGGGCCAAAAAAGCCCTCGCGACCGAGTTCGCGCTCGAAGGTGCCCTCGGGCAAATCGCAATGCGCTTGGCGCGGCGGCGTGCCTTCCGCGCGCATGATTTGGATACCCTGCTTCATGACGGCCTGTCCTCTCGTTCGCCCGGTGATCGGCAGCGGGCGCTTGGTATTACCGGTGTGCGAAATTTAGTTTAGATTGAAACTAATTCCTACCCAAGACTACTGAAATGGTATCCGCTCGATGACGCGAAATAACAAACCCTCTCCGTTGCCCGGCGACAGCGTTGCCGATTTGGCCGCGGCGCCCTTGGTGCTCGAGCACTTCATTCCGTATCGATTTTCGATTTTGGCGAAACGGTTGTCGGATACTTTCGCGCGCGAATACGCCGACCGCTTCGACCTGACGATTCCGCAATGGCGGGTGATGGCGGTGTTGGGGCCCGACGGGGAGATGCCGGCCACCGGCGTTTGCGAGCGAACGCTGATGGACAAGGTGACGGTCAGTCGCGCGGTGGCGCGGTTGGTGGCGAGCGGTCGCGTGCGGCGGCGAATTGACAAGACCGACCGTCGCAGCAGTTTGCTTCGGCTGACGGCGAAGGGACGCGCGACCTATGCCAAGATCGTCCCGCTGGCGCGCGGGTACGAGGCGCGCCTGCTGGCCGGATTATCGCCGCGAGACCGGGCCCTGCTCGATCGATTGCTGCTGCGCATGACGGCGGGTATCGACAGTCTGGATGGCGGGTGAAGGCGACGAACATTTCAATCGACGTCATGCTGTCGATAACAAACTGAGTTGACCGCTTTATGTCCCATATGAATTGACCGCTTCTGTTGTGGTGGTTTGGCCTGTGGATAAGTGGTCAGGTCGGCTGCTTTGCCGAGCTGTCCACTTATCCACAGGCCCGGGCTCGGTCGCGTCGAAGCGGGTCACGCGGCCTGGAGCCTGTCGT
>JAKZSU010000207.1:0-33812 GCA_047517485.1 Alphaproteobacteria bacterium
CCGCCCCGCGGGTCCGCATTCCCGGCTTCTCGCGGCGTCGAGCGCCCTTGACGATGCCCCCACATCGTCGGCGGGCGCTCTCCTATCGAGAAACCGGGAATGCGGATCGTATGGGGTCCATCTGTTAGATTTCATCCACTACCAAGGGTCATTGTCGGCGAGTCTTGGTATATGATGCGAACGATGACTATCGTGCCTCTTCGTCGAGACGTGGTCGGCTGATGGCCGCGGATATCGGCAAATCCACCGCCCGTTTCGCTCGCTACCGCGCACTTAGGACCCTATGGCTCCGGCTCGGAAGCGTTGTGGCGTTATTACTGCTCGGATTCTTTCTCGGCCGTTTCTCCGGTGTCCTCGATGAACCGGTGAGAGTCGCGCTCGATGCCGATATCGCTCCATCGGCGCCAGCCTCGCCGGCGATGCCGGAGGCGCCTACTATAACCACCGAAGCGCCACCATCCGGCCCCTTCGCCATGCCGACCACGGTTCCTCATAGCGGGGGGACAGCCACGGTCGAGCGAACGGTGGGACCGGATCTTGCAGAACTGCCCGATGGCTATGAAGCGCTTCGACTACCAGCGCCATTGGCGTTGCCCGCGCCGGCCGTACCCCCGCCGGCCACGACCCTGGTGGCGGTGGTGATCGACGACGTTGGTTTCGTCGAGGCGGCGACCGAGATGGCGATCGCGCTCGATCCGCTTTTTACCCTCTCGTTTTTGCCCTATGGCGACCATATCGAGAGATTCGCGGCGCAAGCCCGCGACGCGGGTCACGAGGTTTTGCTGCATATGCCGATGCAACCAAGCGGCGCGATCGATCCCGGACCCAACGCCTTGCTGAGCGGTCTCAGCGCCGCGGAAATTCGCCAGCGCCTCGGTGCCGCGTTCGCGCGGGTGCCGCAAGCGGTCGGGCTGAACAACCATATGGGAAGCTTGCTCACCACCGACGCCGAGGCGATGGCGGTGGTGCTCGATGAGATTATGGCGCGTGGCATGATGGCGCTCGATTCAGTGACCACGCCCAACACCGTGATCGGCGAACTGGCGGCGGCGCTCGGTGTGCCCAGCGGCTCGCGCGATGTATTTCTCGATAACGATCGCGACCCCGCGCTGATCGCGCTGCAACTCGAGGAACTCGAACGCGTGGCCCGCGCGACCGGGTCGGCGATCGCGCTCTGCCATCCCTATGAAGAAACCATCGCCGCGCTCAACGCGTGGTGGCCGGCGGCACGGGCGCGCGGCATTCAGCTGGTCCCGATCAGCGCGTTGGCCCGCCCGGCGTTGGACCATCCGATGGTGGTCGCGCGCGTGCCCACTAAAGACTCCGATAATCCGTAATATTATCTGAAAAGGCTCTAGCCGCGGCGGGCGGCGAATTGCACCGCTTCCTCGGCGGCGCGCAGCAAGGCGCGGGCCTTGGCGCGGGTCTCTTGATACTCGAATTCGGGATCGCTGTCGGCGACGACACCGCCGCCGGCCTGGACGTACATCACGCCATCCTTGACCACCGCGGTCCTGAGCGCGATGCAGGTATCCATCGCCCCATCGGCGGCGAAATAGCCGACGCAGCCGGCGTAGACGCCGCGGCGTTCCGGCTCCAACTCGTCGATGATCTCCATCGCCCGAACCTTTGGCGCGCCGGACACCGTGCCGGCGGGAAACCCGGCGATTAGTGCGTCGATGGCATCGTACTCGTCGGTAATGTCGCCCTCGACGTTCGACACGATGTGCATCACGTGGCTGTAATACTCGATCTTCATGTGTTCAGTGACTTTGACCGAGCCGATTTCGGCGACCCGGCCGACATCGTTACGGCCCAAATCGAGCAGCATCAAATGCTCCGCGAGCTCCTTGGGATCGGACAGCAAGTCATCGGCCAGCGCTTGATCCTCGGCACGATTGGCGCCGCGTTTGCGGGTGCCGGCAATGGGACGAATAGTGACCGTGCCGTCGCGCAATCGTACGAGAATTTCCGGGCTCGATCCGACCACCGCGAAGCCGCCGAAATCGAGGAAGAAGAGAAAAGGCGAGGGGTTGAGACGGCGCAGCGAGCGGTACAAGGCGAACGGCGGTAGCGTGAAGGGGACACGAAACCGCTGCGAGGGGACGACCTGAAAGACGTCGCCGGCGGCGATGTACGCTTTCGCGCGGCGCACCATGTCGTGATACGCCTCGCGGCTGACGTTGGACTCGGGCTCGGGCAAGTCGGCCGAGCTCGCGTCGCCTTGATGCGCCATCGGCAGATTGCGGTCGAGGTCGGCGACGATATCGGCCAGTCGTTCGCCGGCCACGTCGTAGGCGGAACGCGCATCGACCCCGTCGCCGGGACGGACCGGTGTGACGACGGTAAGCATATCGTCGACCGAGTCGAAGATCGCCATCACCGTCGGTCGCAGGAACAAGCCGTCGGGCATACCCATGACGTTGGGATTGTCGTCGGGAAGCCGCTCCATCAGACGGACCATGTCGTAGGACATGTATCCCACCAGCCCGGCCGCCATCGGCGGCAGGCCCTCGGGCAAGGCGACACGCGATTCTCGTTCGATCGCGCGAAACGAGTCCAGTGCGCCGGCCTCGCAGGCCTCGAAGGCATCCGCATCGTATCGTGCGCGGCGATTGACCTCGGCGCGATCGCCGAAGCAGCGCCAGATGAGATCCGGTTTCAGGCCGATGATCGAATAGCGGCCGCGGGTGGCGCCACCTTCGACCGATTCGAGGAGAAAACTGTTGGCGCGCCCGTCGGCCAGCTTGAGCATCGCCGACACCGGCGTCTCGAGATCCGCCACCAACCGGGTCCATACGACTTGCGGCAGGCCGGCTTCGTAGGTCCGCGCGAAGTCCTCGTAGGCGGGCTGAATATTCACGCGACAGCCAGCGGTCAGAAGAGGGAATCGATCAGCGGTTGGTTGACGCTGACGTCGTATTTGCGCCGTAGCGCGCTGTCAAAGGCGACGGCGACGTCCTCGCGAGCGCCGCGATCGAGCTGGTCTCGCAAATTGGCGTCCGCCACGCTGTCAGTGGCGGCGTTCCAGGGCAAGACCTGGCCAACCACGGCGACCGCATAGAGCCCGGCCCCGGTGGCGGTTGCTTGCGTCACTTGGCCCGGCCCGAGGTTGAAGATCGCCTCGATCAACGCGGAGCCGACCGAGGTGTCCAGGTCGCGGCCGTCGCGCGCGAACGCCGGAGTCTGGATGAACTCGGCACCGATACTTTCGGCGACCTCATCGAGGCTCTCACCGGCGCTGACCCGCGCGGAAATTTCTTCCGCCATAAGCTTCGATTGCTCTTCGCGCCATTGCCGCTGCCATGCGGTGATCGCCTGGTCACGCACATCGCCGAGCGGCTTGAGTCGGGCTTCGATCACGTCGTCGACGCGCAAGGCGTAAAACACGTTGGCGACGCTTTCTAAAATAAAGGTCTCTTCGTCACGCACGGCGTTGAAGGTTTCGGCGATAAATTCGGGGATGGCCGGCAGCGCCTCGCTTGCGGTGCCGGCTCTGTCGAGCCCACTGCGATCGAGGGGGCCGATGCTTTGAACGTCGATGCCCAACGCGGACGCCGCTTCGCCGATCGACGCCCCCGCCGCGCGCTCATCCTCGAAGCGGTTCTTGAGGTCGAAAACGGCATCGGACGCGGCGGCAATTTTGAGTTCGTGGCGGATTTCATCGGCGGCGTCCTCGAACGAAGTGACCGCGCCGGGAACATCGCCGTTAACCCGGAAAATCCGCCAGCCAAATCCGGTCTCGATCGGCTGGCCCACTTGTCCGACGCCGAGGCCAAAGACGATGTCCGCGATTTCCTCGCTTGGCAGGTCGGCGCGGGTAATCATGCCGAGCTTCATGTCAGTATCGCCCTGGCCGCCCAGATCGCGACCGACGGCGTAGAAATCGGCCCCCGCCATCAGGCGTTCGAAAGCCGCTCCGGCGAGTTCGTCGTCACCGAACACCAAGCGATCGACATCGCGCATGTGCGGCGTGGTGTAGGTGTCGATGCGATACTCGTAGTCCTGTAACACCACATCGTCGGAGATTTCGATCTCGTCGAGAAGGTCGAGGGGACTGAGCGAGACCAGAGTCACCGTACGGTATTCGGGCGCCATGAACCGGTGTTCGTTTTCGTTATAAAAGGTGTTGATCGCGGACTCGTCCGGTATTGGCGCCTCGGGCGCCTGGTTTGGCGTAACCAGGGCAATCGTCGCGATCCGCCTTTCACCGCGATAGCGTCGTATGGTGTCGATGGCGATCGCAGGCGTTACCAGCCCCGAGGCCAGGCTGTCCATCAATTGCGTGCGCGCGAAATCGTCGCGAATACCGGCCTCGAACTGTTCTTCGCTCATCTGGTTCTGGCGCAGGACGGATCGATAAATCGCCCGATCGAAATTGCCCGCCAGGTCGCGAAACGAGTCGTTGGCGACGATCATTTCGCGGACCAGGTTGTCCGGCGCGCCGATGCCGATGGCGCTGACCTCCTGGCGCAACATGGCGCGGGTCACCAGAGCTTCGAGGGCCTGGTCCATGACGCCAAAGTCGCGCGCCTGTTCGGCGTCGATCGGACTGCCGGTCACGCGCCGCCAATATTCGAGATTGCGGGTGAATTCTCGCTGTAGTTGCGACGCGGTGATGCTGGCGTTGCCGACCTCGGCCACCACTGGGTTTTGCGACGGGGTGAACATGTCGCCGATACCCCAAAACGCGAAGCTGAGTGCCAAGATGCCCATCAGCAGCTTGACGACAAACGAACCGGTCCGTTTCCTGAGTGCCTCGAGCATAAGGGCTTGCCCGTCCTAAGTCATTGATAAATCAAGGTCTGCCGTGATTGTGCGCGGCGCATCATAGAAGCGTCGCTAGGGTCCGGCAACCGCCAAATTCGGCTGCACTTGCGGATTTCGAGCGCTATGGTAAACCGCCTTGACTTTGAAAACGGAATAGAGAATCGCATGGCGGCGGCGCGACGGCCCTTGGTGGCGGGAAACTGGAAAATGAACGGGTTCGGCGCGGATGGGGTTGCGCTCGCGCGTGCGCTCGCCAATCGAGGCCGCGCGGCCGATCTCGAATGCGATATCGCGGTGTGTCCGCCGGCGACCCTGCTGGCCGCGGTCGGCCGCGCCTTGACCGAGGAGGGCGGCGGCGTTGCTCTCGGCGCGCAGGATTGCGTCGCGGCGAAATCGGGAGCCTTCACCGGCGACATCAGCGCGCCGATGCTCGCCGATATGGGGTGCGCCTGGGTCATCGTCGGCCATTCGGAGCGCCGCGCCGGGCACGGCGAGACCGACGCGCTGGTGCGCGACAAGGCAGCCGCGGCGCTGCGCGCCGGCATTACCCCGATCATCTGTGTCGGCGAGAGCGATGCCGCGCGCGATGCCGGCGATACACTGACAGTGGTTGGCGGCCAAGTGCGGGAATCCTTACCCGCGGCGGTGCCAAGTAGCGTCGTGGTGGCCTATGAGCCGGTGTGGGCGATCGGTACCGGCCGCACCCCGACCGAGGCCGAAATCGTCGAGGTACATAGCCATATTCGCGCCTGTCTGGCCGAGGCCGGGGCGGATGCCGGGGCAATACGCATACTCTATGGCGGCTCGGTAAATCCGGGTAATGCGCGCGCGATCGCCGCCCTCGACGGGATCGATGGCGCGCTGGTCGGCGGCGCGAGCTTGAAAGCGGAAGATTTCTGGCCCATTTGCCAAAGCTGGGGCGAGGCTGTATGACCTCGGCCATGAGCCGATCCGGGCAAATATGGGCGTAAAAGGCGTAAAACATGACCGCTGTTCTCATCGTGATTCACGTGATCCTGGCGATCGCGTTGGTGGCGACGATTCTGATCCAGCGCTCCGATGGCGGCGCGCTCGGCGGTCTCGGCGGCGGGGGCTCGTTTGGCGGCGTGATGAGCGGTCGCCAATCGGCGAACTTTCTCACCCGGGTCACCGGTGTTCTCGCGGCGTGTTTCATGGGCACCAGTCTGATTTTGGCGATCGTCGCGTCCCGCGACACCGGGCCGACATCGATTCTCGATACCGCGCCGACCAGCGAAATCGAATCGCCGATCGCGCCGTTGGAAGAACTCGACGAGGGGCCGCGCGTCCCGGTCGAGGATTAACGGCGGACTCCGTACGATTCTGTGGTCGACCAAGAATAGTTTTGTCCGCCGGGGACGGAGGCGATATGGTTGCCGTCCATGACGCGGTTCATATTTGTCACCGGCGGCGTGGTCTCCTCTCTTGGTAAGGGTCTATCGTCCGCGGCGCTAGGCGCCGTCTTGCAAGCACGTGGCTTCAAGGTGCGGCTGCGCAAGCTCGACCCCTATATCAATGTCGATCCCGGAACCATGAGTCCGTACCAGCATGGCGAGGTCTATGTCACCGACGACGGTGCCGAAACCGATCTCGACTTGGGGCACTATGAGCGCTTCACCGGGGTCGCGGCGCGCAAAAGCGACAATGTCACCACCGGGCGGATCTATTCCAGCGTGATCGCCAAGGAACGCCGCGGCGACTATCTCGGCGGCACAGTTCAGGTCATTCCGCACGTGACCGACGAGATCAAGCAATTCATCCTCGCCGAGACCGACGACACCGATTTCGTGCTCTGCGAAATCGGCGGCACGGTGGGCGATATCGAGGGTCTGCCGTTTCTCGAGGCGATTCGGCAACTCGGTTGGGAGCTTGGCCGGGAGCGCGCGCTATTCATGCATCTTACCTTGATGCCGTACATAAAATCCGCCGGCGAGTTGAAGACCAAGCCGACCCAGCATTCGGTCAAGGAATTGCGCAGTATCGGCATTCAACCCGATGTCCTGCTGTGTCGCAGCGACCGCGAGATCCCGCTCGCCGAACGGCAGAAAATCGCGCTGTTTTGCAATGTCCCCGAGGCGGCGGTGATCCCGGCGATCGACGTCGCGAACATTTACCAGGTGCCGATCAGCTATCACGAGGCCGGGCTCGACGTCCAAGTCTTGTCGCGGTTTGGCATCGACACCAGTGTGGCACCCGATCTCAGTCGGTGGAGCGAAATCGTCGAACGCGCGCAAGGGTCGGAGGGCGAAGTGAAGATCGCCATTGTCGGCAAATATATCGGCCTGCAGGATGCCTATAAATCGCTCTCGGAGGCGCTGACCCACGGCGGCATCGCCAACAATGTCCGGGTCAAGCTCGATTGGATCGATTCCGAGGTCTTTGAATCCGACGGCAAGGTCCAGGAACTCGAAGGCGTGCACGGGGTCTTGGTTCCCGGCGGATTCGGCGAGCGCGGCGCCGAGGGCAAGGTCGCCGCGGTCACCTTCGCGCGGAAACGCAAGGTGCCGTATTTCGGGATTTGTTTCGGTATGCAGCTCGCGGTGATCGAGGCGGCGCGGGAAATGGCGGGGATGCCCGGTGCCTCGTCGACCGAATTCGGCCCGTGCGCGGATCCGGTGGTCGGCTTGATGAGCGAATGGGTCCGCGGCGGCGCGCTGGAGACCCGCGGGGCCGGGGATAATATGGGCGGGACCATGCGCCTCGGCGCCTACGACGCCGTGTTACAATCGGGCACCCGGGTGGCGTCAATTTATGGGACGACGAATATTTCCGAGCGGCACCGACATCGCTACGAGGTCAATCCGACCTACAAGGAGCGTCTCGAGGCGGCGGGACTGGTGTTTTCCGGCATGTCGCCCGACGGTGGCTTGCCGGAAACCGTGGAATATCCCGATCACCCCTGGTTCGTCGGGGTTCAGTTTCACCCCGAGCTCAAATCGAAACCGTTCGACCCGCATCCGCTGTTCGCCTCGTTCGTCGAGGCCGCGGTCACCCAGTCGCGTCTGGTCTAGTTCATGGCTTCTCCCCAAACCGTCGCGGTTGGCAATTTAGAAATCGCCAATGATCGCCCGCTCACGGTGATCGCCGGGCCGTGCCAATTGGAAAGCCGCCAGCATGCGCACGATATGTGCGGCGCCTTGGTCGAGATCACCCGCGGCTTGGGGCTGGGGCTGATCTACAAGACGTCGTATGACAAGGCGAACCGGACCAGCCTGTCCGGGCAACGCGGGCTCGGGCTCGAGGCCAGCCTGCCGATTTTCGCTGAGATGCGCGAGACTTATGGCTGCCCGGTGCTGACCGACGTGCATTCCGAGGCGCAGTGCGAGGCGGTCGCGCCGGCGGTCGATGTGTTGCAAATTCCCGCTTTTCTGTGTCGCCAGACCGATCTGCTGATCGCGGCGGCGAAAACCGGCAAGGTCATCAACGTCAAAAAAGGCCAATTCCTAGCGCCGTGGGACATGGTCAATGTGATCAGCAAGATTACCGAGTCGGGCAATAATCAGGTGCTGGTGACCGAACGCGGCGCGAGCTTCGGCTACAACACCTTGGTGTCCGATATGCGCGCCTTGCCGATCCTCGCCGATACCGGGTTTCCGGTGGTGTTCGATGCCACCCATTCGGTTCAGCAGCCCGGCGGATTGGGCGGATCGAGCGGTGGCCAGCGCGAGTTCGTCCCGGTGCTGGCGCGCGCCGCGGTCGCCATCGGTGTCGCCGCGGTGTTCCTCGAGACCCACGAAGATCCCGACAACGCGCCGAGCGACGGGCCGAACATGATTCCGCTGAAGCATCTCGGCGACATCTTGGAGACACTCAGCGAATTCGACCGTGTGGCCAAGCAGCGCCCGGTCGCTGCCATCGATCCGTAGTGGATGGAGTCCAACAGATGGTGCCCGCATGACCGCCATTGTTGATATTCGCGGCCGGGAAATCCTCGATAGCCGGGGCAACCCGACGCTCGAAGTCGATGTCGAACTCGAGAGCGGCATCAGCGGGCGCGCCGCGGTCCCCTCGGGCGCCTCGACCGGCAAGCACGAAGCGGTCGAGCTGCGCGACGGCGACGCCGATCGCTATTTCGGCAAGGGCGTGCGCCAGGCTCTGGACGCGGTCGAGGGCGAGCTGTTCGACGCCTTGTCCGGGCGCGATGCGGAGGACCAAGTCGCGATCGACCGGCTGATGATCGATATCGATGGCACCGAGAACAAGTCCCGGCTCGGCGCCAACGCAATTCTCGGCATCAGCCTGGCCGTCGCCAAGGCCGCCGCCGCGCAAGCAAGAATGCCGCTTTTTACATATGTGGGAGGAAGTTACGCGCATCTTTTGCCGACTCCGATGATGAACATCATCAATGGCGGCGCGCACGCCGACAATTCGCTCGATTTGCAAGAATTCATGGTGGTGCCGATCGGCGCGCCGACCCTGGCCGAGGCGGTACGCTGGGGCGCCGAGGTCTTTCACACGCTCAGATCCTTGCTTGCCGAGGCCGGCCATATGACCGCGGTCGGCGACGAAGGCGGATTCGCGCCCAACCTCGCGAGTAACGCCGAAGCGCTCGATTTCATTGTGCGGGCGATCGAGAAGGCGGGCTACCGACCCGGCGAGGAGATTTCGCTGGCGCTCGATTCGGCGGCATCGGAGTTTTGTGACGACGGGGTCTACACTCTCGCGGGCGAAGGCCGGACCCTCGGCGCCGGCGAAATGGCGGACCTTTATGCCGACCTGGTGGCGCGCTATCCCATCGTGTCGATCGAGGACGCGCTCGATGAAGACGATTGGGACGGCTGGGTCTCGTTGACCCAGGCGATCGGCGATCGAACCCAGTTGGTCGGCGACGATCTGTTCGTCACCAACCCGGCCCGGCTCGGCGATGGAATCGTCCGCGGCGCGGCCAACGCGATCCTAATAAAAGTCAATCAAATCGGCACCTTGACCGAAGCTCTCGAAGCCGTCGAGACGGCGCACAAGGCAGGCTACCGGGCGGTCATGTCGCACCGTTCGGGCGAGACCGAGGACACCACGATCGCCGATCTCGCGGTGGCCACCAATTGCGGCCAGATCAAGACCGGATCGCTATCGCGCTCCGAACGGCTGGCCAAATACAACCAACTCATTCGTATCGAGGAAGCGCTGGGACCGGCCGCGCGGTACGCCGGCGACGTCTTCGCTGGCGGCTCCCGTTGACGCGGCGGCGGCGGCGTGATTCACTGATTTCATGGCGAAGCGGGGTGAGTTCCGGAAACGGGCGCGGGCGGCGGCGATGCCGGCTCTCTGCGTCGGGTTTGCGCTTTACCTCGCCTATCACACGGTCGAGGGCGATCGCGGCCTGGTCGCCTGGATGCGTCTCGACGATCAGGTGAAGACGCTCGCGCACGAAGTCGCGGCGGCGCGCCAGGAACGCCTCCGGGTCGAACACCGTGTCACCATGTTGCGACCCGACAGCATCGATCCGGATCTTCTCGAAGAACGCGCTCGCGCGGTGCTCAACCTGGGATATGCCGACGATCGCATTATCTTAAGACCGGGCAAAAGTAATTAACACGGTCTGAAGTTGGTTCGAAATGCCGCCTGCTTGCGGCATCGAAAGTGAAATATTATGGTTCCGGTGCCGCCATATTGGCACCTTCCCGACATGGCTAGCGAGCAAGAACCGCATGGCTACGACCAAACGGAAACCGAAGTTGGCAGAAGCACCGGCGGAACCTGTTGTATCGGCCGATGATCTGCTGAATTTTTATCGCGAGATGCTCCTGGTACGGCGATTCGAGGAGAAAGCCGGCCAAATGTACGGCATGGGCCTGATCGGCGGGTTCTGTCATCTCTATATCGGCCAGGAAGCGGTCGTCGTCGGTGTCGAGGACACGATCACCGCGGAAGACCCGGTGATCACCAGTTACCGCTGCCACGCCCACGCCATCGCGCGCGGCCTGGATCCGCGTTCGGTATTCGCCGAACTCACCGGGCGCGGTGCCGGTATTTCCAAGGGCAAGGGCGGCTCGATGCACATGTTTTCGCCCGAAGACGGGTTTTGGGGCGGTCACGGGATCGTCGGCGCCCAGGTGCCGTTGGGCACGGGGATGGCGTTCGCGCTGAAATATCGCGAATCCGACCGTGTCTGCATGACCTATTTCGGCGACGGGGCGTCCAACCAGGGCCAAGTCTACGAGGCCTTCAACATGGCCGCGTTGTGGGATCTCCCGGTGGTCTATGTGATCGAGAACAATCAGTACGCCATGGGCACCGCTGTCAAGCGCTCGACGGCGGAGGTCGAGTTGTTCAAGCAAGGCGAAGGCTTCGGCATTCCGGGTATTCAATGCGACGGCATGGACGTGATCGCGGTGCGTGACGCGACCCGCGAGGCGGTGTCGTACGTGCGCGCCGGCAATGGGCCGATGCTGATCGAAATGAAGACCTATCGCTATCGCGGGCATTCGATGTCGGATCCGGCGAAGTATCGCACCAAGGAAGAGGTCCAGGAGGTCCGCAAGACCCAGGACCCGATCGATCAGTTGAAGACACGGATCGTCGACGGCGGGCATGCCGAGGAAGCCACGCTGAAAGAGATCGATCGCGAAATCAAGGCGACCGTCAACGAGGCCGCGGAATTCGCCCAAAACGCGCCGGAACCGGACGTGAGCGAGCTCTTTACCGATATTCTCGCCGACCACGGGAGGGGTTGAGCCATGGCGTCGTTAACCGTCCGCGAAGCCCTGCGCGATGCCATGGCCGAGGAAATGCGTCGCGACGACTCGGTCTATCTGATGGGCGAGGAAGTCGCGGAATACGAGGGCGCGTATAAGGTAAGCCAGGGCCTGCTCGACGAGTTCGGCGCCCGACGCGTCGTCGATACGCCAATCACCGAAGCCGGGTTTGCCGGGGTCGGCGTCGGCGCGGCGTTCATGGGGCTACGCCCGGTGGTCGAGTTCATGACCTTCAATTTCGCCATGCAGGGGATCGATCAAATTATCAATTCCGCCGCCAAGACGCGCTACATGTCGGGCGGCACCATCGAATGTTCGATCGTCTTTCGCGGCCCCAATGGCGCCGCGTCCCGGGTCGGTGCGCAGCATTCGCAGGACTATTCCTCGTGGTTCGCCCATGTGCCCGGTTTGATCGTCCTCGCGCCCTATTCGGCGGCGGATGCGAAAGGCCTGCTCAAGGCGGCGATCCGCGATCCCAATCCGGTGATCTTCCTGGAAAACGAAATCCTCTATGGCCGCAGTTTCGAAGTCCCCGACGGCGACGACCATGTGGTCGAAATCGGCAAGGCCAATTGTGTGCTGGAAGGCGATGACGTCACCATCGCGTCGTTCTCGCGCGGGGTCGATTATGCCCTCGAGGCGGCGGAAAAACTCGCCGACGACGGCATAGCCTGCGAGGTGATCGATTTGCGGACTTTACGCCCGCTCGATATCGACACCATTGTCGCCTCGGTGGGTAAAACCAATCGATTGGTCACCGTCGAGGAAGGGTGGGCGACCGCCGGAATCGGTGCCGAGATCGCGGCGCAGGTGATGGATCGAGCCTTCGACCAACTCGACGCGCCGGTCAAACGGGTATCGGGAGCCGACGTGCCAATGCCGTATGCGGCCAATCTCGAGGCGCTGACCTTGCCACGCATCGAGCAGATCGTCGACGCGGTGAAGGCGGTGGCCTACAGCTGATTGAATTGGCTTCAAAGCCGCCAATGATTGGATGAGAATTGCGCCATAGAGGCGTGTGGGGCAACGAATACGCAACGCCGGTTGATCGTACCGATGGTATAGTCTGGGCGGATCGACTGATCGATCCGAACGGGATCAATCCGCAAAATCGACGGGGAAAGCTTCATGCCCATACAAGTGCTGATGCCGGCTTTGTCACCGACAATGACCGAGGGCACGTTGGCCAAATGGCTCAAGGCCGAGGGCGATACGGTCGAGTCCGGCGATATCATTGCCGAGGTCGAGACCGACAAGGCGACGATGGAAATCGAAGCCATCGACGACGGCGTGGTCGGCAAACTTCTGATTGCCGAGGGCACCGAGGCGATCCCGATCAACACGCCGATCGCGGTTATCCTCGAAGAGGGCGAGGACGCCTCGGCGGTGGAAGCGATGGCGAGCTCGTCCAATGGCGCCCAAGCGAGCGAGCCGGCCGCGGACCCAGAACCGGCGGCCGTGGAGAATAAGCTGGCGGCGCCCGCCGCGGCGGCGGTCCCCTCGGCCGCCGCGCGCAATAATGGCGAGCGTATATTCGCCAGTCCCCTGGCGCGGCGCATGGCCGAGCAAGCCGGGATCGATCTCGCCACGCTGTCGGGCAGCGGCCCGCGTGGGCGTATCGTAAAACGCGATATCGAGGCCGCGGTCGCGGGTGGCGTATCCGCGCCGCCGGCCGCGCCCAGCGCGCCGGTTTCCGCGCCGGCGCCGGTCAGCCTGCCGGCCGACGCCACGGTCACCGAAGTGCCGAACTCGAACATGCGCAAGGTGATCGCCAAGCGCCTCAGCGAGTCGAAGCAGACGGTGCCGCATTTTTACCTGTCGATCGACTGCGAGATCGACCGGCTGCTAGAGATGCGCAAGGATCTCAACGGGCGCAGCGATGCCTATAAGATCTCGGTCAACGACTTTGTCATCCGCGCGGTCGCGTTGGCGCTACGCAAGGTCCCGGCCGCCAACGCGGTTTGGACCGACGCGGCGACGCTACTGTACAATACAGTCGATGTCTCGGTCGCGGTGGCGGTCGATGGCGGATTGATCACCCCGGTGGTGCGCAATGCCGACACCAAGGGGCTCGCCGCGATCTCCGCCGAGATGAAGGATTTCGCCGAGCGCGCCCGCGAGGGCAAGCTGATGCCCGAGGAATATCAGGGCGGTGGATTTTCGATCTCCAATCTCGGCATGTTCGGTATCCGCGAATTCTCGGCGATCATCAATCCGCCGCAATCGGGCATTCTCGCGATCGGCGCCGGCGAACAACGACCGGTGGTCAAGGACGGCGCGCTTGCCGTCGCCACGGTCATGTCGTGCTCCTTGTCGGGCGACCATCGGGTGATCGATGGCGCGGTCGGGGCTGAGTTCCTGGCGGCTTACAAGGCGTTGATCGAAGATCCGCTGACGATGATTTTGTAATGGCCGAGACAAAATTCGACCTCGTTATTGTCGGCAGCGGACCCGGCGGTTATGTCGCCGCCATCCGCGCGGCGCAACTCGGCCTCAAGACGGCGGTCGTCGAGCGCGAGCATCTCGGCGGGATTTGCCTCAATTGGGGCTGCATTCCGACCAAGGCCTTGCTGCGTGCGTCCGAGATCAATCACCTGTTGGGCGACCTCGATCAGTACGGATTCTCGGTAAAAGACGCCAGCTACGATTTCGAGAAAGTCGTCGCGCGGTCGCGCGGGATCGCGGACCAACTGTCCAAGGGTGTCCAGTTTCTGCTCAAGAAGAACAAGGTCGCGGTTATCGACGGCGGCGGTAAATTAGCCGGGCAAGGAAAAGTCGGCGTCGAGAAGGACGGCAAGCCGGTGGCGACCCTCGAGGCCAAGCACATCATCCTGGCGACCGGGGCGCGGGCGCGAACCCTTCCGGGGTTGGAGCCGGACGGGAAATTGGTGTGGACCTACAAGGAAGCGATGGTGCCGGCGGCGATGCCGAAATCGGTACTCGTGGTGGGCTCCGGCGCGATCGGCATCGAATTCGCCAGCTTCTATTGCAACATGGGCGCCGAGGTGACCGTGGTCGAAGTCGTCGATCGCGTGCTGCCCGTCGAGGACGCGGAAATTTCGGATTTCGCCGAGAAGGCCTTCGCCAAGCAGGGCATGACGATCCGCACCAAGACGACGGTCAAGGCGCTCGACAAGAAGCGCGGCAGCGTTACCGCGACACTCGAGGGCGCCGGTGGCAAGAGCGAAAAAGTTACCGTGGAACGAGTCATTCTGGCGGTGGGCATCACCGGCAACGTCGAGGATATCGGTCTCGAGAAAACCAAGGTGAAAGTCGATCGCGGCCATGTCGTGGTCGACGAATGGCTACGTACCGGCGAGCCCGGGGTCTATGCCATCGGCGATCTTGTCGGCCCGCCCTGGTTGGCCCACAAGGCAAGCCACGAGGGCGTGCTTTGTGTCGAAAAAATCGCCGGAGTCGACGGCCTGCACCCGCTCGACGTGACCAAGATCCCCGGCTGTACCTATTGCCGGCCGCAAGTGGCGAGCGTCGGCCAAACCGAGCAGGCGGCGAAGGATGCCGGCTTTGACGTCAAGGTCGGGCGGTTTCCGTTCATCGGCAACGGCAAGGCGATCGCGCTCGGCGAGCCCGAGGGCATGGTCAAGACGGTGTTCGACGCCAAGACCGGAGAGCTGCTCGGCGCGCATATGATCGGCACCGAAGCGACCGAACTGATCCAGGGCTATGCGGTGGCGCGCGCGATGGAAGGAACCGAGCTCGATTTGATGCATACGGTCTTCCCGCATCCAACCCTGTCGGAAATGATGCACGAGTCGGTGCTTGACGCGTACGGGCGGGTCATCCACATCTAGTGTTATGAATGCACAGGTAAAAACCGCGGCGACACAACCGGTTCGGACTCGCAAGCCCGATTGGATTCGGGTCAAGGCCCCGACTTCGCCGGGGTACCACGACACCCGCCGCCTGATGCGCGATTTACAACTCAACACGGTGTGCGAGGAAGCGGCGTGTCCCAACATCGGCGAATGTTGGTCGGTCGGCCACGCGACGGTCATGATCCTCGGCAGCGTATGCACCCGCAAATGCGCGTTTTGCAACGTCGCGACCGGGCGGCCCGACCTGCTCGACCCCCACGAGCCGGATAATCTGGCCCGCGCGGTGGGTGAACTCGGCCTTCGCCACGTGGTGATAACCTCGGTCGACCGCGACGACTTAGCGGATGGCGGCGCGGGGCATTTCGTCGCCTGTATCGAACGTATCCGCGAGACCGCGCCGGCAACGACGATCGAGGTTTTGACCCCCGATTTTCAACGCAAGGAGGGGGCGGTCGAGGCGGTCGCCCGGGCGCGTCCCGACGTCTACAATCACAATCTCGAAACCGTGCCGCGGCTCTACAAGACGGTGCGCAAGGCGGCGCGATACGAGCATTCGCTGTGGCTGCTCCAATACGCGAAAGATATTGATCCGACAATTTTCACCAAATCGGGTTTGATGGTCGGTCTCGGCGAGACCGAAAGCGAGATCCTGCGGGTGATGGACGATATGCGCGCCCATGACATCGATTTTCTCACCATCGGCCAATATCTCCAGCCGACCCCCGAGCATCACCCGATCCTCGACTTCATTACGCCGGCGGCGTTCAAGGCGTACGAGGATGCCGCCTACGACAAAGGTTTTCTGATGGTTTCGGCGACGCCGCTGACCCGCTCCTCGTACCATGCGGACGCGGACTTCGTGAAACTGCGGGCGGCGAGAGAACGGGCGGTTCACGCCGCCGCGGGCTGACGGCAATGCCCGTTCACCAAGAAAAGCGCATTCTGCCCTATACCGCCGACCAGCTATTCGAGTTGGTGGCAAGCGTCGATCGCTATCCCGAATTTCTGCCCTGGTGCCTGGCCTCGCGAATTACCAAACGCGACGGCGATGTCTTCTGCGCTGAATTGGTCATCGGCCTTAAGATGGTTCGCGAGACATTCGGCAGTCGCGTGGAGGTCGAAAAACCCAACCGCATCATCGTCGAACCGACCAGCGGTCCATTTCGCCGGATGAGCAATCTTTGGCATTTCACCGACCTCCCCGACGGCGGCTGCGAAGTCGATTTCCGGGTTGATTTCGAATTCCGCTCACGGTTGCTCAACAAACTGATAGGCGGTCTCTATCACGAGGCGGTTCGCAAAATGGTGGGGTCTTTCGAATTGCGCGCACGCGCCCTTTATGGGCCCGGCATGGCGCTAACCGTTCGGCCGGAAGCACGCTAGGATTCTGCCGCTTTTGCCAACAGTTTCAACGCGGATCGGACGGTCTCCAGTCTCACCTGAGCGCGGTCGCCGGTAAAAACCAAACTCGTCGCGCTGGTATCGCGATCGCGCTTGGCGAGGCCAAAATGAACCAGGCCGACCGGCTTCTCGGCGCTACCGCCCGCCGGACCGGCAACCCCGGTGACCGCCACCGCCACATCGGCGTTCGAGCGCGCCAGGGCGCCCTCGGCCATCGCGCGGGCCACCATTTCGCTGACCGCGCCGTGGTGCTCGATCAGGTCCGCCGCCACGCCCAATTGATCGCTCTTGGCCTGGTTCGAATAGGTCACCATGCCGCGATCGAAGACGTCCGAAGAGCCGGCGATTTCGGTCAAACATCCGGCGATCAGGCCGCCGGTGCACGATTCCGCGGTGGCGATATGCAGACCGCGAGCGCGGTAGAGATCGAGTACCGCGATCGCCTGTTGCGTGAGATCGGGCGGGAATAACGGCTCAGGCAAGGATCGATACTCCCACCAACAGAGCCAAGCCGGCGTAGGCGCCGGCGATGATGTCGTCGAGCATGATGCCGAAGCCGCCGGCAAGGCGCCGGTCGGCGAGCGAGGCGGGCCAGGGTTTGAAAATATCGGCGGCGCGGAACAAGGCGAACCCGGCGATATAGCTCCAGGCGGACATCGGGACGAAAGCCAGCGCCAGCCATTGCCCGGCCACTTCGTCGATGACGACAGAACCGGGATCCTTGATCCCGGTATCACGCGCGTAGCGATCGGCCGCCCACCAGCCGATGAAGAATATCGCCGCCGCCGCGGCCAGCAGCGCGCCTTGGCCGCCGCTCGACTGAATGCCCCACGCGAACGGCAGCGCGGCGAGCGAGCCCCAGGTCCCGGGCGCCTTGGGAAGCAGGCCACTGCCGAACCAGGTCGCCAGCAAGACCGAGGGGCGGCGCAGTTCCCCGGGACCGACAGGGGAGGTCATGGCGCGATCGCGACCGCGACCGAAGCCTGGGCGGCGATCCCTTCGCCGCGCCCGGTAAATCCCAGATTTTCCGTCGTCGTCGCCTTGACACTGATCCGCGCCTCCGAGATCCCCAGCAGGGACGCGAGCCGGGCGCGCATCGCGGCGCGATGGGGCGCGATGCGCGGCGCCTGGCAGATCAGGGTGAGGTCGATATTGACGATCGTCCCCCCCGCCTGGGCCACGAGATCGCACGCATGGTCGACGAACAGCGCCGAATCCGCGTCCCGCCATCGCGCGTCGCCGGGGGGGAAATGATCGCCGATATCACCGGCCGCGATGGCGCCGAGCAGCGCGTCGACCACGGCGTGTAGCGCGACATCGGCATCGGAATGTCCGGCCAGGCCGTGGTCATGCGCGATCTCGAGTCCGCACAACCTGACGTGAGACCCGTCGGTCGCGAACCGGTGTACGTCGAAGCCGCTGCCGATCCGGGTCTGGGTCGGCGTGTGGGCTGCCACCAGGCGCTGCGCGCGGGCCATGTCATCTGCCGTCGTCACCTTGAAATTGTCCTCCGATCCCGCGACAAGGGTCACCGTGAGCCCGGCGCGCTCGGCTACCGCCGCGTCGTCGGAAAGCGATTGACCCGCCGCCGCCTTATGGGCGGCCAGGATCGCGTCAAAGATAAATCCTTGTGGGGTCTGGGCTTGCCACAGGCCGTCGCGGGCCACGGTCGCCTCGATCGTCGGGTGATCGGTGGCCGCGCGCTTGAGCGTATCACGGACCGGCACCGCCGCGATCGCCGCCGGTGCGTCATCGAGCGCCGACAGGACACGATCGATCAGGACCGGCGGGGTGATCGGCCGCGCCGCGTCATGGATCAAGACTCGGTCGGGTGGCGAAGCTTCGAGCGCGCTCAGACCATTGAACACTGAATCCTGACGACTGGCGCCGCCGGTCACCGGCGGCGGCAAATCCAGCCCTGCCATCGCCTCGCCATACAAGGCGTAGTCATCGGCATGGATGACGACGTGCACCGCGTCTATCGCGCGATGGCGCAAAAAAGTCGTCGCCGTCCGGCGCAGCAGTGACTGGCCCGCGAGCACGGCGTACTGCTTGGGTAATTCGCCGCCAAGCCGATGGCCGCGCCCGCCGGCGACGATCAATGCGACGGCGCCGGGGTTGGGCATGAGGTGTCTCCGGGACGGGCTGATACCATGGATCGCCGCACGCTAACCGGGCCGCCCAGACTTGCCAAGCAAGGTCGCCGAATTTATTGCCAGGCCGCCGCCACACCTGTTGCATGATGACAACAGAATCGCTAGTTTTGCCCAAGATTTAGGCACCTTTCAGCGAGTATCCGCCGTGACCCTGCACATCGGCCCCGTAACCCTGTCCGATCCGGTTGTTCTCGCCCCGATGTCGGGGGTGACGGACCAACCGTTTCGCCGTCTGGTAAAGCGGTTTGGCACGGGACTCGTGGTGTCCGAAATGATCGCCAGCCAAGCGATGATACGCGCCAATCGGCGCACTTTTCGCATGGCCGATCCGAGCCCCTCGGAAGGACCGCTGGCGGTGCAGCTGGCGGGCTGCGATCCGGGTGTGATGGCCGAGGCGGCCAAGCTCAACGCGGACCGCGGCGCGGCCCTGATCGACATCAATTTCGGCTGTCCGGTGAAGAAAGTGGTCAACGGTCAAGCCGGCTCCGCGCTGATGCGCGACGAGCGTCACGCCGCCCGAATTCTGAGCGCCACCGTCGCGGCGGTCGACGTGCCGGTCACCTTGAAAATGCGCACTGGCTGGGATCATGACGACCGCAATGCGCCGCGACTGGCGCGCATTGCCGAAGACTGTGGCATTCGCCTGGTCACCGTGCACGGGCGGACGCGCTGCCAGTTCTATAAGGGGCGGGCGGATTGGAAATTTATCGGTTCGGTAAAACAATCGGTGTCGATCCCGGTGCTCGGCAATGGCGATATCGAAACCGTCGAAGACGCCGCCGAATTGATGCGTTGCGCCCAAGTGGACGGGGTGATGATCGGTCGCGGCGCCTATGGACGGCCCTGGTTTCCCAGCCATGTCGCGCATTATCTGCGCACCGGCGAGCGGCTTGGCGAACCCAATCTCGGCACGCGTCTCGCGACCGTCCTCGAGCATTTCGACGAACTGCTGAGCTACCATGGGATCGAGCGCGGGGTGCGAATCGCGCGCAAGCACATCGGCTGGTACGTCAAGGGGCTGACCGGTGCCGCGCCGTTCCGCCAGACGGTGTTTCGGCTGACCGATCCCGACGCGGTGCGAGACGCTTTGCGGCGGTTTTTCAACCCCGATAGGACTCAAGACGATGGCTGTCACCAAGCCGCGTGACGCCGCGGTGGTCGGCGCCGAGCCGACCGATCCGTCGATCCTCGCGGCACTGCCGATCGCGGTCCTAGTGGTCGACGCCGACCACCGCATCGTATCGGCGAATCCGGCGGCGGAGCAGGTGATGGGGGCGGGACATGCCTATCTCGCCCAACGCCGACTCGGCGATCTCATGCCCGAGGACAGTCAGCTGATTTCGCTGGTCGACCAAGTGGCGGCCGGTGGCAGTTCGGTCGTCGAATACGGCATCTCGCTGGCCAGTCCCAAGGTCGGCGATGAACTGGTCGACGTCCGGGTCGCGCCGATTCCGGACGATCCCTCTCACATCGTGATATGTCTCGAGAAACGGTCGATGGCCCGCTTGATCGATCACCAGATGCCGCACCGAGGCGCGTCGCGTTCGGTCGCCGGAATGGCGGAAATCCTGGCCCACGAAATCAAGAATCCGCTGGCCGGTATTCGCGGCGCGGCGCAATTGCTCGAACAATCGATCGACGGCTCCGAACGAGAATTGACCCAGCTCATCTGCGATGAGACCAATCGTATTCGCAAACTGGTCGAGCGGGTCGATATATTTTCCGACGACCGGCCGCTCAACCGCGATCGGGTCAATATTCATAGTGTTCTGGACCATGTCCGAAAGCTGGTGGCGACCGGCAGCGGCGCCGGCATCCGCTTTATCGAACGTTATGATCCGTCGCTGCCGTCGGTGTTCGGCAACCGCGATCAGCTGATTCAGGTGTTTCTCAATTTACTCAAGAATGCCGTCGAGGCGGTGCCGGCCCAGCATGGTGAAATCACCATCAGCACGCGTTTCCAACACGGTTTCAAATTTGCCAGCGCCGGCAGTCGATCGCGTCAGGATCTGCCGATCGTGGTCTCGGTCCAAGACAATGGAGTCGGGATTCCCGACGAATTGCACAGCCATCTGTTCGAGCCGTTCGTGACCACCAAGCGCCAGGGAACGGGCCTGGGGCTTTCGCTCGTCGCCAAGATCGTCGAAGACCATGGCGGACTGGTCGATTTCGAAACCCGGCGCCGGCGCACCGAATTTCGCGTGCGTCTGCCCGCCGCGCCGCGCCAGACGGCCGACATCGATGGGGCGTCGGGCGATGGAATGAACGATGAGTGATAGCGCCACCATCCTGGTCGCCGACGATGACCGCTCGATCCGCACGGTGCTCAGCAAGGCGCTGGGACGGTTGGGGTATGCGGTGCGTACCACCGCCAACGCCTCGACCTTGTGGCGCTGGGCGAGCGCGGGCGAGGGCGACCTGGTGATCACCGACGTGGTCATGCCCGACGGCGACGGCCTGGAGATGTTGCCGCGGTTGCGCGAAGCGCGGCCGGAAATGCCGGTGATCGTGATGAGCGCCCGCAATACGCTGATGACCGCGATCCGGGCCAATGAACGGGGGGCTTACGAATATCTTCCCAAACCGTTCGACCTCAATGAACTCACCGCGACGGTCAGGCGCGCGCTATCCGAACCCGCGGCGAGCGAGGCCCTCGATCAGGAATTGCCGCCGGAAGACAGTCTGCCGCTGGTCGGCCGGTCTCCCGCGATGCAGGAAGTCTATCGCGTCTTGGCCCGGCTCATGGCGACCGAATTGACGGTCATGATTACCGGCGAATCCGGCACCGGCAAGGAACTCGTCGCCCGCGCGCTTCACGACTTCGGCAAACGCAAGGAACAACCCTTTGTCGCGGTGAACATGGCGGCAATTCCACGCGAGCTGATCGAAAGCGAATTATTCGGTCACGAGCGCGGCGCCTTTACCGGTGCAACCGCGCGATCGATGGGTCGCTTCGAGCAAGCCAACGGCGGCACGCTGTTTCTCGATGAGATCGGCGACATGCCGCCCGAAGCGCAAACCCGTTTGCTTCGGGTGTTGCAGGAAGGCGAGTATGTCAGCGTCGGTGGCCGCGTGCCCATTCGCGCCGATGTGCGAATTGTCGCCGCGACTCACCGCGATCTTTCCGCGCTTATCGAACAGGGTCTGTTCAGGGAAGATTTGTTTTATCGCATCAACGTGGTGCCCCTGCGACTGCCGGCGTTGCGCGACCGCGCCGAGGACATCCCGCTGCTGATTCAACATTTCTTTGCCAAGGTGCAGACGGAAGGCCTCCCCGCCAAGGCGCTCGATTCGACGGCGATGGATCGGATGGTGGCGTATTCCTGGCCGGGTAATGTGCGCGAGCTGGAAAATCTCGTCCGTCGCCTAGCGGCCTTGTATAGTGAGGAGGTGATAACCGGTGACATCGTCACCGCCGAGATTTCCGATGAGCGCTCGGCCCGCGGAAACCGTAAAGGTGGCGGTGACGAGAGTCTGACCGATAGCGTCGACCGCCATATTGCGGAATATTTTGCCGCGCATCGAAATACCTTGCCCGCGTCCGGCCTCTATACGCGTATTGTTCGAGAAGTCGAGCGGCCTCTCATTATTCATACCCTGGCGGCGACGCGAGGAAATCAAATCAAGGCGGCACAGGTTCTCGGTCTCAATCGGAATACCTTGCGCAAGAAGATTCGCGACCTCGAAATTCAGGTGGTGCGTAGTACGAAGTGACATCGCCAACAACCGAAAGCGGACCGGCAAACCTCGCTTGGTCCAGTCAAATGACGCAGTGGGCGATCCGTGTCGGCCTGGTCCGTCGTGCGGCGATCGGACTGACCATCGCCTCGGTGATTTTCGGATTAGTGACCTATGGCGCGCTGACCGGGTCGATGTCCCCCGGTGGCGCCGATCCGACGACAATTTTCGTTCTTCTCAATATCGATCTGGTGTTGTTGCTCGGACTCGGCGCGCTGGTTGCGTGGCGGATGGTGAGGATTTGGATCGAGCGTCGCCAGGGCTCCGTGGGGTCCAAGCTGCACGCCCGGATCGTCGGTATGTTCAGCCTGGTGGCGATCGCGCCGGCGATTATCGTCGCGGTGTTTTCCGCGACTTTCTTCAATATCGGTATCGAGTCGTGGTTCAACGACCGGGTGCGCACCGCTCTCGAACGCTCTTTGGCGGTTTCCGAGGCCTATCTCAAGGACCATCGGCAATTCATTCGCGCCGACATCCTGTCGATGATCTCGACCATCAACCGGCAGGACCGGCGGATATTCGAATCGCCAGAGACGTTGAGCTTTTTGGTGGATTCGCTCGCCGACGAGCGCTCGCTGGCCGAGGCGATCATCATCCGCGGCGACGGCAAGGTTCTCGCGCGCAGCGAACTTTCCTTCGTTCTCGAGTTCGACCCCTTGGAGAACGCCGCGTTGCAACGCGCCGCCGAGGGTGAAGTCGTCATCATGACCAGTGACGCGAGCGACCGCGTCCGCGCGCTGGCGCAAATCGACAGCATGATTGGAGCCTATCTTTACGTCGGTCGCTATATCGATGTCGCCGTGGTCAATCACATGGCGCGTCTGTCCAGCGCGGTGAGCGACTATCAAGCCCTCGAGACCGAGCGCTCGGGCATCCAGATTACGTTTACCTCGATCTACATGGTGGTCGCGCTGTTGCTTTTGATTTCGGCGGTGTGGGTGGGATTGGCATTTAGCAATCGTTTGATCCGGCCGATTTCGGCGCTCGTCGGCGCGGCGGAGCGGGTCCGGTCGGGCGATCTCAACGCCCGCGTCGAGGAAGGCGAGGAAGGCGACGAAATCGCCGCGCTGAGTCGCGCCTTCAACCGCATGACCGGCCAATTGCAAAGTCAGCGGTCGGAACTGGTCGAAGCGAATATCCAAATCGACAACCGACGGCGATTTACCGAAACCCTGCTCTACGGGGTATCGGCCGGTGTGTTGGGCCTCGATCGCGAGGGGCGAATATTCCTCCCCAACCGCGCGGCACTCGAACTTTTGGAAAGTGGCGCGGACGATTTGATCGGTGAGCCGCTCGAGGCCGCGGTGCCCGAGATGGCGGCTTTGATGGCGGCGCTCAGGACCGGTCATCACTCCCAGGTGGAAGGAAAACTCTCGCTTGTCCGCGGCCAACGCGCGCGCGAACTGGTGGTGCGTATCGGCGCCCAGACGGCGGACGAACAGATCATTGGCTACGTAGTGACGTTCGACGACGTGACCGCCCTCAATTACGCGCAACGCGTCGCGGCGTGGAGTGATGTCGCCCGTCGAATCGCCCACGAAATCAAGAACCCGCTCACCCCGATCCAGCTTTCGGCCGAACGCCTGAAACGAAAGTATTTGCCCCGCATAAAAGATGATGTCGACGTGTTCAATGTCTGCGTCGATACGATCGTGCGTCAGGTCTCGGCGATTCGCGAAATGGTCGACGAATTTTCATCGTTCGCGCGCATGCCGGCGCCAAAATTGGCGGAAGAGAACGTGAGCGCCATCGTCGAACAGGCGGTGTCGATACAACGCGTGGCGCATCCGGAAATCATCTTTTCGGTTTCGCTTCCAAAAGAATCGGTGACCATTCATTGCGATTCGAACCAAATCGGCCAAGCGATGACCAACTTAATCCAAAACGCGATCGACGCGATCGACGGGCGCGCGGCGGCAAGCCGTGACATCGAACCCGGTCGAATTCATGTCGCCGTCGGGCAGGGCGATGACGACGATTGGCAGCTCACCGTTGAGGATAACGGCATCGGCCTGCCGGACGACTTAGGCCTTAGGGCGCGTTTGACGGAACCCTATGTGACGACGCGCGAGAAGGGTACCGGCCTCGGCCTTGCCATCGTCAAGAAGATCATGGAGGATCATGGTGGAACGGTTGGCCTCAGCGATCGCGAGGACGGTGGCACGCGTGCGCGCCTGGTATTCCCTAGCCGATCGCAGAACGGATCCCGGCAAACCTCCCCTTTGCTAGCGGATGGTATCTAACAGATGGCCAATGAAATTCTAATCGTCGACGACGAGAGGGATATTCGCACGCTGATCGCCGGCATTCTTGCCGACGAGGGCTATGAGACCCGCGAGGCCTGGGACGCGGACAGCGCGCTGACCGAAGTCGGTGGCCGCTTGCCGAACCTCGTCTTGCTCGACATTTGGCTCCAGG
Organism: Alphaproteobacteria bacterium; assembly: GCA_047517485.1. Lineage (GTDB taxonomy): Bacteria > Pseudomonadota > Alphaproteobacteria > UBA7887 > UBA7887 > JAKZSU01. The sequence goes on from JAKZSU010000207.1 coordinate 25,033, forward strand.
GAAGCCGCTTGGACGGCATGGGCGTGCTCAAGGAGTTGGTCGCGCATTATCCCGATCTGGCGGTGATCATGATCAGCGGCCACGGCAATATCGAGACCGCGGTTCAGGCGATCCGGCAGGGCGCCTACGACTTTATCGAAAAGCCGTTCGAAGCCGATAGATTATTGCTCAGCGTCGAGCGCGCGCTTCACACCAGCCGCCTGACGCGCGAGAACCAGGAACTGCGCCAGCGCGCCGGCGGCGGGGCGGAGATGGTCGGCGCGTCGACCGCCACCAACATGGTTCGCCAAGCGATACTCAAAGTGGCGCCGACCGGCAGCCGGGTGCTGATCAGCGGCCCGCCCGGGTGCGGCAAGGAAGTGGTCGCGCGGCTTTTGCATAACGAATCGCGGCGCGCCGAGGGCCCCTTTGTCGCGATCAATGCCGCGGCGTTGGCGCCCGATCGCGTCGAAGAGGAATTGTTCGGCATCGAAGACGATAGAGGCACCGGCGGTCCGCGCAAAATTGGTGTCTTCGAGCAGGCCCATGGCGGCACGCTATTGCTCGACGAAGTCGCCGATATGCCGTTGGAGACCCAGGGCAAGATTCTCCGGGTTCTGCAGGATCAAACCTTCCAGCGGCTTGGCGGCAACCGCAAGATCGCGGTCGATGTCCGGGTCGTCGCGGCGACCAGTAAGGACCTCGCTTTCGAGATCGCCAATGCGCGTTTTCGCGAAGATCTCTATTACCGCCTGGCGGTGGTGCCGATCAAAGTGCCGCCGCTGAAAGATCGCCGCGAGGACGTTCCCGACCTGGTGTCCCATTTCATCGAACGGGCGGTAACGTCGAGGGGGTTGCAGCCCCGGACATTGGCCGAGGATGCGATGGCGGTGCTGCAGACGTGCGATTGGCCGGGAAACGTCCGCCAGTTGCGAAATGTCATCGACTGGGTCCTGATCATGGCGCCCGGCGAGGCCGACACCCCGGTCAACGCCGACATGCTGCCGCCCGAGATGTTGGACGCGACACCGGCGGTTTTGCGCCCCGAGAACGGGGCCGAAATCATGGCCCTGCCGCTACGCGAGGCGCGGGAGATGTTCGAACGGCAGTATTTGCAATCGCAGGTCTCTCGCTTTGGCAATAATATTTCTCGTACCGCGTCCTTTGTGGGCATGGAGCGTTCGGCGCTTCATCGCAAACTCAAATCGCTCGGAATAACCGGCGAGGAACGCGAGCGCGGTTAGACCCATTCACATCTTAACGGAACATGTTTTGATGACTGGCGAAGGCGCCGTCGGCGTGGACGACGCTGTGAAGCTTTCGGAGATTCAGAGTCTATCCGGGTTTAATTGGAGCGGTTTGATGGGACACATTGGCCATTCGAGTAGGCGCGGCGCGACGGGCGATGCGGCGCATCGGCCTAGTGTCGCAACGCACACGAATAGCCAAGGTGTCCCACCGAAGGCCGCGCTGCCGCGCCCCCCGGCGTCGTTGCGCGGCTTGCCCGATGCGCCCACATCGCGCGGCACCGCGCGTCTAGCCAGCGGGCGCGGCAGCGCGGTCAAACCACTCCAATTAAACCCGGAAAGACTCTAAGGTGAAAGTACTGGTTTGCGGCGCCGGTGAAGTCGGTTTCAACATCGCCCGACATCTTTCGGCGGAAGAGAATGACGTCGTCGTCATCGATCATTCGCGCGATCGCATCGAGAAAGTCAGCGATGGGTTGGACGTGCAATCGCTGCACGGCTTCGCGTCCCATCCCGACGTGCTCGAGCAAGCCGGCGCCGCCGATGCCGACATGATGATCGCGGTGACTCAGTCGGACGAAATCAACATCGTTGCCTGTCAGGTCGCGCATTCGCTGTTCGAAGTCCCCACCAAGATCGCGCGAATCCGCCATCAGGCCTATTTGGAGCCCGCCTGGGCCGATCTGTTCAGCCGCGCCCATATGCCGATCGACGTGATCATTTCGCCGGAAGTCGAAGTCGCCGGCGCGGTCACCCGCCGTCTCGAGGTTCCGGGTGCCCTCGATCTCACCGGATTCGCCGACGATAAGGTGCGCCTGGTCGGCGTCCGTCTCGACGAAACCTGTCCGGTGGTCAACACCCCGATCGGCCAGCTCAACGAGCTGTTTCCCGATCTCGATATCACCATCGTCTACATCGTTCGTGGCGATCAGACGTTATATCCGGCGCGTATGGAGCAACTGCTTCCCGGCGACGAAATCTATTTCATCGCCGATACCGCGCAACTCGGCCGCGCCATGGCGTTGTTCGGGCACGAGGAAGAAGAAGCGCGGCGTCTGATTATCGTCGGCGGCGGCAATATCGGCCTGATGATCGCGCGCCAGATCGAGACCGCCAACCCCACGGTCAACCTCAAACTGATCGAATACGACAAGGCGCGCGCCGAATTCGTCGCCGATCAGCTGGACGGCACCATCGTGCTCAATGGCGACGCTCTCGATACCGATATTCTCGAAGAGGCGAATGTCTCGAGTGCCGAGACGATTATCGCGGTGACCGACAATGACGAGGTGAACGTGCTCGCCTCGGTGCTCGCCAAGCGGCACGGTTGTTTGCGCGCGGTCACCTTGATCAATGCCTCGACATTCGGCCCGCTGATATCGCCGCTCGGGATCGATGCCTCGGTAAGCCCGCGGGAAATTACCGTCTCAAGCATTTTGCAACACGTCAGGCGAGGGCGGATTCGCTCGGTCTACAGCCTGCGTGGCGGCGAGGCGGAAGTCATCGAGGCGGAAGCGATGGCGACGTCGCCGCTGGTCGGCATCGCCCTGAAAGATGCCAAGCTCCCCAAGGGCGCGCTCGTCGGCGCCTTGGTCAGGGACGGCGAGGTGATTATTCCGCGCGGCAATACGGTGATTAAGGAGCACGATCGGGTGGTGATCTTCGCGCCCCATGACGTGGTGAAGAAGGTCGAACGACTATTCGCGGTCGCGCTCGGGTTCTTCTGATCGACGCCCTCCGCTAGAGCCCTTCCGGACTTAATTGAACCGGTTTGATGGGACAATTTGGCACTGCGAGTAGGCGCGGCGCGACGGGCGATGCGGCGCATCGGCCGAGCGTCGCCAGCTGCGCGAAGTGCCAAATTGTCCCACCGCGGGCCGCGCTCGCGCAGCCCGTGGCGTCGTTGCGCGCCTTGCCCGATGCGCCGGCATCGCGCGGCAGCCCGCGCCTAGCCACGGGCTTGCGGGAGCGCGGTCAAATCGCTTCAATTAAGTCCGGATGGGCTCTAGCAGGCCGCTGAAAAAGGTCTGGAATATGTTTGATCGAGCGGATTTCGAATTTCGGTCCGAGGCAGTCCATGGTCTTTCATGCGTTTCTTTCGGCTTGGCGTCAGCATTTCGTGTATACGGCGATCGTCCGGCGGGCTCCGGCGCTGGGTCATGACGGCACCCGCGCCAGTCGTTTGGGGTGTCGGATCAGATTGTAGGCTACCAGCGCCATGGTGAAGGAGGCATCGACCCGTTGGCGGCCGCGGAACTTGGTCTTGCGCCGACCGCCCTGGATCGTGACCCAGCCGAAGACCTCCTCGCGCTCCGTCGCGCCCGACGCCTGGGTGACGCCGCGCAGCAAAACCTCCAACTTGCCAAAATAAAGTGAATCACGAAACAATCGTCAAGACGAGGAGATTTTCGGCAGCCTGCTGGAGCCGTGCGCGGATATTGGTGTGAAACGTGAATGATCGATCTGAGAAACGTTCGCCTTCAGAGTTGAGCCGGGTCTTGCGTGATGTGCCGGTCGGCTTCTGTACGTTCGACTTGAAGTTTCGCTACCTGTTCGTCAATGAATGGCTGGCCGCGCTCAATGGCCTATCGGCGGAAGACCACCTTGGTCGAACGATTCATCAGGTCATCCCGCATGTCGCGGCTGGGGTCGAGGCGCAGTTGCGCCAGGTTATCGACACCGGCGAGCCCATCGTTGGTGGCAAGGTCGAGGCCGAGACGCCGGCATATCCGGGCGAGAAACGCGCCTTTCAACATACCTACACCGCGATCAAGGATAGGGATGACACGGTCATTGGCGTGAGTTGCCTGGTAAGTGACATATCCGATCAGTTTCAGGCCGAAAGCGCGGTGCGCGACAACGTTGCCGCGTTGCGGGAAAGCGAGGAGCGCCTTAACCTCGCGCTCGAAGCGGCGTCGATCGGGTGCTGGAGTTGGAACGTGGTCGACGATAGTCATTTCTGGGATGCCCGAATGCTGCGGATATCGGGGATGGAGCCCGACATCGCCACCGGCCTCATGGCGGATGATTTTCTTCGCAGTTTGCATCCGGGCGATAAGGATAGAGTCCTTGAGGCGGTCCGCCGATCGCTCGAGGATGGCGCCGAATACGACATCAAGTATCGCATCATTCGCCGCGACAATAGCGAAGTCCGCGACGTCAATGCCCGCGCCTCGGTGATCCGCGACGACGCCGGCAAGCCGATCCGCATGACCGGCGTGGCGATCGATATTAGCGAACAGATTCGGGTCCAGTCCGAATTGCGCCAAGCGCGCGATCGGTTGGAAATGCGGGTCGGGGAAATAACCGCGGCACTTGACAATATGCCCAGCCATATCTCGCTGTACGACAGCGAAGATCGCCTAGTTTATCAAAACGACGTTGCCCGCCAACTTCGGATGGATCTCTATGGGCGTGACTTCATCGGCGCGACGTTCGAAGAGTTTTGCCGCGCCGGTCTGGCGCTCGGCGTGGCACCCGAGGCCAAGGGCCGTGAAGAGGACTGGTTGCGCGAGCGTTTGCGCCAGCACCGGAATCCGAGCAGCGCCTTTAGATTGCAAGGCAGGGGCGGGCGACCGGAGAGCTGGCATGAGGTGCGCGAGCATCGCACCCCCGATGGCGGCACGCTGACGATCTGGGTCGATGTCAGCGAGTTCGTCGCCCAGGAACAGCAGCTGCGCCAAGCACAAAAAATGGAGGCGGTGGGTCAGCTCACCGGCGGCATTGCCCATGATTTCAATAACATACTTACCATAATCATGGGCAACATGGAGATTCTGGGACAACGCGGGGCAATCGATAGCGGGGAGCGAAACCTAGCGGAGGCGATTGAGCGGGCAACGCAGCGCGGCGCCGATCTTACCGATCGTTTGCTTACTTTCTCGCGAAAACAGACCCTGTCTCCGGAACTCACCGACATCAGAATGATTGTCCCGCATTTTAAACAGCTGGCCGGTCAAACGCTGGGCGAAGACATAGATATCGAAGCGAAATATTCCACCGGCCTGTGGTTGGTCGATGTCGATCAGGGTCAATTGGAGAACGCGCTCTTGAACCTGGCGATCAATGCGCGCCACGCCATCCCCAAGGGCGGGCGACTGCGCATCGAGGCATTCAACCGCGTGCTCGATCACGCCGATACGGCGCATCTCGAAGACCTATCCCCTGGCGACTATGTCTTGATAACGGTTAGCGATACCGGAGCGGGCATGTCAGCCGATACCGTGAGCCGAGCGTTCGAGCCGTTTTTTTACCACCAAGGACGTGGGCGAGGGCAGCGGACTGGGGCTCAGCATGGTGATCGGCTTCGCCGTGCAATCAGGCGGCTATGCCAGCATCGAAAGCGAGCTGGGGAAAGGGTGCGCGGTTACCATCTATCTGCCGAAATCGGATGGCGATGTGGCGACAGCGGATCCCGGGTACGACGTCGATGGAGTCATTCTCACCGGTAATGAGACGGTACTCGTGGTCGAGGACGAAGCGGACTTGCGGCAAATGGTGATCGATCTGCTCGAGTCGATCGGCTACCGGGTCTTGGCGGCGAAAGACGGGCCGACGGCGCTGGTCCTGATCGAAGGCGCCGAGAGCATCGACCTCTTGTTGTCCGATGTCGTATTGCCCGCGGGCCCGAGTGGCGCCGATTTGGCGGAGATTTTCGAACGACGGTTTCCCGACAGTAAGGTCATTCTGTGTTCCGGCTATCCGCGCGACTTGCTCCGCCGGCAAGGCCGATACCCGGAGAACATGAACTTTTTGGGCAAACCCTACCGGATCGCCGATTTGGTCCAGCGCATTAGACAGACGCTGGACGCATAGGCGGGATTTCAAGAATTTCGCTAAAAGGGATTTGGCATGAGCTGGCAGAGAATGGTCATGGAAATTGGCATGGGCACCGATATTCGCGGCGCGGATTCGACCAAGGCGGCGGTCCGCGCGCTGCGCGACGCGCTGTGGCACAACGCGCTGACCGTAACCGGCGCGCTGGGGATGCCGGCGGAGGCGATGCGGGTCGAGGTGAAGGTGGGGGTGCCGCGCCCCGAGACCGTCGATCACGACGCGGTGCTCGCGCAATTACCGCACGGCACCGGGAGTCTGACGGTGGTCGACGGCGGCTTGGAAATTCCCCATGAAGACAAAGACGATTCGACGCTGATCGCCCATGCGGCGGCGGTGGTTTATCTCGATCTGCCGGAGACACCATAATGGCTTTGAGGCGCGTCATCCTCGAACTCGGTGCCGGCAATGATTTGCATGGCGGCGACTATACCAAGGCGGCGATCCGCGCGGTCGAGGACGCGATCCATCATAGCTCGTTGACGATGATCCGGACGTTGCCGGTCGCGGCGAAATCGATGCACGTCAATGTGACGATCGGGGTGCAAAAGCCCGATCAAGTCGATGCGGCGCGGGTCGGCCAGGCGCTGCCCCACGGCACGGTCACGGTCGACGTGGTTAAGGGTGGGTTGGACGTTGTCGATGAAGCGGTAGGCGACATCGCGGTGATCGCCAGCGCCGCGATCGCGGTCAAGCTCGATCTCGCCTGACTTTTCGATTTCACTCGATGGTTACGCTGCGGATTTCGGTTTGCTCCAGGTGTCCCGGCGCGTTGACCGAATAGCCGACGAACTCGTGAACCCCGGGGCCCAACCCCTGATAATCGTTTTGGTACTGATTGGCCGACGCGTCGTACAGCGCCCTGATTTCGCCGGCGTCCAAGACTCGGTCGAAGATCAGCACCTCGTCGACCAGACCGTCCCAGGCCTTTTGCGGATCTTCCGGCACGGCGACGGCGAGCTCCAAGTCGTTGCCATAGCCGAATACCGAGACACCCGCGGTCGTGGTGTCGATCAGCTCGCCATCGAGGTAGAGCTGGATGCTGGGGACCGTGGCGTCATAGGTTCCCGTGACATGCACCCAAACGCCGGCCTGCATCGGATCGCCGGTCTCGGCGTAGGCCGCCGTCGCATTGCTGTAGCCGGTATTGACGCCCATTCTCAGGCGATGACTGCCGCCGCTGGTACGCAAATGCCAGCCCGGCAGATTGGTGATGCTCTTGGTGCCGACGATGACCATCTTTTCGTTGACGTCGGGTTTGGCCCAGGCCATCGCGGTGAAGTTGCCATCGAAAATCGGATAGGCGTCCTGAAATCCCGGGATGACGATGCGGTCGGTGGGGATGCCGGTGCCGTGATTGATGCCGTCGAATTCGAACGCGGCGCCGAATTTGCCGGAGGGATTCTGGAACGCATCGCCTTCGGCGACTCCGTCGTTCTGGTAAATGCTCGAATCGATCACGGTGTCGCCAACGACTTGCTCCATCCTCAGCCAGAGAAAGAGATCGTGATCGAAATCGACAAAAGCATAATGGTCGGACCCGGCGGTCGTCGACAAGGTGACCGGAATATCGGTACTGGCTTGGTTCGAGCCGTTCGCCGGGGTGGGGGCGACGAAGGCGATGGCCGGTGCCACGGTATCGACATCGAAGATGACGCTCTGCGTGTCGTTGGTGTTGCCTAACTCGTCAGCGGCGAAAACCTCGAAGATGTAGCTGTCGTCGCCGAGCGAGATTTCCTCGGCGGTATGCACGGTGCCGGACGATCCCTCGTCGGGGGTCATCGCCAACCGGTCACCGCCGTTCAGCGAATATTGGACGGTTCCCATGGTGTTCAGGGTGACTTCGTAAGTAAGAGGGAAATCACCAAACCCGTAGGTTCGCGCCCGCGGCGAGGCGATCGTCACGGTTAAAGCGCTCGGCGGATCGGTTACCGTCTCGATCTTGATATTGTCCCACCGACACGTTTCGTTGCTGGCGTTTACCAGACAGCTCGCGCGCAACCTGATTTGGCTGGTCAGGTCGACGTCGTAGTCAGCGAGACTCAAGCTGACGGTGCCGGATTCGCTGCCGATATATGTTTTCAAATCGGTAAAATAGGCGCCGCCGTCCGAACTCACCGAGATGCGCATGTATTCGCCGGAATCGGCATTGTCGATGCGATACTTGTAGCTGAGATGGGCCTCGAGCGCCGCCGACAGATCGATATCGTCGGCGGTGATCATGTCCTGTTCGACATCGGTATTTTTTGCCGAACATTCGCCCTTGGTCACCGACCAGGCGCCGCTGACCATCCATTTCGACAGGTCCCCGCAATTGTCGAAGAACGCCGGCTCGTCGCCCGATCCGTTGTCGCCGCCTTTACATTGCGGCCATGGATCACATTTGCCCGGCGGATTTGCCGCGCCCGGCCCAATAACGCCAGAAATGAGAACCAATGCTGCAATAATCGATATTGCTCTCATAATTGTACCTGCCGTCAATTCGAAGTAAATGCGTCAATATCTCGATAATTATTACCTTGCCTATCCGGTTAACGCCCATGACCGCTACATGTAGGGTGCCGCCACTCTCCCGAGTAAAGTTCGGCATAGGTTGGAGCAGAGGTGTCGCCCGCGATGCCGAGCAATGAGCGGAAGGCGTTGAACGGGTAGAACCGCCTGTTGAAGCGGAAGGTGAACTCGTTGAGGTAGGCTTGTAGGTGCTGGTGGCTAACGCCGTGG
>JAKZSU010000208.1:0-14227 GCA_047517485.1 Alphaproteobacteria bacterium
CATCAAGCTCGCGTCCATTCGACTCATGCTCCGAAAACTCTGTAATCCTACATAAAGTCTCCGGACGGACTCTAAGTGAAACTCATTGCTGGTCGGCAAGCGCGACCGCGCGCCCGAGCTTATGCGAGGCAAGCTTGGCCGGCGCCTGAACGCACGACAAACCGCGATGAGTCTTACTCATCGCGGTTTGGTATCGGTCTCTGAAAAATCCCCGTGCCGGCCGGCACCGGCGACGAAACGGCCGGCGCCGCCGAGGCCTTCAAGGCTGAGCGCGTCTAAGCCGCCGGCGAATTCCTGTTCCAGCGCGGCGCGCACCGGAAGGCCGGTCTGCGCGATCGCCGAGCGTCGATCGGCGCGCACACAGGCTTGCGGAAAGCGGGCGATTTCGTGTGCCAACGCCTCGGCTTCCTCGCGGGCCCGGCCGGGCTCGACGAGGAGCTCGCAGAGCCCGATCGCGGCGCATTCTTCCGCTGGCACCTTGCGCCCAGTGAGAATGATATCGAGCGCGCGTCCCTGGCCGACCAGACGCGGCAGGCGCACCGTGCCGCCATCGAGCAACGGGATGCCCCAACGGCGGCAATAGACGCCGAAATAGGCGTCCCGCTCCATCACCCGCATGTCGCACCACAGCGCGAGCTCCATGCCGCCGGCGACCGCCGGTCCCGCCACCGCGGCGATCGTCGGTTTGCCGAGCGCCAACCGGGTCGGACCGAGCGGGCCGCGTGGCGCCGTGCCGCCGTCGGCGGGAAACCGCAGTTCACCGACCGGATCGTCGAGATCCTTCAAGCTGTTCGCATAGGAAAGATCCCAACCGGCGCAAAACGCCCCGCCCTTGCCCCAAAGCACCGCGACATGGGCGTCATCGTCGGCTTCGAAGGCGAGAAACGCATCGTGAAGCGCGTCGGCGCTGTCCGGATCCATCGCGTTTCGCGCCGCCGGCCGGTGGTGAATGATCGTCGTAACCGCGCCGTCGCGCTCGACCTGAACGGTCATGAAGATGTCCTTTCACTCAGGGCCAAGACATGGCCCGCGAGATGCAGCGAGCCGCAGATTAAAATGCGCGGCGCGCGCTCGCCGCGAGTCCCGATGGCGCGGAGCGCGTCGGCAAGGCTGGCGCTGGCCATCGCCGCGCGGGCGCCGCTGTCCCGCGCGGCGGCGGTGATCGCGTCGGCGCCATGCGCGTTGGCTTCACCGGGAATCGCGATTCCCGTCACCGAGTCCGCGTGGGCCACGAGTGGCGCGAGGTACCCCGCCGCGTCCTTGTTGTTCATCATTCCGACGACGAGATGCAGCGGCCGGTCGCCCCACATCGCGATCGTCGCCGCGAGCGCCTGGCCGGCGGCGGGGTTGTGGCCACCGTCGATCCAGACCTCGCAGTCGGCGGGAAGATCCTCGGAGATCGGTGGCGGATCCAATCGCTGCAGGCGCCCCGGCCACCGCGCGGTCACCAGCCCCGCGGCGATGGCTTGTTCGGTCAAGCGGAACTCGGCGAGTTCCACCGCGCACACCACCGCAAGCGCCGCGTTTTCCACTTGATGCGCGCCGGCCAGGTTCGGCAGCGGCAGACTCATTCGCCATGCCGCGGCCTCCACCGTCATTTGCGCGGCGCTTGCGCCGACATGCCAATCCTTGCCATGCACCAAAAGCGGCGCGTTGGCCGCGGTGGCGCTGTGCTCGATACACGGCATCGCCGCCGCCGGTTGCGCGGCAATCACCGCTGTCACGCCGGGTTTGACGATGGCGGCTTTTTCCGCCGCGATTTCGGCCAACGACTCGCCGAGAAAATTTTGATGATCGAGCGAGATCGGCGTGATCACCGAGAGCCGTGGGCGCGCAATGACGTTGGTCGCATCCAGGCGCCCACCGAGCCCGGTTTCCAACAGCAGAATGTCCGCCGGCGTCTCGGTGAAGGCGAGCATCGCCGCCGCGGTGGTGATCTCGAAGAAGGTGATCGGCGCCTCGTCGTTGGCCGCCTCGCAGGCGTCGATCACCGTGCTCAGGGCCGCGTCGTCGATGACCGTTCCGGCGACCACGATGCGCTCGTTGAAGCGGACCAGGTGGGGTGAGGTATAGACATGCGCGCTGTGCCCGGACGCTTCGACCATCGCCCGCAAATAGGCGATGACCGAGCCCTTGCCGTTGGTGCCGGCGACGTGAACGACCGGCGGCAGGCGGCGCTCCGGATTGCCGAGACGGGCGAGCAGGCGGGCGATCCGCCCGAGCGACAGATCGATGCGTTTCGGGTGGAGCCGGGTTAGCCGATCAAGCGCCGCGTTACTCGCGTTCACCGGACTCCGCGTCTTCAATGGACGTGTCCTCGAGCACGGCGATGGCGCCGGCTGCTTCCGGTATCTCGACACTTTTCTCAACCAGATCAACTACTTCCGGTTCCGGTTGCCTGTCCATCAACAGGCTCAGAATGCGCGACAACGACGCGCGCATCTCGCCGCGGTGAACGATGGCATCGATCATTCCGTGTTCGAGAAGATACTCCGATTTCTGAAATCCCTCCGGCAGGCTTTGCCGCAAGGTGCTCTCGATGACCCGCGGCCCGGCGAAGCCGATCAGGGCGCCGGGCTCCGCCAAGGTGATGTCGCCGAGCATCGCGAACGACGCGGTGACCCCGCCGGTGGTCGGATTGGTGAGCACGACAACATAGGGCAAACCGGCTTCGCGGACGGTGTCGATCGCGATGGTGGTTCGCGGCAATTGCATCAGCGACAGAATACCTTCCTGCATACGCGCGCCGCCCGAGGCCGGGAACATCACCAGGGGGGCGCGTTGGAGGACCGCGAGCCGTGCCGCCGCGGCGATCGCCTCGCCCACCGCGAGCCCCATCGATCCGCCCATGAAACGAAAATCGAAGGCGCACATCACCACTTGGCGGTGCGCCATCTTGCCATGCGCCACCACCGAAACGTCGCTTCGCCCGGTCTTGCTTTGGGCGTCCTTCAGCCGCTCGGTGTAGCGTTTGCTGTCGCGGAACTTCAGCGGATCCGTGGGCACGTCCGGCAAATCGATGGTGGCGAAAATGCCGTCGTCGAACAGGTCGGCGAAACGCCCCTCAGGGGTAAATCCCATGTGGTGTTCGCAATGGGGACACACAAACAGTTGGATTTCCAAGTCACGATGGAAAATCATCTGTTCGCAAGACGGACACTTGTCCCACAAGTTCTCCGGCACATTGCGTCGATTCACGAAGGCGTGGATCTTGGGGCGAACGATATTCTTGAGCCAGCTCATGAGTATCTCTCCCGTCAGACTCGAGCGTTACGAACGCCGGTCGAAAGCGCACCTACCAGGTCCAGTACCGCGGCGACCGGATCCGCGCCCGCCTCGCCGGCTTGGCGAACCTGCTCGACGATGGCCGAGCCGACCACCGCCGCGTCGGCATGGCGCGCGACCGCCGCCGCCTGTTCCGGCGTTTTGATTCCGAAACCAACGGCAACCGGCAAATCGGTATGCCGCTTGAGCCGCGCAACCGCTTGGCCGACCGCGGTATCGTCCGCCGATCCGGCTCCGGTGATGCCGGTAATCGAGACATAATACAGGAATCCCGAGGTGTTTTGCAGCACCGCCGGTAGCCGCGCGTCGTCGGTCGTCGGCGTCGCCAGACGGATGAAATTGACCCCCGCTTGGAGCGCCGGCAGGCACAATTCCGCGTCTTCTTCGGGCGGCAGATCGACAATGATCAGCCCATCGACGCCGGCGGCGATGGCGTCGGCGAGAAACCGGTCGACGCCGTAGATGAAAATTGGATTGTAATAGCCCATCAGGACGATCGGCGTGTCGGGCTCGGTTTCGCGAAAGCGGCGCACCAGCTCGAGGGTACGGACCATCGTCTGGCCCGACTTGAGCGCGCGCAATCCGGCGGCTTGGATCGCCGGGCCGTCGGCCATCGGATCGGTGAACGGCATGCCGAGTTCGATAACGTCGGCACCGGCGCCGGGCAGGCCGTTGAGGATCGCCAGGCTGGCCTCGAAATCCGGGTCGCCGGCGGTCACGAAGGCGATCAAACCGGCGCGGCCCTCCGCCCGCAGCGCTTTGAAGCGGGCCTCGATCCGCCGCGCGCTCAAAGCTCGACCCCGAGATGCTCGGCGACGGCGAATATATCCTTATCGCCGCGGCCGCACATATTCATCACCAGCAGATGATCGGGGCCCAAGTCGTCGGCGATCTTCATCACATGGGCCAGCGCATGGGCCGGCTCGAGCGCCGGAATGATCCCTTCGAGGCGCGCGCAAAGCTGAAAAGCCTCGAGCGCTTCTTGATCGGTAACCGCTTGATATTCCACCCGTCCCACGTCGTGCAGCCACGAATGTTCGGGACCGATGCCGGGATAATCGAGACCCGCCGAAATCGAATGGGCTTCGGTGATCTGGCCGTCGTCGTCTTGCAGCAAGTAGGTTCGGTTGCCGTGCAAAACCCCCGGCGTGCCGGCGCTCAGCGAGGCTGCGTGACGCCCGGTCTCCACACCTTCGCCGCCGGCCTCGACCCCGATAAGGCGAATTTCGCGATCGTCGAGAAAAGGATGGAACAGGCCGATCGCGTTGGAACCGCCGCCGATACAGGCGACCAGCGAATCGGGCAGCCGGCCCTCGGCCTCGAGAATCTGCTCCCGCGCCTCGCGCCCGATCACCGACTGAAAGTCGCGTACCAGCTCAGGGTACGGGTGCGGGCCGGCCGCGGTGCCGATGATGTAGTAGGTATCCTCAACATTGGTGACCCAATCGCGCAACGCCTCGTTCATCGCGTCCTTCAAGGTCGACGAGCCCGAGGTGACCGAGACCACCTCGGCGCCGAGCAGTTTCATGCGGAACAGGTTGGGCTGCTGCCGTTCGATGTCGACCGCGCCCATATAGACGGTGCACGGCAGACCGAACAGCGCGCACACGGTCGCCGTCGCCACGCCGTGCTGGCCGGCCCCGGTCTCGGCGATGATCCGCGTCTTGCCCATCCGCCGGGCGAGCAGAATCTGGCCGATGCAATTGTTGATCTTGTGCGCGCCGGTATGGTTGAGCTCGTCGCGCTTGAAATAGATCTTGGCGCCGCCGAGATGCGCGGTCAGCCGGGTCGCGAGATAGAGCGGGCTGGGCCGGCCGACATAGTGCTTGAGCAGACCTTGCAGCTCGGCGTCGAACGCCGGATCCGTTTTCGCCGCGTTGTAGGCCGCTTCGAGCTCGAGGATCAGCGGCATCAAGGTTTCGGAGACAAAACGTCCGCCAAATGTGCCGAAACGCCCTTGCTCGTCGGGGCCTTCGCGATAGCTGTTGATTTCGCTCATCGACGGAGTCCAGACCGCGCGGCGCTAAGACGTCGCATCGACGGCCGCGACCGCTTCGAGGAAGCTTCTGATCAACCGTGGATCCTTGACTCCGGGCGCCGACTCGACGCCTGACGAGACATCGACATATTTCGCACCGGAAATTCGAATCGCGCGCTGAACATTGTCCGGTGTCAGGCCGCCGGACAGAATCCATGGCCGCTTCCAAGTTCTGCCCGCCAATATTTGCCAATCAAAGGCCTCGCCCATGCCACCGGGGCGCAACGCATCGTCCGGCGTCTTGGCATCGAACATCAACCAGTTGCACACCGGCACGTACGCCGCCGCCTGGGCCAAATCCTCTTCTCGCGCGACACCGATTGCCTTGATCACCTGCACCCCCACTCGGCGACTAATTTCGGCCGTCCGTTCCGGCGTCTCGTTGCCATGGAGCTGCACCGCGTTGATCGGAATGCGGTCCATGATCGCGTCGAGCAAATCGTCGTTTGGATCGACGAAGACCGCCACTCTTTCCATTTTGATCGGTGCAACGCTGGCCAGGGCGAGGGCGTCCGCCGGCGCGATATTGCGCGGTGACGAGGGGAAAAACACCAACCCCATGCGCCACGCGCCGGCACCCGCGGCGGCGATTACCGCATCGGCATCGGTCAGGCCACAAATCTTGGTTTGCACTGCCATCGTATTAGACCAGCACTTCGGCCATTTCCTCGGCGATTCGGGCGGCGGCGCCGGCGGGATCGTCCGAACGGGTAATCGGCCGCCCGATCACCAGATAATCGGCCCCCTGTCGTACCGCGTCGGCGGGCGTGACAATGCGCTTTTGGTCGTCCGCCGAAGCCCAACCGGGTCTGATACCGGGGACGACAAGGACGAAATCCGGGCCGCATAGGGCGCGCAACGCGCTGATCTCGTGCGCCGACGCCACCACCCCGTCAAGGCCGCAACTCTGCGCCAACGTGGCAAGCCGCGAAACCTGGTCGTGGAGCGGGCCCTGCATGCCGACCGCGGCGACATCGTCTTCGTCGAAGCTGGTGAGAACGGTGACGCCGAGCAATTTCGGCCGCATGCCGCCGGTCGAGTCGGCGATGCGAAGACCCGCCGCCGCCGCCGCTCGCATCATCGTCGGCCCCCCGGTGACGTGGATCGTCAGCATCGCCGGCGCGCAGGCGGCCGAGGCGCGAATCGCGCCGGCAACGGTATTGGGAATGTCACTAAACTTGAGATCGAGAAATATCGGCATTCCGGAGTCCGCGACCCGCGCCAATCCTGTCGGCCCGTGCGCGGTAAAGAATTCCAGTCCCAGCTTGACCGACCCGATCCGCCCTTTCAACCGGCCCGCCAGGCCCACGGCTTCGTCAAGATCGTCGGTGTCGAGAGCGCAAATTATACGCTGGGCGGGCTCGTCAGCTGTCATTAATTCCTCCGGATACTGGCGCTGCGCAGTCTATACCAAGGTCGAGCGAACTTCACCCATTTGGCGGGGCCCCGGCTCAGACCGTCTCTAATGCTTTCGAATCCGCTTCCGTTGGCGTTGAGGAGGGGCTGTGTTGGCGAATTTCGGTCAGCTCACGTTCGACGCGAACCAGTTGGCGGTGTTCCTTCCTGGCGGCGCGCCGCCGGCCGCCGGCGGCGACCCAATGACTCAGTCCGCCGACCGCCACGCCGGCCGCGAAGGTCACCAAAAGGACCAGATACGTCGGCAGCGTTTGTTCCACCGGCAGCGGCGACAAGGACAAAGTCATCGGCGCGCGGTTGGCGAGCGCAAACACCACCACCGCAACGGCGATCACGAAAGAAAGGATCCTGAGCGCGATCTTCACGCCGTCACCGAGTGGCGTCGTCCCATTGAGAGCACGTCTTGCCTTGATGGAATTGGTTTGACCGCGTTCCCGCATCCCGCGGCTAGGCGCGCGGCGCCACGCGATGTGGGTGCGCACGCTAAGCCGCGCAACGACCTGCCTTCGCCGAAGCGAAGCTCCGGCTTCGCGCGGGCAGGCGCCACGCGATGCGGGAACGCGGCCTTCGGTGGGGCATATTGGCTTTTCGTGTGCGTTGCGACCCTCGGCCGATGCGCCGCATTGCCCGTCGAGCCGCGCCTACTCGAAAAGCCAATCTTTCCCATCAAACCGTTTCCATCAAGGCAAGACGTGCTCTAACCCTGGTTAACCCGCTCGCGTAGTTCTTTGCCCGACTTGAAGAACGGCACATTTTTGCGTGTCACTTGGACAGCTTCCCCGGTTCGTGGATTTCGACCCATCCGGGCCGAACGGTCCTTCACCGAGAACGCGCCAAATCCGCGCAATTCCACCCTATCGCCGCGGGTGAGCGCATCGGTGATTTCTTCGAACACCGTGGACACGATACGCTCGACATCGCGATGGTAAAGGTGCGGATTCTCCTGTGCTAACGCCTGAATAAGCTCTGATTTTGTCATGTTTCAACGATCCCGTATCGCCGTGCCCCTTGACGGTCCCGCTCCTGGGCCGCCCGCCGTATGCAACGTCGCCACCGGCTCTATTGGCGCGTGCCACTCATTCGGCACTCAAAGGGTGCCAAAGCGACATCAAACCGTCAAGTCTAAGTCGTTCTGTTAAATAGGGTTTTCCAATAACCACCGACGCCAATTGATCGATCAGGCGCTCTGGGTAATCAATCTCAACCTCGATCAAGGGCAGATCCGGGTCGATCCCGTGCTCACTTTCGAGCCAGGCGATCGCGTCTTCTTCGCCGCCGATCGCGTCGATCAAACCGACTTCGCGAGCTTTTGTGCCGGTATAAATCCGCCCGTCCGCGCGCCGCGCCGCGTCCTCGCGCGGCATGTTCCGGCCTTCCACCACCATGTCGACGAACATTTCGTGCACGCCTTTCACCACCGTACGCGCCGCCTCACGCCCTTCTGATGTCATTCGCGAAATCGGGTTCGGCTCGGCTTTGAGCGGTCCGCTTTTGATCGAATCGTTCTCGATGCCAAGCTTTTCCATCAGACCAACGAAATTGGTGGCTTGCATGATGACGCCGATCGAGCCGGTAATCGTGCTTTCACGAGCAAGGATATGGTCGGCGGCGAGCGCCGTCATATAGCCGCCCGACGCCGCGACGCCATTCATCACCGCGACCACCGGCATCACCTCGCTGACCTCGGCGACCGCGAGATACAGAGCCTCGCTGCCGAATGTCGTGCCGCCGGGACTGTCGATATGGACGATCAGCGCGGACACCGAGTCATCAACCGTCAGGGCTCTTATCGCCTCTTCGCGATACGGGTCGGTGAGGATCATTCCCTCGATCCACAGCACCGCCACATGGTCCTCGGCGGTGAGCCGCGGGGCGCGGCCGATGGCCACGGCGATAAGACCGAGCACCGCACCGAGCGCGACGATGCGCCACAGCGCCAGCCGTCTCTTGAGACGGCGCCGATCAATCATGCTGTCGGTGTCGAGCGCCATGGCGTTCCTAATCCGCTGCCGCGACCGGGTTTACGCGTCTTTCGCGTCGTCCTTCTTGTCGGCGTCGTCGTCCGCGGCCTCTTCGCCGCCGCCGTCGGTCTCCGTCTCAGCTTCGGCTGCCTCGGGCTCGGCCGGCGCCTCGGCTTCCGCATCCGCGGGCGCTTCTGCCTCGGCTTCCGCATCCGCGGGCGCTTCTGCTTCGGCTTCCGCATTCGCGAGCGCTTCCTCCTCGGCCGTCGCTACCTCCTCAGCCGGCGCTTGCGCTTCCGCTTCCGCGTCGTCTTCCGGCGCACCCTCGGCTTTTGCCTTCATCGCCGCGCCGAGAATATCGCCGAGGCTGGCGCCGCTATCGGACGAGCCGTATTCGGCCATCGCCTGTTTCTCGTCGGCGATCTCGAGCGCCTTGATCGAGAGCGTCAAACGCCGTGAGCCGCTGTCGAGCTGGGTCACCTTGGCACCGACCTTGTCGCCGATCGCGAAGCGGTCCGGCCGCTGATCGCCTCGGTCGCGCGCCAATTCCGCTTTGCGAACGAAGCCGATGGCGCCCTCGTTCACGGTCAATTCGACCCCGGAGTCGTTGATCGCCGAGACGATGCCGGTGACGATCGCGCCTTTCTTGATGCCCTCCATCGCCGAGGCGAACGGATCGCCCGACAATTGCTTTATGCCCAAGCTGATGCGCTCCTTCGAGACATCGACGTCGAGCACCCTGGCTTTGACCATTTCGCCCTTGCGGAAGTCCTTGATCGCTTCCTCGCCCGAGCGCGCCCAATCGAGATCCGACAGATGCACCAGGCCGTCGATATCGCCGCTCAGGCCGACGAAAATGCCAAACTCGGTGATGTTCTTGATTTCGCCCTCGATCTCGGTGCCCACCGTATGGCTTTCGGCGAACGTATCCCACGGATTGCCGACGCATTGTTTCAGGCCGAGGCTGATTCGACGCTTCTGCGGATCGACGTCGAGGACCATGACCTCGACTTCCTGGCTGGTCGAAACGATCTTGCCCGGGTGGACGTTCTTCTTGGTCCAACTCATCTCGGAAACGTGGACCAAGCCCTCGACACCCGGTTCGAGTTCGACGAACGCGCCATAATCAGTGATGTTGGTGACCCGGCCCTTGTATTTGGTCTTGACCGGGTACTTCAGATCGACACCGTCCCACGGATCGGCTTCGAGCTGCTTCATGCCGAGGCTGATGCGCTGGGTCTCGACGTTGAAGCGGATGACCTGGACCTTGACGGTCTGGCCGATACTCAGAATTTCGGTCGGATGGCCGACCCGCCGCCAGGCGATATCGGTGACATGCAGCAGGCCGTCGACTTCGCCGAGATCGACGAACGCGCCGTAGTCGGTGATGTTCTTGACCACGCCCTCGAGAATTTGCCCCTCTTTCAGGCTGGCGACCAATTCGGCGCGGGCCTCGGCGCGAGTCTCTTCCATGACCGCGCGGCGCGAGACCACGATATTGCCGCGGCGGCGATCCATTTTGAGAATCTGGAACGGCTGTTTGGTGTTCAGCAAGGGGGTGATGTCGCGAACCGGGCGGACATCGACCTGGCTGCCCGGCAAGAACGCCACCGCGCCGTCGAGATCGACGGTAAAGCCGCCCTTGACGCGACCAAATATAACCCCTTCGACGCGCTCGCCGTTTTCGAACCCTTTTTCGAGTACGACCCAGGCTTCCTCACGGCGCGCGCGTTCCCGGCTGAGCACCGCTTCGCCGCGCCGATTTTCGATCCGGTCGAGGAATACCTCGACTTTGTCGCCGACCGACAGAATCTGTTCGTCGCCCGGGGTGGAGAATTCCTTGAGCGGAACGCGGCCTTCCGATTTCAGCCCGACATCTATCACCGCCATGTCGTTATCGATCGCGATAACGATTCCTTCGACCACCGATCCTTCGTTCTTCTCGGCTTTGTCGATCGACTCCTGGAATAAAGCCTCGAAGCTCTCGCCGGTGTCGTGTCCGCTCTCGGCGGCGGTGATATCACTCATACCTTAACTCAACTCCTCGCCTTGCGCCGTGGTGCGGCTCCGTGGCCCGCCGGTATCGTTGTCGATCCTCAGCGCGAGGTCCTAAAGTGTTTCAGTTCCAACCGGCGCGCCGCATCCAGAATGACCTAGTCTTGGCGCGCCAATACATAATCGACCGCTGCCGCGAAAGCGGCGTCGGCGTCCATATTCGTCGTATCCAGCAGGTACGCATCCGGCGCCGCCACCAACGGTGCGATAGCCCGGGCGCGGTCTCGTGCGTCTCTTTCCGCCATTTCCCGCTGGACGGCGGCTCTTATACTCTCGACACCCCGCTCCCGCAACTCCTTATGGCGTCGGTCGGCCCGCGCTTCCGGGCTCGCGGTGACAAATATTTTGACCCGGGCGTCGGGCAGGATCACCGTGCCGATGTCACGCCCGTCGAGCACCGCGCCGCTCTTGCCCGGCGGCGGCGATTCCGCGAACCGGCGTTGGTAGGCGATCAAGGTTTGCCGAACGCTGGGATGGGCGGCGACCGTCGAGGCCGCCCGCCCGACCGCTTCCTCGCGCAGCTCGGGCGTGTCCAGATCAGCTGGTGCCAGGGATTCCGCCGCTTGGCGGGCTTCGCCCTCGTCCCCCGGGTCGCCGCCGGCGCGCAACATTTTCGCCGCGATCGCCCGATAGAGCGCGCCGGTATCGAGATAGGCGAGGCTAAATCGTTGCGCCAACCGCCGCGCCAATGTGCCCTTACCGGCGGCGGCGGGTCCGTCGATGGCGATGATCATGACGCTTCGCCGGCGACCTCGATCACCGCGCCGAGCGAGCGCATCAGCGCAACGAAACCGGGAAAGCTGGTGGCGATCATGTCGCCATCGTCGATCGCGATCGACGCCTCCGCCGCCAAACCGAGCACCAGGAACGCCATCGCGATGCGGTGGTCCAGGTGAGTGGCGACCGTACCGCCGCCGGCGGGCGCCGCGCCGCCGCCGGTGATGGTCAGGCTGTCGCGGCCCGACTCGACGATGACGCCGTTGGCGATCAAGCCATTTTCGATCGCCGCCAGCCGATCGCTTTCCTTGACCTTGAGTTCGCGGAGCCCGAGCAAGGTCGTCGCGCCGTCGGCGCACGCGGCGGCGGCGACGAGGATCGGATACTCGTCGATCATGCTCGGCGCGCGCGCGGCGGGAACCGTGACCCCGCGCAACCGAGATGCCCGCGCGGTGATGGTGGCGACGGGTTCGCCACACTTTTCGCCGACTTCCTCGATGGTTAGATCGGCGCCCATCTCGCGCAAGGTCTCGAACAGGCCGACGCGCAACGGATTGATCCCGACATTGCGTATCACGATCTCGGATCCGGGCACGATCAGCGCGGCGACGAGGGGAAACGCCGCCGAAGACGGATCGCCGGGAATGTCGAGCGCACACGGGTTCAGTTCGGGCTGTCCCTCAAGTGCGATGCGCCGGCCGTCCGGCGTATCCTCGACCGTCACCGTGGCGCCGAACAAGCGCAGCAAGCGCTCGGTATGATCCCGCGTCGGTTGGGGTTCGATCACGATAGTGCGCCCGGGCGCATTGAGCCCGGCGAGCAGCAGCGCCGATTTGACTTGCGCCGAGGGAACGCAAAGGCGCGACTCGGTCGGCATCGCGTGGCGCGCGCCGGTCACGGTGATCGGTAGGCGTCTGCCGGGCGCGGCTTGAAACGATGCGCCCACCGCCGTCAGCGGCGCGGTGATCCGCGCCATCGGCCGTTGCCGCAGGGACGCGTCGCCGCTGACCACCGCGCGGATCGGATGACCGGCCAGCATGCCGAGCAGCAGCCGCGCGCCGGTACCGCTGTTGCCGAGATCGAGAACATCGCCGGGTGTTGACAGTCCGCCGATACCGGGTCCATTGATCCGCCAGGCACCGGGCCCGGTGCGCTCGACCGTCGCGCCGAGCCGGCGCATCGCGTCCGCCGTGGCCAACGTATCGGCCGCCTCGAGCAATCCGGTGGCGGTGCTGGCACCGGCGGCCAGGGTCGACAGCATCAGCGCGCGATGCGATATCGACTTGTCGCCGGGGACACGGATTTCGCCCTTGAGCGCGCCCGGTGGCGCTTGGCGGCAGGGCAAGGAGCGAAACGTCGTGGTCATGGGCGGCTTTGATTGAGAGACATGGAATCGACGTCATCCCCTAGCATGCTTGGTGTCTTGGGGCGAGACGATTGACCGAGCGCTGCCCGCGATGCACGAAAATGCACAATATGTTTTGACACGCGGGGGGCGGACATGGCAAAGGCGACCGATAATTCTGTCGTTCCACAATGGAGACGCGAACGTGGCTAATCCGGACCTCGGCCAGAAATTCCTGTGCGCCGAATGTGGCGCCAAATTCTACGATCTCGGCAAGAAGCCGCCGACATGTCCGGCCTGCGAGACGGTGCATGTGCCGGTGGAGCCGCCAAAACCGGGGCGAGTAAGCGCCGCCGCCAGAAAACCGCCGCCACCGGCGCCGGCCGCGGCGCCGAAGCCCGACGAACATGAGAAGGCCTCAGAAGGAGACAAACCCCTCAAGGGCGAAGCCGCCACCGACGATGATGCCAATGATGCCAATGATTCCGATGATGCCGATGATGCCGGTGATGACGTGATCGAGGATACCTCCGAGCTCGGCGAAGACGATGAAGACGTCGCGAGCGTCGTGACCAAGGGTGATAAGGACGATTGAAGTCGATCGCATTCAGGCTTGAATCGAACGAAAAACGATTTAGTTTCTAGCGCCGTCGCGGACGCTGTCCGTCGACGCGTGGGGCCATAGCTCAGTTGGGAGAGCGCTTGAATGGCATTCAAGAGGTCGGCGGTTCGATTCCGCCTGGCTCCACCATTATTTTCAAGGAATTAGGTCGAATTGGCCTGACTCGTTTTGGTTTCGAGTGACCATAAAGTGACCACGAGAGCCTATGCCATGCCGGTAATGTCGCTGCGCACGACACACGCCGCAACCCGCTAAGAGCTGCCCCCTGTGAGCTGACACGGTAACGACAATAGACCGCTTACCACGGCGGAGATGCCGTCGTCCTGTTCGAACACATCTCCAATGTTCACGCCGATGCGGAACAGCGTCTGGCGACTTTCCGGCAGGTCGGCGTTGCGCTCTACAATTTCGCCCTGTACGTCCACCGCGCAGCCCACCGCCTCTACAACGCTCGGGAAGGTCGCCAATACACTGTCGCCGGCGGTATCGACCACACGGCCTTTATGATCTGAGATGTGCTGGCGAAAGACGTCGCGGCAAACATTAACCCGGATTTCCCAGATAGATAACAATTTCACATACTTTGGACGCCGATTCTGATATAAAAATCAATACATTGAGGCGATACGGGGGCTCGGTAATGGCGTACCCGATGGGTGAAGCGAAACCGGAGCCTCTTCGGGTCGATTTCGACTGTCGCCTGAAGCTGGAATTCCCCGGCAGCAAGATCACCTCGGACGCTGGCCTACTGGCCTACCGCGAGCTGGACGATGTTCTCGGCCTGACCG
>JAKZSU010000209.1:0-8002 GCA_047517485.1 Alphaproteobacteria bacterium
CCGGTTAAAGCGATTGTAGACGGTGGTGTGCGGACCATACACATCGGGGCAATCCTGCCAACGACACCCGGACTGCAGCACGTGAAGGATGCCGCTGATGATACGCCGGTCATCCGCCCGTCGCCGGCCGGCCGCTCGATACGGCAAATGCGGTTGAATCAACGCAAACTGTTGGTCTGACAGCCAGAAATTCCCGATCATCGCTCGAATCCTCCAAAACCAAGGTTCAAGCCATTGAATCTCAATATGGTTAATGAGTTATGACCCTAGGTCTCCGTCTGTGGTCTCATCGGACGGCTGGTTGCCCGGCAGCGCTATGGTCAGCATCAGGCTGCTCAGGCTCTTGCCGTGCAGGTCCTGATTGAGGGTCGCGGTGACGCCGCCGCCGCGAATATTGTCGATGACGAAATTGAGCGCCGCCAATCCCGGCAATTGGTAGCGCCGCACCGGGCCGTCGGCGACTTGGGCGAAGGCCCGCATCACCCGGGCCTCGGTGAGGTCGCGCTCGAGTCGCCGATAGCCGGCCTGGTCATAGGCGATCACCGAGACGTTGACCGCGTGCCCCTTGTCGCCGGCGCGGGTGTGCGCGAGGTCGCGCACCGTGACAGTCACTTCAGTCATGCGGCGCTCAGCACTTCGACGTGCGGGGTGACCAGTTCGCGCGGCAACAGGACCGATTGCACGGCGAGGATTTCCTTGACTCGGGCCGACGCACCGGCACCGCCCTGCGGCCCGTTGGTGAGCAGGGTCTCGACCTCCCAGCCGATCTCTTCGGCGGCTTCGCGGGACGCGGCGCGCCCGGCGACGCGTAGGCGGACCTCGTAGGGTTCGGGCCGCGCGTCCTGGAGCGCCGCGCCATGCAGGCTTTCGACGCCGATCAGTTCGGCGCGCAGCTCGTCGTAGGCGAAGCCACGCAGCTTGAGCCGCTCCTCGACCACTTGGCCGGCGAGGCGCGCGCGCGCCACCGCGTTGGGGCCGCCATAGGAGATCTCCGCCTCGCCCATGAAGCCGTCGAAATAGCCGATGCTCACCTTGTAGGTATCGGTACGCGGCCGCGCTTTCGCGCCCCGCACCGCGACCCGGTCGCGCGCGGTCTCGGTTAGGGCGAGGCCGGTCACGTCGAGCACGCAGTCGGGGGTGATATAGGCGGTCGGGTCATGCATTTCGTAGAGCAGTTGCTCGGTACACGTCATCCGATCGACGCGCCCGCCCGAGCCGTCGACCTTGCCGATGGTGACCGCGCCGTCGGCACTCACATCGGCGAAGGGAAAGCCGAGCCGCGCCAATCCCGCGACATCCTTGGCCCCCGGATCGGCGAAATAGCCGCCGGTCACCTGGCCGGCGCATTCGAGCAAGTGACCGGCGACGGTGGCCTGCGCGAGGCGGTCGTAGTCGTCGTATGACCACCCCAGGCGATGCATCATCGGCGCGACGAACAGCGACGGGTCGGCGACCCGGCCGGTCATCACCACTTCGGCGCCGGTGTCGAGCGCCAGGCATACCGCGTCGGCGCCGAGATAGGCGTTGGCGGCGGCCATGCGCGGCAGGATCGATTCGAGCGGCGCGTCGGTCTCGAGCAAGCGAAGCGCGGGCAGCGCGCGCACGATTTCGGCGACATCGTCGCCGAGCAACGCGGCACAGCGGAGATCATCAAGGCCGGATTGGCGCGCGATCTCGCAGACCCGGTGCGCGGCACCACGCGGATTCGCCGCGCCCATATTGCTGACGATGGTGATACCGCGCGTCACACAAGCCGGCAGGACCGCCGTCATCCGTTCGGCCAGGCGCGGATTGAAACCGGCGTTCGCATCATGATGCATGGCCAGCGACGCCAATGCGATGGTGCGCTCGGCAAGACATTCGAAGGCGAGAAAATCGATATCCCCTTGCTCCGCGAGCTCGAGCGCCGGCTCCCAGCGATCGCCGGCATAGCCCGCGCCGCAGCCGATGCGCACCGTCTCCGTCATTGTGCTTTTGTCTCCTCGTCGCCAGTGCCGCCGAGTGTGGCGCCCCGGCGCCGCCGTGGCAATCGGCTTAGCAGCGAGGTCTGATTGGCAGAGTTCGCGCGCGCTATTCTCCTGGTTCGCACTCGTCGTTCAGCTGAAATTCAGAATCGGTGCGCTATTTTGATAGCATTCGGGTCCGTCACCAACGGGTCCGCCAATCACCGAACGAATGGAAACTCTAATTATGTCTCGATCGCTCATGCCACATTTTCTGGCCATCGCCCTCTTCGTCACCGGCGGACTTGCCACGCCCAGTATCGCCTCGATCGAAGACGCTGGATTGGCTTCGGAAGACCTCTTGAACGGTATCTTACGAGACGTGATCGATCGCACGCTGGATGCCGCGCGCGAGGAGGTTCGGCGCAACACCTGGGTCGATCCGGCGGACCCCGCCGACGCCTACCAACCCGTGCCCGCCGACGCCTCGGCGGAAACCAGGCGCGAGTTGGACCAACTCTACGCGGAGCACGATCGTAAGATCGCCAAGCTGGAAGCGGAGCTAGATCACAAACTCGGAAAGGCCGAGAGCGAATTCGAGCGCGAGGCGGCAAAGGAGGACAAAACCGAGAAGATCGTGGAAAAGCGCGCCAAGCTCGAAGAAAAAGTCGATAAAGCCTATGCCAAGTTCGAAGAGAAAATCGACGAAGAAAACGCGCGGTTCGCCGAGAAACGCGACAAGATTTTGCGCGAGCGACGGGACAGCTAGGACCCTTTCCGCCGAGAATCTTCGGGCACTCATCCCACATCGGCTAAGTCTGATTTCCCCTTGGGCGACTTCGCGCTACAGTCTGGCCGGACACCAGTGTGGAGGATGCGATGAGGGTTTTGGCGGGGACAACCGATGGGATTTATTCGGTCGATGGCGGCGCGGCGCGACGGGTGTTGGAGAGTCGCTGCGTTCGCGACCTGGTTCTTTCGGGTGATCGCCTGTTCGCGGGAACCGATGCCGGCGCGTTCGTCTCCGACGACGGCGCCGAGACGTGGTCGCCCGCCGGCCTGGAGGAACGCCAGGTTTGGCAGATCCGCGGCGCCGGAGACGGCGTCCTCTACGCCAGCACCCAACCGGCGGGGCTATTTCGCAGTGACGACGCAGGTGCCAGTTGGGTCGAAATCGAATCGCTCCTCGCGGTGCCGGAAGCCGGCGAATGGTGCCTGCCCGTCGTACCACCGACCGCGGCGCGGGCGCGGGCGTTGGTGATCGATGCCGATGATCCGCGACGACTCTGGGTTGGGGTCGAGGTCGGCGGCATCATGCGCACCGCCGACAGCGGCAAATCGTGGCGCCTCGATCTGCCGGGAGGCAATCCCGACCTGCACATGATGTTCGCGCATCCGGCGCGGCCCGACGTGCTCTTTGCCTCGACCGGCTATGGCCGCCTGGACGGCGAGGCTGAGCGAATCGAGGGCAACGCCGGGGTATTTCGCTCCGCCGACGGCGGCGCGACTTGGGCCTATGTCTGGGCCGGCATCACGCCGCGGTATTCGCGGCCGATGTGTATCGATCCGCGGACGCCGCACGCGCTTACCGTCGCTAGCGCGCCGTCGGCGTTTTCCAGTTGCAAGGACGACGGCGGCGCCCAGGCGATGCTGTTTCGCTCGGAAGACGAAGGCGAGACCTGGCGCTCGCTGTGCGATGACGCGCACACCCCGTCGCCGGCGAATTTCCATGGCCTGGCGCCCGATCCCGAAATCCCCGGCGGCGTGGTCATCGGCACCGATACCGGCGAAGTCTGGCGGGTCGGCAACGACGGCGATTGGACCGAACTCGGTTCCGGGATGCCGGCGGTCGCGTCGGTGCTCGCGATCTAACTATTTGCCGACAAGGTGAAATACGTCTCGCACGACCGCTGACCGCCACTCACCACCCACAGCCGACCGCTCGGCGTTGCGTCGAAATCGGCTTCCAGGCCGAGGGTACGGGGACCGGGGCGCGCCGATGACTCGAGCGCCTTGCCGGCGCGGGCCTCGCGAACCGCCCCGCTGTCCGGATCGATCGCCCCCTTGAGGTCGTAGAGCACGCCATCGCGCCGGATTTGGCCAACCACGCGATCGCCGTCGCGGGTCAGGGACATCGACCACGATTTACCGCACGCATCGTCGGCGACCCCGCTGCGCCAAATCTCGCTGCCCGGCGACGCGACGCGCAATGCGGGTGGCGCGGGCGCCCGTGCGGACGGCGCTAGCGCCAACACCGTCTCGGTGGGCTCGATCCCGGCGCGCCGGCCTCGGCGACGGCGTCGGCTGATTGGCGACCGCCACGATGACCGCGCTCGGATCGTCCCCGGCATCGGGCAGCAGGGGCAGACCGGCGACCCGCTTGGCCTCGATCTCTCGCGCCACCTGTTCAAGCGCGAGTACGCGATGCACCGTGGTCGGATGCGATGTCGCGTAGGCGATGGAATTGGGATTGGCGGCGCCCAGGCGGCGGAAGAAATTGGGCCCCCGGGAGAGATCGAATCCGGCGCGGGCGAAAATATAGAGGCCCATGTAATCGGCCTCGGATTCGAAATCTTGCGAATAGGCCCCGGCGCCCGCCGAGGCACCGATATCGGAGAATCCGCCCTGGGTATTGACCCCGGCGGCGGCGAGCACGTCGAACACCAGCCCGACCAGGGCGCCGGTGGTGGCATTCTGCCGCTGTGCCTCGCCATGGCGGAGCAGATTGTGGGCATATTCGTGCGCCAAGACCAAGGCCAGCTCGTCATCGTTGGCGGTAAAGCGGAGCAGCCCCTGGGTAATGATCACTTGCTTGCCGTCGGCAAACGCATTGACCATATCTTGCCGCGTCAAGTTGACCGGATAGGCGCACTGGGTGTCGGGCTCGACGCTCAGCGCCATACGTTGCCCGTCCCGTTCGATAACAAAGGGAATACCGCCGGGCCAATTGGCGGTGCCGCCGATCATCTCGGCCACCCGTTCGGTCGCCGCCTCGTTCTCGGGAATCCGGACGTTGCCGATGCTGCGCACGATATCCCCGCGTCGCAGGCCCGCCCGATCGGCGGGCGAGCCCGGCACGACATCGACGAGCTCGGCGGCACTGCCGAGACCGAGCGCGGTGCCGGCGACGGCGCGAAATTCCGAGCCCACGGTTGCCTGGTTGAGGACGAATATCCCGACCGCCGGCACGGTATGGCCGGCGCAGTCGCGGTGCGCCGCAATGGAGATGCGCTGTTGCACGCGGTAGAGCCGGACATGGTCCTCGACCAACGCGATCAACGCCATTTCGCGCTGCTTATAGATTTCCTGGCGTGCCGCCGCGGGATCGACTTGGACTTGCTTGAGAGTCGGTCCGGCGCAGGCGGCGATAGCGGTGAATGCCAGCCCTATCAACACCATTCGCCCGGGATAAAAAAACCTCGGCATATTGTCCTCCCTCTCAAATCGGTCACGCAGCACGGAATAATGTTTATGATATGCTCTACAAACATACACGAGAATTTCCGCAACAACAACCCCTTCCCCGTGTATCGACGGCGATAACGAGTGGCGTGGAGTACGATTGAAACCCCCGATCAATTCCATTAAAGGCTACGGACCGCAATCGGCCGCGAGCCCGGGAATGACGATGCGCCTGGCAATGAGATCGAACAGAAGCCGACCGGTGAAATTAGCGGCCCGCCACGGGACCGCGTTGCCTTCGATCTAATCCATGTCACGTCTGCGCGGCGCAATTCTGATCTTGGCGGCAACCCTGTGCTGGAGCACCAGCGGCTTGTTCGTCCGCTCGGTCACCGCGGACACTTGGACGATCGTGTTCTGGCGTTCGTTGGCTTTGGGGATTGTACTCGCGGTCTATATCAGCATGCGTCATGGCCGCCAAACGCCGATGCGGTTTCGCGCCATTGGTTGGTCTGGGCTATTTTCGGCGGTCTTGATCGCGGCGACGTTCTTTCTATTCATCGCGGCGATCAGCATGACGACAATCGCCCATGCCTTGGTGATCATGAGCAGCGCGCCGTTGATTTCCGCTGTATTGGGGCGCATCGTCCTCGGCGAACGATTGAAGCCGGCGACGATGGCGGCGATCGGCGCCGCCGTCAGCGGCATCGCGGTCATGGTCTGGGACCATGGAAGCGGCGACCGCGGCGAGGCCGAGGCGGCGATCCTTATTGGCGGCCTTTGCGCGTTCGGAGTGGCGGTCGCTTTCGCGATCCATATTGTCATCGTCCGCGCCGCCCGCCACGTCGATATGCTGCCAGCGATGAGCCTGGCCGGACTGTTCGCCGCGGTTGCGGCTCTCGGTTTCGGTGCGCCAGCCGCGATCGCCACCGTCGATGTCACCCTGTTGGTGCTCATGGGCTGCGTCCAGCTCGCGCTCGGCCTATTTCTGTTCGTGCGCGGCGCGCCACACCTCACGGCGGCCGAGGTGGGGCTGCTGACCCTGGCCGAGGTCGTGTTGGCGCCGGTCTGGGTGTGGCTCGCCTTCGGCGAAACCCCCGCACCCTCGACCCTCGCCGGCGGCGGCATCGTCATCGCCGCGCTCGCCGCCCACTCTGCCCTCGGCATTCGCCGGAGTAAACCGCCCGTGGGCATGGCGTGACTGGGGTTGCGATTGACGATGGCGAAAGCCTCCGCCGACTAATTATACTAAGGAAGTGACCCTTCGATGAACGACCGTCCACGCCACCACAAACCGCTCGATAAGCGTTTCGCGGCGCGCCTGAGTACCGAGGCCTATGCGGTGCTCCGCGACCTCGCGGAGGCCACCGGCCTCGGCAATAATTATGTGCTTACGGTCTTGCTCGAGGACCACCGGAAAACCATCGATCGCGACGCTTTTCTGCAAGCCGCCAGCGACATGATCGAACGGCACCGGAAAGAGTGACCTAATCGCCCCGCCTACTCGGTCGTCAAATGCTCTTTGAACCAAGCGATCGCGGCGCCCCGCGCCTTGACCAGATGTTTGTCGTAGATGTCGTAGTGGCCGCCTGAAAAGAGCTCGTACTTGGCCGGCGCGTTCTGCTTGATGATCTCGAAGACCGCCAAACCATTTTTTTTGCGATCGAAGTAATGCTCGTCCTCGGCGTCGAGGATCAAGGTTGGCGCGGTAATTCTGTGGGCGTGCTGAACCGGGTGGTAGTTGGGCATTTTCGCAAAATCGGGAACCCCGCCGAGATTGGCAATTTTATCGCCGGCGGGCGGCTGCGGGCCGGCTTCGCCGCGCGCCTTCTCGATCGCCCGGCGCGCGCCCTTGCCGGAGCTCGGTGAGCCGCTGACCCCCATATAGGCGACTTGGCTGACCACCGCGGCGATGCTCATTTCTTGCGCCGCGACATAAATCACGTGACCACCGGAATAGCTCGACCCCCAAATGCCGATGCGCTTGGCATCGACCCGCGGATCGCCGCGCATATATTCGATCGCGCTCATCAGATCGCGGGTTTGCAGCCACGGGTCGACGACCTCGCGAACTTCGTGGACGCGCATGGTCACGGTACCGTCGGCGCCGCGGCGCGGAACCTCGTCGACCGCGATCAGCCGACCGTCGCTGCCGCCCCAACCGCGATAATCGATGGTCAGCACGATAAACCCGGCGCGCGCGAAATCCCTCGCGTAGGCCTGGTTGAGATGGCCCTTGGTCCCACCCCAGCCGTGCGACATGACGATGGCGGGATATTTTTGACCTTCGTCGGTAACCGGAGGGGTCCAAATATCGCCCGCGAGGCGGGTGCCTTCGCTCCACAGATCGACCGCTTCATGATGTTGCGCGCTGGCGGCAACCGCAAACAAACAGACGCCGCAAATCAGCGACCAAATGGTGAGAGGAAGGGTGAAAAATCTCATCGACATTACTCGCTTGCATGCTGCGCCGAAGCGGCAGGTTAATGACCTTTCGAGGCGGCGAATTTGGCACACCGTGACCTGCGCCCCAAGGCCCCCGCATTCATAAGGAGAGTCCTGTTTCTGCATAGCGCATTGTTGATGGGTTGGCACGCGCGCCGTGCGTGGAGCCCTCAAGTCGCTCAAGCGCGCGGCGCGCATTTGCGGGCGTGTCT
>JAKZSU010000210.1:0-13489 GCA_047517485.1 Alphaproteobacteria bacterium
AGCGACGCGCCGTTTGCCGCCGCCGGGCTTGCCCGGCGGGATCAGCGGCTCGATATGCGCCCATTCCGCATCGGTCAGGTCGCTCGGATAACGCAGTTTGTCGCGGTTGTAGCGCGGGCGGTTGCCGGCAGTCCACATGGGGCACCTCAAGAGCAAATTCACCACCCCAGAGAATCACAGCTGATTCAGCTCTTCAAGAGGGGCCGCCGGATAACCGATTCATCCGACTCATAAAGTCCCCGGACGGACACTTAGAACTTGGGCAACTGACCTCGCCGGGGGAATCGGCGTTCTCCGGACATCACAAAGGACAGCCCGATCTCGGCAACGGATTTCACGACTTTATCGAGGCTCGGGGCGCGCAAAAAAATCGGGCACGCCGCCATTGCATCTTGTATCGGTAACTGATCCGAACGATTTGTTGGGCTACAGTATGCGTTGCTGGTACCAAAGGCACGTGCTGCGAGCGCGTTTTCTCGATGGCGCGAAGTCGGTTCATGATGCAATTGTTCGGGTTTTTCAGAAAGACATGGGCAGACGTCATATGATCGCCGATACAAGATTATTGGTTGAAATGCATAAACTTGGATTTGACCAGGTAATCTTGAATTGTTTCAAGGATTGCCGTCAGAATGCGGGCTCCTACACAGGAGATCTCAAACGCAAATTGAATGCTGGTTTGGACGAGACAATCCCCGTGACCGTACAGGAACATATCGATTTGGCGGATACTGTCCTGTCTCAAATTTGGCAATTGGAAGACAAAAAAATCAAATTTACCTCGGTCAAAGAAAACTTTGGTGTCTGGCAGTTGCCTTTTCTCGTTACCAATCCGATTTCAGCACACAGTGGTCACTTTTCTTCAACATTCGTCCATGGTCTGATCGCTCGCGGATATGAACCACCGAAATGAAACTTAGCAAATTTAGTCAAAATTGCCCATAATATGGTAAATACGATGAGAATATTTCTGGAGGACCCCGACAATGAATCGCTGTAATCGATCGATTTTATTCATTGCGAGTGTTGTTGCCTATTGCGCCATGATTTGGGTCGGCTCAACCTTGATCGACCTGTCTTCGACGAAAGCCGTGGCGTCGCCGGATACAACTGTTGTCGAACATGTCTGCGCCGGCAATCGGTGTCCCTTGAACCCGGTAGGCTGTCATATCGATGCCAGAGGATGGTATCACTGCCACTGACACCGGGGTGATCTTGCGCTAGATATTGGCCCACCCGCCTCACCGCAGGGGCGATGAACGGAGATAGGGTCAATGCTGCAAACGACGATCGTCGGCAGTCTGCCGAAACCGACTTGGCTCGCCGAACCGGTGGAGTTGTGGGCGCCGTGGGCGATCGAAGATCCCGAGCGCCTCGCCGAGGCCAAGCGCGACGCGGTGCGCCTGGTGCTCGCCGAACAGGAAGCGGCGGGCATCGATATCGTCACCGACGGCGAGCAATCGCGGCAGCATTTCGTGCACGGCTTTCTCGAACATGTCGCCGGCGTCGATTTCGACAACAAGAAGCGCATCGGCATTCGCAACGACCGTTACGAGGCCGATTGCCCGACGGTGATCGGCGAGCCGCGGCGCAAGCGTCCGGTTCATGTGGACGATGTTGCGTTCGCCCGTGCGCACACCTCCAAGGCGCTCAAATTCACCCTGCCCGGGCCGATGACCATCGTCGATACCCTGGCCGATGCCTATTACGACGATCGGCCCAAATTGGCGATGGCGTTCGCCCGCGTCCTCAACGAAGAGGCGCGCGAGCTGGTCGCCGCCGGCGCCGATGTCATCCAGTTCGACGAGCCCGCGTTCAACGTCTATCTCGACGAGGTCAAGGGCTGGGGGATCGACAGTCTGCACGCCGCGATCGACGGCCTCGATTGCAAGACCGCGGTTCATATTTGTTACGGCTACGGCATCAAGGCGAATCTCGACTGGAAAGACACGCTCGGTGACGAATGGGCGCAATATGAGGCGACTTTTCCGACCTTGGCGGCGAGCGATCTCGATCAGGTTTCGCTCGAATGCGCCGGCTCGCGGGTGCCCTTGGCGGTGCTCGACCTGCTCGGCGACAAGGACATTCTCGTCGGCGTGATCGACGTCGCCACCGATCGCATCGAGACTCCGGAAGAGGTCGCGGCGGTGATCCGCCAGGCGCTCGAACACGCGCCGGCGGAGCGTATCTATCCCTGCACCAATTGCGGCATGGTGCCGCTGTCGCGCGAACTCTCGAACGCCAAGATGCGGGCGCTCGGCGCCGGCGCGGCGATCGTCAGGCAAGAGCTCGGTGGACAGTCTTAGCCATGTTCGGCGAGTCCCAGATCCGCGAAGCCGCGGACCTGCTGTGGAGCAGTTGGAACGACGGGAGCCGCATCGCGGCGCTTCCTGAAGCGGTCCGCCCCAAGTCCCGCGCCGAGGGATACGCCATCCAGGCCACGCTGGACGACCGCGAAGACGCGCCGCTCTACGGCTGGAAGATCGCCGCGACCAGCGCCGCTGGCCAGGGCCATATCGGCGTCGATGGGCCGCTCGCCGGGCGCTTGCTGGCATCGCGAGTCCATGAGGACGGCGCCGAGGTACCGTTCGGCGCCAACGGCATGGCCGTCGCCGAGCCCGAATTCGCGTTTCGCCTGGCCAACGATCTGCCGCCGCGCGATGTCGCCTACGATGTCGCCGAAGTTCTCGCGGCGGTCGAGTCGGTGCACCCGGCGATCGAAATTCCCGACGCCCGCTTCGACGATTACGCCGCAGCGGGCGGGCCGCAATTGATCGCCGACAACGCCTGCGCCCACCAATTCGTGCTCGGTCCCGCCGCACCGCCGTCGTGGCGCGAGATCGATTTGGTCACCCATCGCGTCGGCGGCATGGTCTCCAGCGGGCTGATGCGCGACGGCGAAGGCGCCAACGTGCTCGGCGATCCGCGCATCGCGCTGACCTGGTTGGTCGGCGAAGTGTCGCGCCTCGGACTCACGGTGAAGGCCGGCCAGGTGATCACCACGGGAACCTGTATGATCCCCCTCGAAGTGGCGCCCGGCGACATGGTCAAAGCGGATTTCGGCGCGCTAGGATCGGCGACGGTCCGCTTTGCCGAGACCTGATAGACGGGGGAAAGCCCATGCCTGACACCTTCAGAATTTTCGCTTCCGATCTTTCCCCCTATTCGATCAAGGTGCGGTCCTATTTTCGCTTCAAGGACTTGCCCCACGAGTGGATCATTCGCGGTCCGTCGAACATGGACACCTTCAGGGCCTACGCGAAACTGCCGTTGGTCCCGCTGGTGATCACCCCCGACGACGAGGGCTGGCAGGATTCGACACCGATTATCGAGCGTCTCGAGGCGGCGCACCCGGAGCCGGCGCTCGAGCCGACCGATCCGACCCTGGCGTTTCTCAGCGCGCTGATCGAGGAATATGCCGACGAATGGCTCAACAAGCCGATGTTTCATTTGCGCTGGAAGGAAGAGGCCGATCAAATCTCGGCGTCGCGACGGCTCGCCACGCTGCATATGGACGCGAGCCCGGACATGCTCGACGATGTTGCCGCCAAGGTGCGTCAACGCATGGTGCCGCGCGTCTCGTTCGTCGGCTCGTCGCCGCAAACCGCGCCGCTGATCGAAAAATCCTTCGCGCGCGTCCTGGATATCCTCGAGGTTCATCTGGCCGATCACGCGTACCTATTCGGCGGCCGCCTCTGCCTCGGCGATCTCGGCCTGTTCGCCCAGCTCTATCAATGCTCCACCGACCCCACGCCGGCGGCACAAATGCAGGCGACCGCGCCCCACGTCATGGCCTGGATCGAAAGCTTATTGACCCCGGCGCCGGGCGGCGACTTCGCGGCGTGGGACGATCTCGCGCCGACTTTGCGGCCGCTGCTGGTCGACGAGATCGCCGGTCTGTTCCTGCCCTGGTCGCGGGCCAACGCGGCGGCGATCGAAGCCGGCGACGAGACGTTCTCGGTCGATTTGGCCGACGGCCCGTTTGCCCAAACACCGCAAAAATACCATGCCCGCAGCCTCGCCGAAATCCGCCGAAAATACGCGTCAGCGGCAACCGCGGAGCTCGACGCCATCCTCGAGGAAACCGGCTGCCTGGCGTATCTCTAAAACCGCGACCCGGCTGCCGGCAGCTCCCAGATCGGGCCGTTCAGGCCGTGGCGGGCGAACATCGCCCGCGCCTCGTCGGCGGTCCATTTGCGCCAGTCGCGGTGGAGGTGTCGGCCGTACCATTCGGCCGCGAAACGCCACACCTGGTCGATCGGCCGCACATCGCCCTTGGTTACGCCGTGGCGCCGGCACCAATCATCGACCGCGGCGTCGCCATCGAACACCAGCATGGTGCTGCAGGTATAGATCACATTGTCCCAGGCGTTGGTCATCGGCACCGGGAAATGTACCAGCAGATCGTGCTCGGCGACCCCGTCGTCATCGACTTGGATGGTCACCTGGCGGTCTTCCAGGCCGAGGGTGGTGGTGATCGTCACCGCGCCGCCGAGGAGCGCGGCGATGCCGAGCGAGCACCAGGCGCAATTGCCCCACCACGAGCGATCGGCCTGGCGCACCAGGAACCCGGTGGGGGCCAAGGAAAACGGGTGCGCCACCCAAATTCGCGCGCTCCCTGGGTGCAAGACCACACCATGATCGTCGGCCAACGACCGCAGCGCGGTCGCCGTTTGCTCGACGGAGCAACCGAGTTGCGCCGCCAATTGCTCGACGCCGGGGGCGATCCCCCGGTCGACGATGGCGGACAGAATGGCGTAATGGATTGCCGCGCCGCTAGGCGTCGCCTCAGCCGCGTCCGACATAGGGTTGGGTGACCGGCATGATAATGGTGTCGAGCACGTTCACCGCGTCCGACATGGTGGCGATCGACAGCGCCGCCTTGCCGATGTCGGCGAGCGGGATCAGCCCTTCCGCCTTGGCGATCGCCTCGCGGCCGATCCAAATGTCGGTCGCCACATTGCCGGGATGGAGAATGCCGACGGCGATGCCATGGTCGCGGCCGTCGAGAGCGAGCGAGCGGGTCAGGCCTTCGAGGCCGAACTTGGTCGCGGTATAGGGCGCGGAATGCGGGCGCGGCACCTGCGCCGAAATGCTGCCGATATTGATGATCCGCCCGCGCTTGGCCGGCATCATCCGCTTGAACGCCTCGCGCGAACAGAGGAACGGCGCGGTCAGGTTGACCTCGACCACCTCGCGCCAGGTCGCGGCGCTCATTTCATGGGTTTTGATCGGCACCGACATGCCGGCATTGTTGACCAGGATATCGAGCCGTCCGTGACGCTCGTCGATGCCGGCGAACAGGCCCTCGACCTGGCCCTCGTCGGTGACGTCGCAAACCGCGACCTCCACCGTGCCGTCGATCTCCGCCGCCGCCTCGTCGAGCCGCGCCTGATTGCGCGCGGCGATCACCACCGTCGCCCCGGCGCCGGCGAACGCGGTGGCGATCGCCTTGCCGATGCCACTGCCG
This sequence comes from Alphaproteobacteria bacterium, assembly GCA_047517485.1. Lineage (GTDB taxonomy): Bacteria > Pseudomonadota > Alphaproteobacteria > UBA7887 > UBA7887 > JAKZSU01. Next base: position 5,471 of record JAKZSU010000210.1, read on the forward strand.
CCCCCGGTCACCAACGCCACCTTGCCGTCTAAATCGCCCATGATGGGTCCTCCCATTGAATGCCGGCTGTTTGTAGCGCCAATCGGACCCGTCAAGCAACGCGTTGACATCCGCACACGCATGCGGAACTTTCCCGCCACCCCTCCTCAATAGATGTGCCCCCATGACCACCACCCCAGACCCCGACACAGACCCCTTGATTGTGGGCCGCCCGCCAACGGGCTTTAAGGTTTATGAGACGCGGGATGGGTTGTTTTCGTCGCGCACCGGGCCGTATTTTATCAAGGGGCGGCATCCCGATACGGTGTTGGGGGTGCGAATTCTCGATCATCACTGCAATGTCTTTGGCATCGCACACGGCGGGCTGTTGATGTCGTTTTGCGATACCGTGCTCGGGCGCGCCGCCGCCGCGGCGACGCGAGAGATGCACGCCACCGCGTCGCTGACCACGCATTTTATCCGGCCGGTGGCGCTCGGTGCCTGGCTCGAGGGCCGCGCCACGGTGCTCAAGGCGGGCGGGCGGACGGTGTTCCTGCGCGCCGATCTAACCGTTGACGGCGAGATCGCGGTCAGCGCCGAGGGGCTATGGCAACGGATCAAATCCACTCATAGGACCAAGGGTGGTTAATAATGACCCATTTGACCGCTCGATTTTCGCCGCTGGCTAGGAGCGGGTCGCGCCGTCGTGCGACCCCACGTCAAGCGGCCCCAAGAAAGGCGAACTGCGCCGCCAGCGACGAATCTTTCTCCCTGGGCGAACCGGCCTCCGGTGGGCCGAGGTGGCTTTCCGGGCGCGTTGCGCCGCTTGCCCGATGGACACCCATCGCGGAGGCCACGGCGCGCCTACCCGGAAAACCACCTCGGGCCATCAAATGGGTCATTATTAACCACCCTTGGTATAAGAAAGAGAGCGCTTCATGATTCACGAACTGCGGATGTACACGGTGCGGCCGGGCAAATTGCAAACCGTGATCGAGGCCAGCGGCACCGTCGGCCAGCGGATTCGCGCGACCGGCGATTTCGGCACGCTCGAAGGCCATTTCGGCAGCGAGATTGGCCGGCTCAATCAGTATATTCACCTCTGGAGCTACGACAGTGTCGACGATATGCGCCGCAAGCGCGCCGAACTCGGCGGCCTCGAGGCGTGGCGCACCGAGTTCGGGCCGCTGATGCGACCGCATATCATCGATCAGACAATTCGCTTGCTCGACCCGGTGATCGCCATGAAGACGCCGGAGACCGAGGGCAATCTCTACGAATTGCGGACCTACACGGTGAAAGTCGGCCGCGCCGTTCCGTGGTGCGCGCTGATGGCCGAGCATCTGCACGTGCGCGAGAAATATTCGATGAACTGCGGCCTGTGGACGACGATTTCCCCCGATCCCAACCAGGTGGTGCATCTCTGGGCGTATGAGAGTTTCGAACAGCGCCAGGCGGTTCGCGCGCAATCGCAGGCCGATCCCGAGTGGCAGGCCTTTCTCGCCGAGGCCGGACCGCAGATCGAAACCATGGACTCGATGCTACTGCTGCCATCGGCCTATTCGCCGCGCAAATAGGGCCCGTGGCGGGCCGGCCGCTGATTCAAGGTTTTGGTTCGATCTTGAATTGAGGCTATGGTGGTGGCGTCCGCATTCTAGGGAGGTGCGCCATGGGATCGTCACGTTTAACTCGCCGTCGTTTTGTCCAACTCGGTGCCGGGGCGACAGCCGCCGTCAGCGCCGCGCCGTACATTAAAACGGCGCATTCGGCGGGGTCACTGGCGCTCGGGATCTGGGATCACTGGGTGCCCGGGGTCAACGACGTTATGAGAAAAATCTGCGTCGATTGGGGCACCGCCAACAATGTCGAGGTGACGGTCGATTTCATCACCTCGATCGGCAACAAACTGTTGCTCACCGGCCAAGCCGAATCGCGCGCCGAGACCGGGCACGACATCTATTGCGTGCCGGTGTGGCTGGTCTCGCTGTTCCGCGACAGGCTGGAACCGGTCGATGACGTGGTCGCGGAAATCATCTCCCGCCACGGCCCGTTGGTCCCCTATATCGAATATCTCGCCAAGATCGACGGTACCTGGAAAGGGGTTCCCGCGCCCACGGGTAGCCTCTCCTATGCCCAAGTTTCGCGCGCCGACCTGTTTCTCGAGCATGCCGGCATCGACCTCAAGGCGCTCTATCCGGCGGGTGGCGGGCGCGATGAGAGCCTGACCGATGCGTGGACCTGGGAGGCGTTTCTTAGCGCCGCCGAGAAGCTTCACGCGATTGGCAAACCGTTCGGCGCGCCGATCGCGCCGACTCCCGACGGCTCCGCGTGGCTGAGCACTTTGTTTGCCGCCTATGGCGCGGTCATGGTCGATGAGAGCGGCGATATTGTTATCGATTCCGATGAAACCCGGGTTGTCCTCGAATATCTCACCCGGCTCACCAAGGCGATGCCGGAAGGGGTCTATGCCTGGGATGACGCGGGCAACAATCGCTGGATGATATCGGGCGAGGGCTCGTCGATCTTCAATCCGCCGAGCGCCTGGGCGGTCGCCAAGCGCGATAATCCCGATGTCGCGAAACATTTCTGGCATCACGATGTGCCGCGCGGACCCGCCGGTCGTTTCCGGGCGTCGGCACCGTTCTTCTGGGGGGTGTGGGATTTCTCGCCCAACATCGGCGCCGCCAAGGAACTCTTCCTGCATGTCAGCGAGCCGGATGTCGTTTCAACCATGCTGGCGGCGTCACAAGGGTTCGATCTGCCGCTCATTCAGGCCTATTACCAGACCAATAATATTTGGGGCACCGCCACACCGCCGGACGGCGTGCTCTATAACTATCCGATCCGCGGCGACGAGCAGCTCACTACCGCCGGCATTCCGGCGCCGCCCGAGATCGCCTCGCAGATCGCCACCCAGGGTGTCTACCCCAATCTGGTGGCGGAAGTGACCCAGGGCGGCGAATCCTTCGACGACGCGATCGCCTGGGCGGAGAACGAACTCGAAGGCCTGATGCGCGGGTAGGAGCACGCCATGGCGACCGCCGCCGAACTCTCGTCACTCGCGCCGCCGACCCGGTCCCAGCCGGTCAGCCGGTGGCGCAAATTTATCGGCCGCAAGTCGACCGTGGGGGTGTTGATGTGCGTGCCGTTGTTGGCGCTGGTGTTCGGCCTCGTCGCCTACCCGGCGGCCTATGCGATGTTCCTCGCCATGCTCAACAAGGCCGAGACCGAATTCGTTGGCCTCGATAATTTCTTCTTTCTGTTCAAGCGCGACACCTTCTGGATGGTGGTTCGCCAATCGGTGATGTTCGCGTTGGTCGCGGTGTTGTTCAAGGTGCTGATCGGCTTGATCGCGGCGCATGCGATCAACACCATCCCGGCCAAGGGACAGCGCAAATGGCGCGGCATGATGTTGGTGCCGTGGGTGATCCCGCCGGCCTTGTCGACGCTCGGCTGGTGGTGGCTGTTCGAGCCGACCTACAGCGCGCTCAATTGGCTGCTCACCGCGATCGGCGCCGACACCATCCCGTGGCTCAGCGATGACTTCTGGGCGCGGGTTTCGGTGATTCTGGTCAATGTCTGGGTCGGCGCGCCGTTCTTCCTGATCATGTATCTCGCGGCGCTCAAATCGATTCCGGAAGATCTTTACGAGGCGGCGGCGATCGATGGCGCCAATGGCTGGCAGCGACTGTTCCACATCACCCTGCCGATGATGCGCAACATCATCGCCATCACGGTGCTGTTTTCGATCATCGTCACCTTCGCTAATTTCGACATCGTGCGGGTTCTCACCCAAGGTGGGCCACGTAACTCGACGCACCTGTTCGCGACCTACGCGTTCCGTGTCGGCATCGAATCCGGCGATATCCCGCTCGGCGCGGCGGTCTCGCTGTTTATGTTCCCGGTGCTCGCGATCCTCGCCTTCATCATCCTGCGCAACGTGCGCAGGCGCGCGATGGAACTCTGATGGCGAGCACCGGGAATATGAACAGCGAGACCGCCGCCGCGAGAAGCCGCACCCGCGATCGCCGCTGGGCGCTGATCATGGCGTACGCTTGTCTTCTGCTGTTCGTGGTTTTTTTCCTGTTCCCGCCGTTCTACATGCTGCTGACCTCGCTCAAGACCAACCGCGAGATCGCATCGCTGTCGACCAATCCATGGATCATCGAAATGGGCGTGACGTTTACCCATTACATCGATCTGCTGACCAAGACCGCGTTCCCGACCTACTTCCTCAACACCGCGATCGTCACCCTGTGCGTGGTCGCCATCACCATGGTGTTCAGCGTGCTCGCGGCCTACGCCTTGTCGCGGCTCAAATTCTGGGGCGCCGGGGTGTTGGCCACCGGGATTTTCCTCACCTATCTGGTTCCCGATACGCTGCTCTTCATCCCGCTGTTCAAGATCATCGGCGGGCTCGGGCTGCTGAATTCGAAATGGTCGCTGGTGCTGATCTATCCGACCTTGACGGTGCCGTTCTGCACCTGGATCATGATCGGCTATTTCTCGTCGATCCCGCGCGAACTCGACGAGGCGGCGCTGATCGACGGCGCCAACCACATGCAGATGTTGTTGAAGGTCTTCGTGCCGGTGGCGCTGCCCGGGATCATCGCGGCGATGATCTTCGCGTTCACCGTGTCGTGGGCGGCGTTCCTCTATCCGCTGGCCTATATCTACAGCGATTCCGAAATGGTGCTGACCGTCGGCACCGTCACCACCTTGATCAAAGGCGACGTGTTTCATTGGGGTGGGTTGATGGCCGGCGCCCTGCTCGCCGCCGCGCCGCCGGTGATCATCTACGCGTTTCTCATGGACTATTACATCGCCGGACTGACCAGCGGCGCGACGAAGGGATAGCCGCATGGCCGATGTCAGCTTGCGCCAATTGCATAAAACGTTCGATCGCACCGAGGCGGTGCGCGGCATCGATCTCGACATCGCGCACGAGGAATTCGTCGTCTTCGTCGGCCCGTCGGGTTGCGGCAAAAGCACCACCTTGCGGATGATCGCCGGGCTCGAGGAAATCACCGCCGGTGAAGTCCTGATCGACGGCGCAATAGTCAACGATGTGGCCGCCAAGGACCGCGACATCGCGATGGTGTTCCAGAACTACGCGCTCTATCCGCACATGACGGTGCACCAGAACATGTCGTTCGGCTTGCGGCTGCGCAAATTCCCCAAGGCCGAGATCGAATCGCGGGTCGCCGACGCCGCCCGGATACTCAGCATCACCGATCTGCTCGGCCGCAGGCCGCGCCAGCTCTCCGGTGGTCAGCGCCAGCGGGTGGCGATGGGCCGAGCGATCGTCCGCGACCCCAAGGTTTTCCTGTTCGACGAGCCGCTGAGCAATCTCGATGCCAAGTTGCGCGGCCAGATGCGGATTGAGATCAAACGTATCCATCAGCAGGTCCGCACCACCACGGTCTATGTTACCCACGATCAGGTCGAGGCGATGACCTTGGCCGACCGCGTGGTGGTGATGAACGACGGGTTGATCGAGCAAGTGGGGACACCGAGCGAGCTCTATGACACGCCGCGCACCCGTTTCGTCGCCGGCTTCATCGGCTCGCCGGCGATGAATTTTATCCCCTGCGAATTGATCGACGGCGGCAATGGCGCGGTCGCGGCGAAAGTCGATGACGTGATGACGCTCCCCCTGCCCGCCGAGCGCGGCGCGCGCTATCGCGATTACCTCGGCCGCTCCATGGTGCTCGGGATCAGGCCCGAGCATGTGCGCGAACGCCGTGCCGGCGACGGCGCCGATGGTGTCGAATGCGTCGTCTCGCCCGATGTCGTCGAGCCGCTGGGCATGGAAACCATGGTCTATATTTCGCTCAACGGATCCGATCTCTGCGCCCGGGTCGCGCCCGAGGCGTCGCCCAGTCCAGGCGCGCCGCTGAGCCTGTCGATCGACCCGCGCCGCGCCCACCTGATCGATCCGGAAACCGATCTGGTGCTATAGAACGACCTCGATCAGGTACGGGCCGGCGACCGCCAGGCCGCGTTCGATCGCGCGGCACAGACCATCGCCACTATCGACCCGTTCCGCTTCGACGCCCATGCCGGTGGCGATTTCGACCCAATCCAATGTCGGTCGGTCGAGGCTCAGCATGTCGATCGCGCGCGGTCCCGGATTGCCGGCGCCGACATTGGCGAGCTCGCCCTTGAGAATATTGTAGGCGCGGTTGGCGAATATCAGCGTCGTCACGTCGAGCCCCTCGCGCGCCTGGGTCCACAGCGCTTGCAGGCAGTACATGCCGGAGCCGTCGCTTTCCAGGCACAGCACCTTGCGATCGGGGCAGGCGACCGCGGCGCCGGTCGCCATCGGCAGTCCGAGTCCGATCGCGCCGCCGCGGTTCTGCAGCCAGTCGTGCGGCGGCGCGCCGGCGGTAATCGGCAGAATCCGGCGCCCGGTGGTGATGCTTTCGTCGACGACGATGGCGTTCTCGGGGAGTGTCGCGCCGATCGCCGCGGCGACCGAGTCGGGGGTCAACGGGCCGTTCGGTCGATCCGGGCGCGCCGCGGCCTGGGTGCGCGCCGATCCGTCCGGCGCCGCCACCGCGTCGGCGAGATCCGCGAGCGCCGCGGCGCAATCCTGGTCGGGGCGCGCCAGGGTGATGATTTCGGTGCCGTCTTGGGCCAGCAGGCTCGGCGTGTCGGGGTAAGCGAAGAACGCCGCCGGCCGCGCCGCCCCGACCAGCACGATGCGGCGAAACGGTGCCAGCACCGCCTGCGCTTGCGCCACCGGATAGGGGATACGGTCGACCGCGACCCGGCCGGCGCCGCGTTGGATGCGCTTGTTCATGCCTTCCGCGCGCAACCCGCAACCGGTTTGCGCGGCAATCGCGCCGGCGTGCGCGAGCGGCGCTGCCATCAAGCAATCGGCGCCGAGCAGCAGCAGCGTGCGCTGGTCGCTCAGCAGCGCTTGCGCCGCGGCATCGACCGTCGATTGCGCCACCGTTTCCGGCGCCATCACCATCGGCACCTCGCCGACCACCCCGCCGTCGCCCCATGCGGTGTCGGCGGGCAGGATCAGGGTGGCGATCTGACCCGGCGCCATGCGTGCCGCGGCGATCGCCTTGGCGCCGTCGCGGCCGACCCCCTCGGCGCGTTCCGAAGTGCGCACCCAGGCCGAGACCGGCGCCGCGAACCCGGCGATATCCGAGGTCAGCGGGGTGTTGTACTGCACGTGATAGGTGGCGTGTTCGCCGACGATATTGACGATCGGCGAGCGCGCCTTCTTGGCGTTATGAAGATTTGCCAGCGCATTGGCGAGCCCGGGGCCGAGGTGCAACAGGGTCGCCGCCGGGCGGGCCGTCATGCGTGCGTAGCCGTCCGCCGCGCCGCTGGCGACGCCCTCGAACAGGCACAGGATGCAGCGCATGCCGTCGATTTTGTCGAGCGCCGCGACGAAGTGCATCTCCGACGTCCCGGGATTGGTGAAACACACATCGACCCCACCGCCGACCAGCGTGTGCACCAGACTTTCCGCTCCATTCATCGATCGCCCCTCGGATTAATTCTTGGCCGCGGACTATGCCTCGGATTGCCTCCCACGTCCGCCCCCTTTTTCGACCGCCCATCTCGACGGCTTCGTGGTCGCGTCCTATCATGCTCTTAACACAAGCTGCATTGAGTGAAACCCATTGCAGCTTGGCAAGCGCGACCGCGCGTCCGAGCTAATGCGAGGAAAGCCTGCGTGGCGCTTGAACGCTCTTTAAAACCGCCATGAGCGATGCTCATTGCGGCAAGCGCGACCGCGCGCCCGAGCTTATGCGAGGAAAGCCTGCGTGGCGCTTGAACGCTCTTTAAAACCGCCATGAGCGATGCTCATTGCGGCAAGCGCGACCGCGCGCCCGAGCTTATGCGAGGCCAGCCTGCGTGGCGCTTGAACGCATTACAAACCGCGATGAGTCTTGTTCATCGCGGTTTGGTTGTCTAATTCCGGTCTCTCGGTCAAGCCCTCCTGAACCTGCTTTTTGTCCTTTGCCGGGTACACGGTTGTCTCCGAAGTCGTTTCCGGCGGTTGGGCCGGATGCT
>JAKZSU010000211.1:0-38161 GCA_047517485.1 Alphaproteobacteria bacterium
CTCGTCGCCCCGCAGCGCTTCCAGCGCCACCCGCGCCTTGAAATCTGCCGTGAACCGGCGTCGTGTTACCATCGTCGTACTCCTCCATTATCTGGCGGAATACACCTTAGCAACCTGTCCGATTTTCCAGGACCAGCTCAGACCTTCTCACCGGCCTAGAGAGTGAAGCATACCAGAAAGGCTGGAATGATGCAGTGGCGAAAATCGTCGCCAGTGCCAATCAGGGGCGGCCGGACGCTGCGTCGGTTGAGACCAAGAAAATATCCACCGCGAAACCATTCACGTCTCAATATGAAACTCCGATCATAAAAATGGTTTTACAGGTTATTTGCGACAAGCCTGGACTGATAGGGGCCGACATCATTAGAGAGGTCGCAGCCCGGGACAGCTCGATCACGCCTAAGACTGCCGAGCGTACCGGGCGGACAAGCCTTTCGAGGTTGCGTAAAAGCGGCAAGATTAGGAAGCGGGGTACCCGATGGTATCCAGCCCAGGAGAGGGAAAAAATTTAAGGCCAGCGGTTGGATCACTGGCCCTATATGCCCGGGTGGCGGAATTGGTAGACGCGGGGGAGTTGGATTCCCCTGATCTCGCGAGGGGTCGTGCAGGTTCGAGTCCTGTTCCGGGTACGCCTATTTGATTAGTTGACTTTGGTTTATGCCCCCGTGCTGCAATCGGTATGACAGGGCGGGTGTAGGCCCGCTGTCCGACAGAGTGTTACGGCTCCTAGGACTGTGTAGGTTCGAATCCTACCGGGGGGATAAATCGAAGTCAATTATTAAGATATTGATTCGACTGGTCGTTTCTGATCAATGGGTTACGAGTGGCTTGTAAGTTAATCTCTTGCCCTCGGCCGCCCTGATCACGCGTTCGGTTCTTTCACCATCCGTCAACTTCCGCGTATTCCAGCGAAGCTCGAATTCCGCCAAATAACGCGGCAGATGACGCTCTGAAACATGATGGAAGGCTCCAATCAGACCTCTTTTGAGCAAGCTATGATAACTCTCTGCGAAATTCGTGTGCAGGATCATAGCTCTCACGTAATGCTTCGAATGATCAACCGTATGATGTGCCCGGAAATGATCGTTCAGCCCATCATAACTGAGATGGGCATCAGTCACGATGGTCGCCGACTTATCGACGATTGGTTTCGCAACCCGCTGCAATGTCTTCTTCCGAACGTTCGGCACCACAACCGTGCTCGCATCACCTTCGCGATCGACCAAGGTCATGACGGCGACTTTCTTTTTTCGTTTACGGCCTTTGTGGCGGTTGTTTTTGGCTTTTCCGCGTACGAAAGTTTCATCCAGCTCGACCACGCCACCGCTGGCCCCGAGCAATGATGCGAGTGGGTCTTGCTGCATCGCAAGCCTGATACGATGGGTCAAGAACCATGCTGTCTGGTATGACACACCTAATTCACACTTTAGCTGGTTGGAGCTAATCCCATTTTTTTAAACTGCACATCATATGAATTGCCAGAACCCACTTTCCAAGTGCAATCGGGGAGTCCTCAAAAATCGAGCCAATCCGGACTGTGAATTGTTTGCGGCACCCTCCACATTTCCAGAGCCCGCGCCGGGTTGATTTGCCTTTCAGACGATAGGCCCGACTCTTCGTATCACAATGCGGGCATGTCGACGGTGCGCGATGCCGACGTGATTTATGTCATCGAGGACGGCGCGGTGGTCGAGCACGGGCGTCATCAAGATCTTTATGACGCCGGCGGTCTCTATGCCCGGCTCTACGATCTTCAGTTCGGTGACATCACCAATTGAGAAATCACTGCGCCGGCACCACGTTGCGCAATATGTCGAGAATCACACCGGTCGCGGTTTCCACCAGCAGCACGTCCGAGCCGACGATTTGGGTATCGGTGCCGTCGTAGAAGTCGCCGAGGTCGCCTTGCAAGCCATCCGGTAGTCCGCGCTTTTCCAGCCCCGGCGGCAGGCGTCCGTTGCGCTCCAACTGCTTGGCCAAGCCCGGCGGCAGCGAGTCGCGCTTGGCGAGACCTGGCGGCAGGCCACCTTTATTGCCACCGCCCTGGGCCGCGTTCTTGTTCTTTTTGCCCTTGTTATTCTTCTTACCGCGACGGTCGTCGTCGTAGTCGTCGTCATACTCATTGTCGCGCCCGACGCCGCCGCCACGATAATAATCGTCGATCACCTGGCGTTGAACCTCGGTGAACACGCGCTCGAGAACGTCGCCGGATCGATTGGTTTCCTGGGCTTGGACGGAGGCCAAGGGAAGCAGAAAAATTGCAAGAAACACAAAAATACGCACACTAAACTCCCGTTCGAGGGGAAATGCTCATACATATATGACTATGGTCACGCTCAAAATCGATGTGACAACAGTCGTCCCCCTGAGAAATGGGGCGCGAAAGCAAAAACACAAGTCTAAGCGCCGAGCGGAGATACGCTGAGAAATGTACGGACTATACCGACTGACGACCAAACTGGGCGCGCCCTTGATCCGTAACAAGCTGCGCAGCCGCGCCGCCAACGGCAAGGAAGACCCGGCGCGCCTTGACGAGCGTTTGGGCCACGCGTCGTCGCCTCGGCCCGACGGCCGTCTGGTGTGGATTCATGCCGCCAGCGTCGGCGAGACGGTTTCCGTCTTGCCGCTGATCAACGCGTTGATCGAGGATCCCAACCTCACCGTACTGATCACATCCGGCACCGTGACCTCGGCAACGGTGATCGAGCCACATTTGTCGGAGCGGGTTATCCATCACTATGTGCCGGTCGATCTGGTCGAGGCCGTGCAGCGCTTTCTCGATCATTGGCGGCCCGATCTCGCGATCCTCGTCGAGTCCGAACTGTGGCCGAATCTGGTATTCGAAACCCTCGAGCGCGACGTCCCCATGGTGATGGTACAAGGCCGGCTGTCGGATAAGTCCTGGCGGCGTTGGCGACGCTGGCACGGCACCATATCCAGCTTGCTCTCGCGCTTTCGAATTGTCATCGCCCAGACCGCGACCGACGCCGACCGATTCCGCTCGCTCGGGGCGCAGGCCGTGGTGGTCACCGGAACGCTCAAATATGTCGCCGCGCCGCTGACCGCCGATATCCAGGAGTTGAAGGCCTTTCAGCGCATGGTCGGGGCGCGTCCGATCTGGCTTGCCGCGAGTACCCATGGCGGCGAGGAAGACGCGGTGATGACGGCACATATTGAAACCCGCGCGCAAATCCCCGATCTGCTGACCATCATCGTGCCGCGTCATCCCGAACGCGGGGCTGAAATCGTCGCCCACGCCAAGAGCCGCGGCTTGGAAACCAGCCGACGCACCGCCGCCGACCCGATCAAAAGTACGACCGCGATCTATCTCGCCGACACGCTCGGCGAGCTCGGACTGTTCTACCGCCTGGCACCGGTGGTGTTCGTCGGTGGATCCCTGGTTGCTGTCGGCGGCCACAATCTGATCGAGCCGATCCAGCTCGGCTGCGCGGTCACCTGCGGCCCTCATCTCGACAATATGGCGGAAGTCGCGAGCGATCTCGTGGCCGCCGACGCCTTGCAAACGGTAACCGACGGTCACGCGCTGTCGCGGGATATTTCGCATCTTATGAACGATACCGATGCCCGCCTCAAACTGGTGACCGCACAGAAAGGCGTGCTCGACGATAAGGCGGAGATCCTCGATTTGGTGATGACCGCGCTCAAGCCCTACCTTCCCAGGCAACGGGGTTGAACGCGCCCACGTTTTGGCAATTCGGCGGCGTGATTCCCACTCTGCTCGCGCCAATCTCCAGCTTGTACGGTGTCCTGAGCGCGCGACGGCGCCGGGCCGCGAAACCGTGGCGCGCACCGGTCCCGGTGGTTTGCGTCGGTAATCTGGTCGCCGGCGGTGCCGGCAAAACGCCGGTGGCGATCGCCATCGCCAACCGATTGACCGCCCGCGGGCGGCGCCCGCATCTGCTCAGCCGCGGCCATGGCGGACGCGAGCGCGGGCCATTACAAGTCGAGCCGGGGCGCCATGACGCCCTCGCCGTCGGTGACGAGCCGCTGTTGCTCGCCGCCGCCGCGCCAACCTGGATCGCGCGCGACCGCGCGGCCGGCGCGCGGGCCGCCGTCGAATCCGGCGCCGGCGCGATCGTCCTCGACGACGGATTTCAGAACCCGAGCGTGGCGAAAGACCTCTCTTTCGTCGTTGTCGATGGCGGCTACGGATTCGGCAATCGCCGTCTCCTCCCCGCCGGCCCGTTGCGCGAACCGGTTGCCGAAGGCCTCGCGCGCGCCGATGCCGTCGTCGTCCTAGGCGAGGATCGATTCGGCATCGGCGCCGACTTGCCCGCCGAATTGCCAGTTTTGGCAGCCACACTGGAGCCGGGTGAGGGCGCGGCAGCGCTACGATACCAACCGGTCGTCGCGTTCGCGGGAATCGGCCGACCGGACAAATTTTTTGCCACGCTCGATTCCTTGTCGTGCGAACTTCTTGGTCGCCATCCGTTCGCCGATCACCACCGCTATCATGACCATGAAATCCTGGTGCTTGCCGACAAAGCCACCAAGCTCGGCGCGCTGCTGGTCACCACGGCGAAGGACCATGCCCGCTTACCCGACCACCTGCGCGCCCTGGTCACGGTTGTCGATGTCGCGGTGGCGTGGCAAGAAGAGGACCGGTTGGACTTGATGCTCGATGCCGCCTTCGATCCGAAGACATAAACCGCATGCCAAAACGAATCCGCTATTTTTTCGAATATCTTCTCGTCCGCTTCGTCTACGCGCTATTCGGCCTGCTGTCGCTGGATCGATCGTCGGCGCTGGGCGGTTGGATCGGGCGCACCGTCGGCCCCCATCTGGCGATCACCCAACGCGCGCACGACAATCTTGCGCATGCGTTGCCCGAATTGTCCGGCCAAGACCGGGACCGGGTGATCGGCGATATGTGGGACAATCTTGGCCGAATTTTTGGCGAGTACCCCCATCTCGGCGCCATCCGACTCTATGACGGCGAGCACAGCCACGTCGAGGTGATCGGCGCCGAGCACGTCGATCGCCTGCTCGAAGACGGCAACGGCGCGCTGTTCTTTTCCGCGCATCTGGGCAACTGGGAAATCGTGTCGCTCGGCGCCACCCGGCGCGGCGTCGACCTCATCCAGATCTATCGCACCGCCAACAATCCCTGGGTCGAGCGCCTGATCCAGCGCGCCCGCGCGCCGATCGGCGGCCGACAACACGCGAAAGGCACGCGCGGAACCCGGCACATGCTGAGGGCGCTCAAGCGCGGCGAGCAGGTCGCCATGCTGGTCGATCAAAAATATAACGAGGGCATCGCGATCCCGTTCTTTGGCCGCGACGCGATGACCACCCCGGCGGTCGCCGAACTCGCGCTCAGGTTCCAAGTTCCGGTGATCCCGGCGCGGGTCGAGCGCCTCGCGGGCGCGCGCTTCCGTCTCACCGTTTATCCGCCGCTCGACCTCCCCGACACCGGCGATCGCCAAGCCGACGTCCGGAGTGTGATGATGACCATCAATCAAACCCTCGAACAGTGGATTCGCGACCGCCCCGGGCAGTGGCTATGGCTCCATCGGCGCTGGCCGAAGGCCTAAAATCTCACTCCTCCGGCATCGGTCCGGCGACCAGGACCGGGTCGAGCCGTGATTGCAGCCAGTTGAAGCGCCAGTCGAGATGGGCGCCGGTGACCCGTCCCGACGCGCCGACGCTGCCGATCCGCTGCCCTTGGGCGACCGATTGGCCCTCCGTCACGTCGATTCCGGCAAGGTGCAGGTATGACGAACTGATGCCGTGACCGTGGTCGAGGATCACCGTCCTCCCACTAAGATAAAGATCCTCCGCCAAGCCGACCACGCCGTCGGCGGTGGCAACGACCGGGGTGCCTTCCGGCGCGGCGATATCGAGGCCGAAATGCGGCGCTCGCGGTTCGCCGTTGAGCACCCGGCGCGCCGCGAAGGTGCCGGTGATGGTCCCCTTGACCGGCCAGACGAAGGCCGTGAGATACGCCGCGAGGTCGCTTTCGATATTGCGCACCGCCTTGACCCGTGCCGCGTCGGCCTTGATTCGCGCCAAGGTCTCCGCGCTTGGAGTGACCATCTCTGGCGGCAGCCCGTCGATATGCTGCTCGTCGTACTCGCGCTGTTCGACCTTGAGGAACTGACGCCGCCGCGAGCCATCGGGACATCGGGTGTGGATCACCGACCACGGCGGATTGTCATGGCGAAACCCGATGACGAAGATCCCATCGTCGCCGACCAGAACATAGGTACTATCGAAATCGACCACGCAGCCGGGATCGACGCGGCCGAACATGATGCCGCCCTGGATCGGATTGCCCTCGAGCACGAAGGTGCCGGCAACGGCCGGCGCCGCCACCAGGACGGCGGCGAAAACGAATAAGCATCGAAACAATTTCATAAAAGAGATCCTTGTGAGCCGTCGTCTTTTCGCGGGCGTGGCCGCGCGGCCGCGGCGCCGGTAACCCGCGCGCCGATCCGGCCGTCGTGGAATTCGAGCGCGACATCGGCTGCCGCGCGCGCGCCGGCGACCGTCGACACCACCGCGTCGTCGGCGCCGTGTATCACCGCGTACCCTCGCGCCAACACATTGCGATAGCTGAAACTTTCGAGAAGCGCGCCGACCGCCCCGATGCGCCGGCCGCGATCGGCGACCACCCGTTCGTACGCCGCTTCGAGCCGCCGGTCGGCGGTCCATCGTTGGGCGCTATTCGCCGCGCGTTCGAAACCCGAGCGCATTGAAGCGTCGAACCGCTGCGCCTTGAGATCGAGCGCCGCCCGCGCCCGGGCGATCTGGTCGCGCGGGCTCTTGAGACCGAGCCCGGCCCGGCTCAAGCGCGCGCCGCCGCGCTCGAGAAACACCGCCATCATCCGGCGCAGATTCTCCACCCGATCGTCGAGCCGTTGGCCGGCCTCGCCGAGCAGCGCCTGCGGCCGCGGCAGGCCGCGCGCCAGGCCCTCGACCGCGCGCCGCCGGGTCTCGATCATCCGCGCCATGCCGCGCGCCAATTGCCCGGCGGTATCGAGCAGCCCGAGGCTGAGCTCGGCGCGCACCGGCACCGCCATTTCCGCCGCCGCGGTGGGGGTCGGCGCGCGCCGGTCGGCGGCGAAATCGATCAACGTGGTATCGGTCTCGTGACCGACCGCGCTGATCAGCGGGATCGCGCTCATCGCCGCCGCGCGCACCACCACTTCCTCGTTGAACGCCCACAGATCCTCGATCGAGCCGCCGCCACGGGCGACGATCAACAGATCGGGCCGTGCCACCGCGCCATCCGCCGCCAAGCCATTGAAGCCTTGAATCGCCGCCGCGATCTGCGCCGCCGCCTTATCGCCCTGCACCACCACCGGCCAGAGCAACACGGTGCGCGGAAAACGGTCGGCGAGACGATGGAGAATATCGCGAATTACCGCCCCGGTCGGCGAGGTCACGACGCCGATGACGTCGGGCAAAAACGGAATCGCCTGCTTACGGTCGTCGTCGAACAGGCCTTCGGCGGCGAGCGCCTTGCGGCGTTCCTCGAGCAGCGCGAGCAACGCGCCGGCGCCGGCGACGGTCATCGATTCGATCACCAGCTGGTATTTCGACCGCGCTGGGTAAGTCGTCAGCCGCCCCTCGCACACCACTTCCAGTCCGTCCACGGGCTCCAGTCCCAACCCGCGCGCGACCCCGCGCCACACCACCCCGTCGATCACCGCCTTCTCGTCCTTGAGCGCGAGATAGAGATGGCCCGAAGCGGCGCGCTTGAACCCTGAGATTTCGCCGCGCACCCGGACCCGCTGAAAGGCCCCCTCGACGGTACGCTTGAGCGCGGCCGAGACCTCGCTCACCGAATATTCGGGAATGTTGCTGGCGACAATCGAGTCTTCTGACATGGCGGCGGATACTATACCAATTTGACAGCCGGCAGGGCTTGCGCTGCTATGCTGCGCAAGGGTCAATATCCGGCGCGGGAGCAAGCATGAAAATACTGGTGGTCGGCGCGGGGGGCCGCGAGCACGCGCTGTGCTGGGCGATCGCCAAATCGGCACTGTGCGACGCGCTGTACTGCGCGCCGGGCAACGGCGGCATCGCGCGGCACGCCACCTGCGTCGCCATCGGATCGGACGCGATCGACGAGTTGGTCGCGTTTTGCCAGACCGAATCGATCGATTTCGTCGTCGTCGGCCCCGAGGCGCCACTGGTCGCCGGCCTCGCCGACCGCTTGGAAGACGCCGGCATCGAGACATTCGGGCCAAGCGCCAAGGCAGCGCAGTTGGAAGGATCAAAGGTGTTTACCAAGCAACTTTGCCAGCGCCACGGCATCCCCACCGCCGCGTTCGCCCAATTCACCGACGTCGAGGCGGCGAAAGCGCACGTCCGCGAGCACGGCGCGCCGCTGGTGGTCAAGGCCGACGGCCTCGCCGCCGGCAAGGGCGTCACCGTCGCGCACACCATCGACGAGGCGCTCGCCGCCCTCGACGCCATCGCCGCCGGCGCGTTCGGCGCGGCTGGTGCATCGATCGTCGTCGAGGATTATGTCGATGGCGAGGAAGCGAGCTTCTTCGCCCTGGTCGACGGCGAAACCGCGCTGCCCCTGGTCGGCGCGCAAGACCACAAGGCGGTCGGCGAAGGCGACACCGGCCCCAATACCGGCGGCATGGGTGCCTATTCGCCGGCGCCGATCCTCGACGACGCGATGGCGGCGCGGGTGATGCGCGACATTATCGAACCAACGGTGCGCGGCATGGCGGCCGAGGGGATGCCCTTCAAGGGCGTGCTCTACGCCGGGCTGATGATCACCGAGGCGGGGCCGCAACTGCTCGAATTCAACGTCCGCTTCGGCGACCCCGAATGCCAAGTGCTGATGGCACGGCTCAAATCCGACATCCTGCCGGCACTAATGGCGGCGCGCGACGGCGAACTCGCCCACTTCGACCTGCGCTGGCGCGACGAGCCCGCGCTGTGCGTGGTGATGGCGTCAAAGGGCTATCCGGGATCTTACGAAAAAGGCACCCCAATCAAGGGCTTGCGCGCACTGGAGGCGGAAGACGGCGACGGCGACCTGGTCGTCTTCCACGCCGGCACCGCCGCCGACGGCGACGACTACGTCGCGACCGGCGGCCGCGTCCTCGGCATCACCGCCCGCGGCGCGACGGTCGCCGAGGCCCAGGCCCGCGCCTACGCCGCCGTCGACCGCATCGACTGGCCGGCCGGCTTCTGCCGCCGCGACATCGCTTGGAGGGCGATCGCCTGAGGTATCAAAACCAGTCTCGAAGGGAAGCGATATGAACGATTCCACGCCTCGCAAGCCCGTTTCATTCGACGACCGACGCGCCAAACTTTCGGACCTAGCCACGCGGTTTGTCGATGCCTTCAACCGCCGGGACATCGACGACGTCATGTCATTCTTCGCGACAAGCGCGGTCTATGAAGACGCCTATGGCGACCGCCACGAGGGTCTATCGGCCATCAGAACCGCCTTCGAACCGGTCCTGGACGGGCGCCTGGGAGACATTCATTTCAGCGCCGACGACCGGTTCATCGATGCCGATGATGGCAAGGTCATGGACAGTTGGCGATTGCGCATGCACATCGGCAAGGACAAGGAAAGTACCTTGCGCGGCTTGGACCTGCTGCATTTCAAAGGCAACAAACTAGTGCGCAAGATCACTTACAAGCAGGATTGAAAGCGGCGCCCGGACGGCGGCGGGGCTTGCCTCACCCCTCCATCGCAAACTCGCCACCGCGTCTTCATCCCACTCCAGACCGACGCCCGGCGACTCCGGAATCGAAATAGCCCCATCCGACACCGCGGAAGGCTCCTGCAAATTCGGGTGCGACCAGTTCTGCCATTCGAGTCAGCGCGCGATTTTCGTCACCCGAATCAGGTGGGTGGAGAATTCCGGGTAGAGGTAGGTCGATATCGGATTCCCGGCACACCACCACCACCCGCCTCAAGCCATATGATGCGCCGCTTCCATCACCGCTTGCGGGCTCGGAGTTTTGGCGAATTCGTGGGGGCCGTCGCTGGCTTCCACATGCACCCAGCGGACGATGCCGTGGCGGTCGATCAGGAAGCGGCCTTCGAGCATGACCCCGGCGGCGCCGACATCTGGTTCGACCTCGCCGGGTATCGATTGGTAGCCATCTTTTTGATTCAACGCGGCGATGGTCTCGGGGATCGTCGCCGGGTCCGGGAGTTCGCCCATCGGGTCGGGGACCGGGGTCGCGAACGACGTCGCGCTCAGATTGCGCGGCCAATCGTCGGGCTGGTCCGAGACCTGAAACTTCGGCAGGCCGTAACTTCGGTGGACGTCGGTTCGCGGGTCCGAAGCGATGGTCAACGGGCTCGGCCGATAGCGGAGATATTTATCGGCGCGCTCGGGGGTGGTGCTGACCACCACCAGGGTATCGATCCCGATCTCCTGAAGGCGGGCCTCGGTTTGCGCCAATTGCGTCAGGTGGCGGCGGCAAAACGGGCAGTGCAGACCGCGCACCAGGTTGAGAAACAGCCCGGACCGATGACGATAATCGTCGAGGCTGATCTGGCCCGCGCGGGTTATCGCATTCAAGGCGAAGGCCGGGGCCGGCTCGCCAACCGCGACGATTTCTTTCGATGTCTCCTGCATGGTCATGTCTCCTCTCCCTTGTTCGCGCCGGGCCGAAGCCCGGGTGTCGCGGTTAAGAATGCCAATCAAACGGCCGCGTCGTCAAATCCGGAGACCCTGAGACATCCCTCTTCGATCGGCGTCGGCGAGAAAGCGCCTTGCCGTGGCTCATCGCGCTGCAAGATGAGCGCCTGGGTCGGGTAGTCGATACCATCCTGGACGCGCCTGGCGACCCGTACACGGTCGAATCACTCGCCGACATCGCGGCGATGAGCCGATCCGCGTTCGCCGAACATTTCACCGCCTCGTTCGGGCGTTCGCCGATGAACTTCGTCAACCACGGGCGCTTGCAGCATGCCGGGCAATTGCTCGAAGTCGGCAACAAGTCGATCGACGAGATCGCCAGGTCGGTCGGCTATTCCAGCCGCAGCCATTTCTCGCAAGCCTTCAAGGATCACTCGGGCCCGCCGTCCAATACGTTCCGTACCCAAAAATACGCGGTTTAGGCTCACCCCTCCATCGCAAACCGCGCCACCGCGTCCTCATCCCATTCCAAGCCGACGCCGGGGGTGTCCGGGATTGAGATTTCGCCGTCCCCCACCGCATACGGCGCCCGCAAGATCGGGTGCGACCAGTCCTGCCATTCGAGCCAGTGCGCGGTCTCCGTCACCCGCATCAAATGCGCTGAGAATTCCGGGTACAAGTGCGTCGACATCGGCACGCCGGCGGCGCCGCAGATCGCCGCCGAGCGGAGCCAGCCGGTGACCCCGCCGATACGCATCAGGTCGGGCATGTAGAGATCGCCGGCGCCGGCTTGCAGCGCTTGGAACAACGCGCGCGGGCCGTAGAAGTTTTCGCCGAGCTGGACCGGCGTACGAAGATCGCTGGTGAGCTTGGCATAGCCGCGCATGTCGTCGTAGGGGATCGGTTCCTCGAACCAGACCAGGCCTTGGTCGTCGAGCGCGTGGCAACGGGCGAGTGCCTTGTCGAGGGCGAGGCCCTGATTGAAATCGCACATCAGCCGCACGTCTTCGCCAGCGGCCTCGCGCACCGCGGAGATTGCGCGCAAATCGTCGGCCAGGGCGTCGCGCCCAATGCGCAACTTCAGCGCGGTGAACCCACCCTCGGCGAGCAACTCGGAAGCCTCTTGCGCCAAGCCCCCGAGGGGGGTGAGCCAGAGGCCGTTGCTGTTGTACGCCGACACCGGCGCCCGCGTGCCACCCAACAAGGTCACCAGCGGCACCCCGGCCGCCTTGGCGAGCGCGTCCCACGCCGCCATGTCGAGGCCCGAGACCGCGATCAGCGAGGCGCCTTCGAGGCCGATCAGGTTGAGCGATTTGCGGCCGTGCTTGAAACCATCGAACGGGACGATCGGTTGGCCCTTGAGTTCGTCGACCAGATCCTCGATCGCCGGCACCAGATAGCGCGCCGATTTGGCGATGTAGGGCGCGAGATAGCTGCGCCCGACGATCCCTTCCTCGGTGGCGAGATCGATCAGGATCAGCGGCCATTCGGTGAACGTGCCGACCTTGGCGACGACGGGGCGCGCCAGCGGCACCAGAACCGGCCGCACCGTGACATCGCGAATGGTGAGTTGGGTGGTCATGGGTCCCCTCCGATTGTCGCCGTGTCGATTGTGATAGGCTCCAGCGGCGTGTTTGTCACCGGGGCGAAGAAATTATGAGCATATTCAATGCCGAAAAGGCGACGTCGCGAGCGCTGGTCGAAGCGTGCCTCGAACGGATCGACGCGCGCGAGGACGAAGTGCACGCGTGGCAATACCTCGATCGCGACGCAGCGCTGGCGCAAGCCGATGCGCGCGATTCCACGCCCGACCGGCACGGTCCGCTGCACGGCGTTCCGATCGGCGTTAAAGACATTATCGACACCGCCGATATGCCGACCACCTGCGGCTCGCCGATTTATGACGGCCATCGGCCGGGCCGGGATGCGGCGTGCGTCACCCGGTTGCGCGCCGCCGGCGCGGTGATCCTCGGCAAGACCGTGTCCACCGAGTTCGCCACTTTTCAGCCGCCAAAGACCCGCAACCCGCACAACACCGCGCACACGCCTGGCGGTTCGTCGTCGGGCTCGGCGGCCGCCGTCGCGTGCGGCATGGTGCCGGCGGCGCTCGGCAGCCAGACCGCGGGCTCGGTGATCCGGCCGGCGGCGTTCTGCGGGGTGGTCGGCTTCAAGCCGAGTTTCGGCGCGATCGATCTCGCCGGGGTCAAGGCCTTGGCGGCGAGCCTCGATACGCTGGGCAGCTTCGCCCGCGGCGTCGACGGCGCGGCGCTGGTCGCGCGCGCCATCGCGGCGGCCGACGGGCCGCTCGGTGAAGCGGATGCCGGGGCACTGCCACCGCCCAGTATCGCGCTTTGCCAATCCGGCGAATGGGCCGAGGCGGATCCCGCCACCCATGCCGCGCTCGACGCCGCGCTCGATCGCCTCGACGCCGCCGGCGCCGCCACCGCGCGCTGCGATATGCCGCCGCCGTTCGTCGACTTGGTCGGCATTCAGAACACAATCTTGAACGGCGAAATGGCGACCGCGCTCGCCTTCGAACACCAGAACCATACCGATCAACTTAGCGAAGGCCTCTTGACGGCGCTCGAAGAAGGCGCGGCTTACCCGCCGGGTCGTCTCGACGATGCCCGCGCGGCGGCGGAAGCCTGCCGGGCGCGCGAGGCCGAGCTGTTCGCCGGCCACGACCTGCTGCTCGCGCCGTCCGCCGCCGGCGAGGCACCGCTCGCCGAGACCACCGGCGATCCGCTGTTCAACCGCGCCTGGACCGCCCTCCATGTGCCCTGCTTTACCCTGCCGGTGGTCACCGGCCCGAACGGTCTGCCGATCGGCATTCAGCTGATCGCGCGGCGCGGCGATGACTCGCGGCTGATTTCCTGGGCGCGTTGGGCGGAGCGTGTATTCACGCCATGAACGGCCAATGAGCGGCCCATGAGCGGCCCATGAGCGGCGGCGACCGGGTGTTCGGGTTCGGCTCGCTGGTCGAGGTCGCGGCGCTCGCCGACTATCTCGGCCGCGGGCGGTTCGCCGCCGACGACTTTCAACAATGCCGGCTTCGCGACTTTCGCCGCGCATGGAATATCGCCCGTGACAATGGCGATGACATTCCCGGGCTCGATTATTTCGTGCACAGCGCCACCGGCGCGCGGGTCGCCGGGTTCATCGTCTCGGTCAATGTTCGCCCGGCCCCCGGCCACTGGGTGAATGGCATTGCGTTTCGCGCCACCGCCGACGAGATCGCCATCCTCGATCGCCGCGAAGCCAACTACGATCGCATCGACGTCACGAAATTGATCGCGCCCGCGCCGGGCGAACGGGTCTGGGTCTATCGCGGCAAGGCGGTGGCGGAAGCGCGCTATGCCCAAGGCGTGGCGACCGGGACGGCGATGATCAACAGCGCCTATCACACGGTGGTTCACTTGGCTTTCGAATCGCACGGCGCCGATTTTCTCGCCGACTATTTGGCGTCGACCGATCCGCCCGAGGTGCCGCTGCGACCGCTGCGGCGGTCCGCGGATCTTAGAGTCTTTCCGGGCTTAATTGAATCGGATTGACCGCACCCCCGCTGCCCCTGGCTAGGCGCGCGGTGCCGCGCGATGCGTGTGCATCGGGCAAGCCGCGCAACGAAGTCCAGGGGCCGCGGGAGCGCGGCCTTCGGTGGGCCATATTGGCTTTTCGCGCAGCTGGCGTCGCTCGGCCGATGCACACCCATCGCCCGTCGCGCCGCGCCTACCCGAAAAGCCAATTTGGCCCATCAATCTGCTTCAATTAAACCCGGCAAGACTCTAACGACGAGCTTTGAAAAAATCGGTGAGCAGCGCCGCCGATTCGGTCTCGGCGATGCCGCCATAGACCTCCGGGCGATGGTGACAGGTGGGGTGCGAATAAATCCGCGCGCCGTGCTCGACCCCGCCGCCCTTGGCATCGCCGGCGCCGAAGTAGAGCCGGCGGATACGCGCCAGCGAAATCGCCTGGGCGCACATCGCGCAGGGCTCCAAGGTCACGTACACATCGCAGTCGACCAGCCGGGCCGAACCCGCGGCCTGCGCGGCGGCGCGGATCGCCAGCATTTCGGCGTGCGCGGTGGGATCATGTTCGGCCTCGCAGCGGTTGCCGGCGCGCGCCAAAATCTCGCCGCCCGGCCCGACCACCACCGCGCCGACCGGCACTTCACCGCGTAGCCCCGCCGCGCGCGCTTCCGCCAACGCCGCCTCCATCGGATCTTCGTTCATCGCCGCACCCTCGCGCGATGATGCCGGACGGTCAACAGGAGAGCGAACATTGCGACATCACCCGCCCGCCCCTATCTTCCGTGCCATGACCGATACATCCAACAGCCCGGTGGTCGGCGTCACCTTCGACAGCGAGGCGCCGGGCGGCTATTCGAAATTTCCCTGGTACGCGCTGCGGGTGAACTATATGTCGGCGCTCAGTGCCGCCGGCGCGCTGCCGGTAGCGCTGCCGCATGAACCCGCCGCGGTCGACGCCTATCTCGATCGCCTGGACGGGCTGGTGATCACCGGCGGCGCGTTCGATGTCGACCCGGCTTTGTTCGGCGCGCCGGACCGCCACGCCAGCGTAACCACCAAGGATCGGCGCACCGAATTCGAGCTCGGCATCACCCGCGGCGCGCTGACGCGCGATACGCCGGTGCTCGGCATCTGCGGCGGCCAGCAGCTGCTCAACGTCGCCCTCGGCGGCACCTTGATCCAGCACATTCCCGAGGCGATATCGGATGGCTTGGCGCACGAGCAACCGAACCCGCGCGACCAGGCCGGCCACACGGTGAGCATCGTCGAAGACACCGCGCTGCATCGCATCACCGGCACCACGACGCTCGACGTCAACAGCGCGCATCACCAGGCGGTGGCGGCGCCGGCGCCCGGCCTGGTGGTCGACGCCACCGCGCCCGACGGGGTGATCGAGGGCATCGAGTCGCCGGCGCACAAGTTCTGCATCGGCGTCCAGTGGCATCCGGAATTCATTATCTCCGACGGCGACACGAAACTGTTCGCGGCCTTCGTCGACGCGTGCCGCCCGTGAGCGAAGAGGTTAGCGAGCGCATCGCCAAGCGGATGGCGCGCGCCGGCCTGTGTTCGCGGCGCGAGGCGGAGCGCTGGATCGAAGCCGGCCGGGTCGCGGTCAACGGCACCACCCTGACCACCCCGGCGGTCACCGTCGCCGCGGACGACACGGTGGTGGTCGACGGCAAGACCCTCAGCCCCCCCGAGGCGACCCGCCTGTGGCGCTATCACAAGCCGCGCGGCCTGGTCACCAGCCATCGCGACGAGCAGGGCCGGCGGACGGTGTTCGACGCGCTGCCCGGCGATCTCGGGCGGGTGATTTCGGTCGGCCGCCTCGACGTCAATTCCGAAGGCTTGCTGCTGCTCACCAATGACGGCGGGCTGGCGCGTCATCTCGAACTGCCGGCGACCGGCCTGGCGCGGCGTTATCGCGTGCGCGCGCATGGCACCGCCACCGCCGCGGCGCTAAAGAATATTGCCAAGGGCGTGCATATCGACGGGATCGACTATGGCCCGGTCGATATTTCGCTCGACAACAGCGAACAAACCGACCGCGGTCGCGGTCGTGCTAATCAGTGGTATATGGTGAGTTTGCGCGAGGGCAAAACCCGCGAAATCCGCCGCTTGTTCGAACATGTCGGCCTCGCCGTCAACCGCCTGATCCGGATCTCCTACGGGCCGTTCCAGCTCGGCGGCTTGCCACCGCGCCAGGTCGAGGAAGTGCCGCGCAAGGCGCTGCGCGAGCAGCTCGGCGAAAAATGGGTGCCCAAGGGGCGGCCGGGCAAGCGGACATGAGAATCGTCGGCGGGGCCTTGCGCGGCCGTCGCCTGACCGCGCCGGCGGGGCGGAACACCAGACCGACCGCGGATCGCGCCCGCGAGGGTCTGTTCAATATTCTTGCCCACGGCAGCGCGTTCGCCGGGTTTTCCCTGGCCGGCGCGCAGGTGGTCGACGGCTTCGCCGGCACCGGCGCGCTCGGCCTGGAAGCGCTGTCGCGCGGCGCCGCGCACGCGACGTTTTTCGAGACCGACCCGGCGGCGCGCGACGCGCTGCGGCACAATATCGAGGCGCTCGACCAAGACGATCGGGCGGAAATCCTCGCCCGAAGCGTGACCATGCCGGGCCCGGCGCCGCGTCCCGCGCAGCTGATTTTGCTCGATCCGCCCTACGGCGAGGCGCTTGGCGCACCCGCCTTGACCGGGCTCGCCGATGCCGGCTGGCTGGCGGCGGAGGCCATCGTGGTGGTCGAGCAGGCGGCGGACCAAACCTTCGCAGCGCCTACCGGATTCGACACTGTCGATTCCCGTCGCTACGGCGCGGCGTCGTTTACGTTTCTGTGCTTTAGAGCAGTTCAGGCTTAGATTGAACTGCTCTAGGTCACAAAATTGTATACAACCATACGATGATCGTCCGTATCGGCCTCTGTCTGCTATTTTGTTTCCTCGCTGTTCATGCGATGGCGGAGGAGCGGATTGCCCAGGTCGATGTGTCGCTCGATCCCGTCGCCGGGACACTGGCGGTCACCATAGCCAACACCGGCGGGCCGTACGGGTTCAAAAAATATACCGTGGGACCGTTCTCCGAGGACCAAGCCGATGACCATGTTCTGATTTCCGAAGACGGAAGTTTCGTGCCGCCGAAATTTTGGTGGTCGGTACTGAAACTTGCACCCGGCCCCTATGTCCTGACCATCTCCGCGCCGCCCGGCCAAGTCGCCGTGACCTCCGCGACGATGGTCGAGGAGCGCCAATCCGCGGACGGCTACCAGGCGGTCTTCGTTGGACGGTTCGAGGCGGGCTTGCCGACCATTTTCGCCGGGCCTTACGATGTGTCCGAAATCGAGCGGCGAAACACCCGTCTACGGACCTATTTTCATGCCGAATCGGCGGCTCTGAGCGCACTCTACCTTGCCCAGTCCGCCGACTACCTCGACGACTACGCGCGCGAAATCGGCGCCTATCCGCATCCCGAATTCGCCATGATATCAGCGCCCGTCGAGTTCGGTCTGGGATTTCCCGGCATCGCCTATCTGAATCGGGATGCCTTGCCGTTGCCGTTCATGCGTACCCGCGCGCTGGCCCATGAAGTGCTTCATAACTGGTGGGGCAACGGCGTGCAGCCCGATTTCGACACCGGCAATTGGGCCGAGGGACTGACCACCTACATGGCGGATTACCGCCTGGCGGAAAAGGCCGGCCGACGGGCGGCACGCGATATGCGCCGCGAGTGGTTGCATGATCTAGATGCCTTGCCCGAAGCGTATGACGTGCCGGTACGGGCCTTCGTGGCACAGGGCCACGGCGCGTCCGCGGCCATTGGCTACAGCAAGGTGGCGATGATCTTCCACATGCTGAGACGCGAAGTCGGTGACCCGGCGTTCGCGGCGTTCGTCAAGCGGCTTTGGCATAGATATGCCGGGCGGACCGCGAGCTGGAACGATGTTTTCCGCACCGCGCTGGGGCGCAAATACAGAGGCTCGTTCTCGCAATGGATCGATCGCGGCGGCGCGCCGGATCTGGTCATCGAACAGGCCGACATCAAAACCATCGGCAATAAATGGCGTCTGACATTGTGGCTGCGCCAAACCGGCATAATGCGCTACGCGCTAAAGGTGCCGGTAGCGATCAAAACCGAGGCGGGCGTTTACCATCGCAATATTCGGCTAAAGGGTGGGATGGCGCGGAAAACGTTCGACATCGACCATAAACCGCTGGCCCTAGCGATCGATCCCGATGTTCATCTGCTGCGCCATTTAGCGGCGGGCGAAGCGGTGCCGATCATGGCCGAAATCGCGACTGACGATCAGGCGGTTTTGGTCGTGGTCGGGAATGAGCTGCGCGAACGCGCCGAGGCCTTCGCGAGCGCCGTACTGCGCCGCGATATCGCGGCAATTTCGTGGCGCGAAGCGGCGGATCGACCGGCCATGGTGATCGGTTTGACGGACGCATTGGCGGCGGCGGACTTGTCACCGGTCCCATTGAAACTGGAAAATCGGGGCAGCGCCCTGGCCTGGGCCGCGCGCCGTAACGACGGCGCGCCGCTGCTCATTATCGCCGCGGACGATCTCGCCTCGCTGCAGGCGCTGGAGCGCTCCTTACCGGTCTACCTCGGCCGCAGCTACGTCGTCTTCGACGGATCGACCGTGGTCGACAATGGGCTATGGCCGCCAAGCGCCAACCACGCCCTACGCCGCACTTTCGATTGAACAAGCAAGCGCAAAACCGTCTGACTTCTGGCCTTATCCCGCCGCGAGTTCGCGGCTGCGGTCGGTGGCAGCGGCGACGGCGCGTTCCATCAGCGCGTCCAGCCCGTCTTCCGCCATCAGCACCGCCAGCGCGGCCGCGGTGGTGCCACCGGGGCTGGTGACGTTACGGCGCAGGATCTCGGCACTGTCGCTCGAGCGGTGGGCGAGCTCGCCGGCGCCGGTCACCGTGGCGCGCGCGAGCTTTTGCGCGAGTTCCGGCGCGAGCCCCGCCGCGACCCCAGCGGCGGCCAGGCTCTCGATCATCAGGAAGACATAGGCCGGGCCGCTTCCCGAGACCCCGGTCACCGCGTCCATCAGACCCTCGTCGTCGATCCACGCGACTTCGCCGACCGCTTCGAGCAGGCGGGTACACAGGACGATCTGATCGGCGCCGACCCGGCCGTTGGCACAAGCCACGGTGATCCCGCGCGCCACCGCGGCCGGGGTATTCGGCATCGAGCGGACCACCGCGGCCTCGGCGCCCAGCGCCGCCTCGAACAGCGCGATCTTGGTGCCCGCCGCGATCGACAGGAAAACCGCCGAGCCGCCGGTCGCGCCGACAAATTTCTGATAGTCGCCGACCACGTCGCCGATCACTTGCGGCTTGACCGCGAACAGCACCAGCGCTGGATCGAGACCGGCGTCAAGGTCGCCGGCGGCGGCGACCACCGCGACCCCGTGGCGCGCGCTCAATGCCCGCGCCGCGTCCTCGAACGGTTCGACGACGACGATATCCTCGGCGGCGATACCGCCGGCGTCACGCCACCCGGCCAGGAGCGCGCCGCCCATCTTGCCGCCGCCGACGAGGATAAATCGCGCCGCCATCGCTCACGCCTCCCCGACCGGCTCGACCAGCGCCGCGTCGATCGCCTCGTCGGCCGAACGTCCGCCCCAGATAACGAACTGAAACGCGGGATAGAATCGGTCGCATTCGGCGCGCGCGGTCTCAATCACGTCGTCGACAATCGACAGCCCGATTTCCAGGTCGCGATTGGCGACCAGGGTATGACGAAAGGTCGGCCAGCCGTCCTGCGACCACAATTCGAAGTGGCCGATCCACAGCCGCTCGTTGATCTTGGCGAGCAACGGATAGATCGCGTCGCGCCGATCGTCGGGCACCCGCATATCGAGCGCGCAGCTGATGAACAGCGATCGGGTCTCGGCGTGCCAGGCGAACCAAAGCTGCATGTCGCACCATTGGCCGGTCACCTGCACCGCCAACTCGTCGTCGTTCTGACGATCGGCCGCCCAGGCGTTGGCGGCGGCGATATCCTCGATCAGATCGATCGGGTTGTTGGCGGGCCCGACGTCCCGCCGCGAGAGGTTTTCCAACCGGACTTCCTCGGTCGGCTCGCCGCGTCCGACGGCCGTCGATTTGCGTTGCGCGTTCGCGACGAGAATCGCGAATATTGTGGTCTATGAACGCCCGAACCACAACACCGAGTAGGGTGCCAGATTCGATAAACCCGCGCAAGCGGACCGTCGCCGGTCTGACCTTAGCTTTTTGTCGGTAGTTTCCGCGCCTTTGACCGGGTCGATTTGCGCGCCTTGCGTGGCTTTGCCGCCTGGCTCGCTTCCAGCACCTCGATGCGCGCCAGCAGGGTCTCGTTCTCTTCGCGTGCCTTGACCGCCATCTCGCGCACCGCGTCGAATTCGTCGCGCCGGACCAGCTCCATGCCAGTCAGGATACGCTCGAATTGTTCGCGCATCCGCGCTTCCGCCTCGTCGCGCAGCGCGCCGAACGAACTCATCACGCCACCGGCGACCCGCGTCAAGTCGTCGAACAGTTTGCCTTCTTTTTGCATCGCTAAAACTCCATCACGTCCCCTCGATGGTATAGGTGGGGTTTCGCGTCGTCAGCAACAATGGCGCTATAGGCTTCACCAATCTTGTCGTCATCGCTTGCGCGCCGGAGAGTCTGTTTCCGCCATTTTGGCCCATCAAACCGATTCCCTTTGGCTGAAACAGACTCTATAACCCGGCGCATGATCGTCGTCACCGGCGGTGCCGGTTTCATAGGCTCGAATCTGGTCGCCGCCCTCAACGAGCGCGAGGTGCCTGGAATTGTCGTTGCCGACTGGTTCGGCGACGGTGACAAGTGGCGCAATATCGCCAAACACGAGGTCGCCGACATCGTTCCGCCCGACGATCTGGTGCGCTTCCTGATCAATCGCGCGCGCCGCGACGACAACTGGGGCCGCGTCGAGGCGGTGGTTCATCTCGGCGCCAACTCGTCGACCACCGAGACCGACGTCGATGCGATCCTGGCCCAGAACACCGCCTATTCGGCGCGCCTGTGGCGGCTGTGCACCGAGTATCGCATTCGCTTGATCTACGCCTCGTCCGCCGCGACCTACGGCGATGGCAGCGCCGGTTTCGAGGATATCGACACCCCGGCGGCGCTCGCCACTCTGGCGCCGCTCAACGCATACGGCTGGAGCAAGCATCTGTTCGACCAGCGCGTCGCGCGGTGGGCGAGCGCGGCGGAGACCCGGCCGCCGCAGTGGGCCGGTCTCAAATTCTTCAACGTCTACGGGCCCAACGAATACCACAAGAGCGCGATGCAAAGCGTGGTGGCGCAGAAATATCCGCTGGTGCGCGACGACCAGCCGGTCACCCTGTTCCGCTCGCACCACCCCGATTATGCCGACGGCGGGCAGCTGCGCGACTTCATCCATGTCGACGATTGCATCGCGGTCATCCTGTGGCTGCTCGATCACCCCCAGGTCAACGGCCTGTTCAACGTCGGTACCGGAGAAGCGCGCAGTTTTCTCGACCTCGCCCGCGCCCTCCACGCCGCCTGCGACAAGCCGGAAAACATTGCCTATATCGACACCCCGGCGGCGATCCGCGATCAGTATCAATATTTCACCCAGGCCTCGGTGGCGCGCCTGCGTCGCGCCGGCTATTCCGCGCCCTTTACGTCGCTCGAAGACGGCGTCGCCGATTACGTCCAGAATTATTTGGCGACCAACGATTGGTATAGGTGAGATCGATGCTCGCGCTGTCGGCCCTCGCCTTCCCGGCCATCGACCCGATCGCCTTCGAGCTCGGCCCGCTGGCGATCCGCTGGTACTCGCTGGCCTATATCTGCGGCCTGGTGCTCGGCTGGCAGTATATCCGGTTGCTGTCGCGGCGCGCCATCACCCCGCTCAATCGCAACCAAATCGACGACCTGCTGTTCTGGGTCGCGCTCGGAGTTATTCTCGGCGGGCGGATCGGCTATACGCTGTTCTACAAGCCCGGCCACTATCTCGCCAATCCGCTCGAGATCCTGATGGTGTGGCGCGGCGGCATGTCGTTCCACGGCGGCTTGCTCGGCGTTGTCGTGGCGATCATCTGGTTTGCGCGCCGCGGCGGCCTCCCGCTGCTGACCATCGCCGACACCATTGCCGCGGCGGTCCCCATCGGCTTGTTCTTCGGCCGCCTCGCCAATTTCGCCAATGGCGAACTCTATGGCCGGGTGACCGATGTCGCCTGGGGCATGATATTTCCCAACGGCGGTATCATACCGCGTCACCCGAGCCAGCTTTACGAGGCCGCGCTCGAAGGGGCGGTGCTGTTCGCCGTCCTCGCCTGGCTGGTGTGGCGCACCGCGGGCCTGCGCCGCCCGGGCACCGTCGCCGGGGTCTTCCTGGTCGGTTACGCGATCGCCCGCGGCCTGGTCGAGCTGGTGCGCGAGCCCGACGCCCATATCGGCCTGCTCGGCCTCGGTTGGACCATGGGGCAGATACTCTCGGCACCGATGCTGATCCTCGGTCTGGTGCTGATTGTCCGCGCGCGCCGGCGCCCGGTGACCGATCCATGAGCGATCTCGGCGAGAGTCTGAGAAAAACCATCCGCCTCCAGGGGCCGATCACCGTCGCGCAATACATGGCGACCGCGCTCAGCGACCCGGTGCACGGCTACTACGCGGGGAGCCGGGGACGCGACCCGCTGGGTGTGGCCGGCGATTTCATCACCGCGCCCGAAATCAGCCAGATGTTCGGCGAACTGATCGGCCTGTGGTGCGCCGACCGCTGGCACGACATGGGCGCGCCGGCGCGCGTATTATTGGTCGAGCTCGGCCCCGGACGCGGCACCTTGATGGCGGATGCGGTGCGCGCGGCGAGTGCCATGCCGGCGTTTCGCAATGCGCTGGAAATCCACTTGGTGGAAACCAGCCCAACATTTCGCGAGGCCCAGGAAGCGCGCCTCGGCGATCACGACGTCCACTGGCACGACGCCGTCTCCGACCTCCCCGACGGCCCGAGCTTGATCATCGCCAACGAGTTTTTCGACGCCCTGCCGATCCATCAGTTCGTCGCCACCGCCGCGGGCTGGCGCGAACGGCTGGTCGGACTCGCCGACAACGACGCCGCGGACTTCGAGTTCCGCTGTGCGCCGGGTCCGACGCCGAGCCTCGCCCTGCTCGACGCACTCGCCATCACCGGTGCCCCCGGCGCGGTGGCCGAGACCTGCCCGGCGGCGATCTCGATCGCCTGGGAAATCGCCGATCGTATCGCCGCCGACGGTGGCGCCGCGCTGATTATCGACTACGGCGACAACGGCGGCGCCGGCGACAGTCTCCAGGCGGTGTACCGTCACCAGCCGTGTGACACGTTGGCTCACCCCGGCGATTGCGACCTGACCGCCCACGTCGATTTCGCCGCCGTGGCGCGCGCCGCCGCCGAGGCCGGCGCGGCGACGTACGGCCCGGTGCCGCAGGGCCACTTTCTCCAGGCACTCGGCATCGCCGCCCGCGCCGCCGCCCTGGCGCGCGACGCCACCCGCGAACAGGCCAGCGATATCGACGCGGCGCTCGCCCGCCTGACCGATGCCGACCAAATGGGCACCTTGTTCAAAGTGTTGGCGATCGGGCCGCCAGGCGGCGGCGCGCCGTCCGGATTCGTCGCCTGATGACGATGCACCCACTCGAATCCGAATCGCTGGGCGGCGCGGACGGCATCGTGCACGGGTTTTTTACCCGCCAGGGCGGGGTGTCTGGCGGCATCTACGCCTCGCTCAATTGCGGTTTCGGATCGAACGACGAGACCCGCGCGGTGGCGGAGAACCGGACGCGAGTCGTCTCGACGTTAGGCGCCAGACCGGACACGCTGGTGACCTGCCACCAGATTCACGGCACCGCGGCTATTACCGTCGCCGCGCCGTGGCAGTCGAGCGCGGCGCCCAAGGCCGACGCCATGGTCACGCGAAACCCGGGGATCGCGCTCGGCATCCTGACCGCCGATTGCGCCCCGGTGCTGTTCGCCGATCCGGACGCCGGCGTGATCGGCGCCGCGCATGCCGGATGGCGCGGCGCGCTCGACGGCGTACTCGAGGCCACCCTCGCCGCGATGTGCCGCCTCGGCGCCCGCACCGCATCGATCCGCGCCGCGGTCGGGCCGTGCATCGCGCAACCGTCTTACGAGGTCGGCGGCGAATTCCCCGCTCCATTTCTGGAACACGACGCAACGGCCGGCGCCTACTTCGCCCCCGGCGCGCGCGCCGGCCATTGGCAATTCGACCTCGACGGCTATGTGGTCGCGCGGCTGGCCGCGGGCGGCGTGGGCACGGTCACGCCGTCGCCGTCCGATACCTATGCCGATGAAGCGCGCTTTTTCAGCTACCGGCGATCGTGTCACCGGTCCGAATCCGACTATGGCCGATCGCTCGCCGCGATCGCGCTGACCGGCTGAGCCGGCATGCCGTATCTCGGATGGTTCATTATACTGCTGCTGATCGGTCTGGTGGTGAGTTGTGTGCTTATTTGAGCGCCCGCGCCAAGCCCTGATCATCGTGGTCGCCGCGATCGCCGTGCTCAGTGCCTGCCAACCGGTGCCGCGCATATTTCAGCCGGACCAAAAGGCAGGCCTCGAGTTCGCCGATTTCGCCATCGCCGACAAACTCGTCGTCTTCGTCGCCGGCATCGATAATGCGCCGGCGGCGATTGACCGCGCGCTGGTCGCCGCGTTGGTCGAGCGCTTGCAAGCGCACGACATCGCCGCCAGCGCGACGACCGCCAATCGCGGCAGCTATCTGCTGACTTGCGACGCGCACTGGGACAGCGCGGACACGGTGACCCTGGCATGGCGTCTCATCGACGCCGAAGGTCTGGTGGTCGGACTGGTCGATCAGCGCAGTGCCGTCGACAAGGCCGCGTGGGCCGGTGGCGAGCCGGCGCTGGTCGCGGCGATCGTCGCTGAGGCCGCGCCGCGCCTCGCCGCGATCATCGGTGACCACGATCCGGCGATGCTGGCGGGCGCCACCCCGGGCCTGCTTCGCGCGGTCTATGTGCGGCCCGTCCGAGGCGCCCCCGGCGACGGCAACACCACCTTGACCCAGGCCATGCGCGCGGTCCTGAAAGCCGCCAATTTGTCGCTCAGTCCGGATCCCCCCAAGCAGGGCATTCACGTCCGCGGCGACGTTTCGGTCGTCCCGCATGACGCTTTCGAACAGGTGATCATCCGCTGGCGCGTGGTCGATACCGCGGGCGTCGAACTGGGGGTGGTGAGCCAGTCCAACCAGGTCGCCGCGGGCGCTCTCGACGGCCCCTGGGGAGCGATCGCCTTGGCGGTCGCCCAGGGCGGCGCCGAGGGCGTGATCCGCATCTTGTCCGAGATCGGCGCGCCGGCATCCACGGTACGCCGGTAAGCCGGGAATCAAGGCGTTTACAGCGTCGGGTCGGCTTGATACATTCCGCCGCCTTTCCAACCGAGGGCGGACAGCCTCTAATGAAGATCGTTGCAGGTAACAGCAATCGGCCGTTGGCCGAAGCGGTGGCGGCTTTCTGTAACTTGCCGCTGGTCAACGCCAGCATCCGGCGTTTCTCCGATCAAGAGGTTTTTGTCGAGATCCACGAGAACGTGCGCGGCGAGGACATGTTCCTCGTCCAGTCGACCTCGTTCCCGGCGAACGACAATCTGATGGAACTGTTGGTCACCGTCGATGCGCTGAAACGCTCCTCGGCACGCCGGATTACCGCCGTCATCCCCTACTTCGGCTACGCGCGTCAGGACCGCAAACCAGGGCCCAGGACGCCGATATCGGCCAAACTGGTGGCCAATCTGATCACCGAGGCGGGCGCCGACCGGGTCCTCACGATGGATCTGCACGCGGGTCAGATTCAAGGCTTTTTCGACATTCCAGTGGACAATCTCTTCGCCGGCCCGGTGATGCTCGCCGACATCAAGCAGAATTTTACCGGCGATCGCTTGGTCGTGGTCTCCCCCGATGTCGGCGGCGTGGTCCGCGCGCGCGGATTGGCCAAGCGGATTGACGCCGACCTCGCCATCGTCGATAAGAGGCGCGAACAGGCTGGCGTTTCCGAGGTTATGAACATAATCGGCGACGTCGAAGGCCGCCGCTGCCTGATGGTGGACGACATCGTCGACTCGGCCGGAACCTTGTGTAACGCGGCGATCGCGTTGAAGGAAGCCGGCGCGACATCGGTGGTCGCCTATGTCACGCACGGTGTCCTTTCGGGTGGCGCGGTGGCGCGGGTTACCGCATCCGAGCTCGAAAATCTGGTGATTACCGATACCATCCAGGCAACCGAGGCGGTTCGGGTCGCGAGCAATATCCGGGTGCTGTCGATTTCGCAATTAATGGCGGAGGCGATGCGCCGGATCAGCGAGGAAAGCTCGGTCTCCAGCCTATTTGATTGATTGAGTATGAGTTTTAGAGTGAGAAAATGGAGTTCATGACATGGCCGAATTCGCGAGCATGACCGCGACACGGCGCGAGCCACGTGGCAAGGGCGGCGCCCGCGCGGCACGGCGGGAAGGCCTTGTCCCGGGCATCGTATATGGCTCCGGCGAAGCCACCGTCCCGGTCGCCATGAACGCCAGAATGATCTCGCTCGAATATAATCGCGGCGGCTTTTTCAGCCGTCTCTACGAGCTCGAGGTCGAGGACGAAAAAATGCGGGTGCTGCCGCGCGACGTTCAGGTACACCCGGTGACCGATATCCCGCTGCACGTCGATTTCCTCCGCCTGACCGCCGACACGCGGATCAACGTCGATGTCCCGGTGCGCTTCATCAATGACGAGGAATCGCCGGGCATCAAGCGCGGCGGCGTGCTCAACGTGGTTCGTCACACCATCGAGTTCAACTGCCGCGCCGACGCCATCCCGGAATCGATAATTGTCGATCTGACCGGTCTCGACATCGGCAGCGCGGTGCATATATCGCACATCGATCTGCCCGACGGGGTGACCCCGACGATCACCGATCGCGACTTCACCGTCGCCACGGTCGCGGCGCCGACGGTCATCACCGACGACGAAGAGGACTCGGACGAAGAAGATCTCGAGGGTCTTGAAGGCGTCGAGTTCGATGAGGAAGGTAACCCGATCTTGCCGGCCGAGGGCGAAGGCGAGGGCGAGGACAAGGACGGCGGCGAGGAAAGCTGACCCGGATCCGCGCCACCGGACTCGCAACGGCGCGGCCGTGCTGCTGCTCGTAGGACTCGGCAATCCCGGCGCCAAGCACGCCTGGAATCGCCACAATGTCGGCTACATGGCGCTCGATGTCGTGGCCCAGGCGTTTGATTTTTCCGCCTACCGGTCGCGCTTCAACGGGATGATCGCCGAAGGCCGGATCGACGGCGAGAAGGTGATCGCGCTCAAGCCCACCACCTTCATGAACCGCTCCGGTCTTTCGGTCGGCGAATGCGCGCGGTTCTACAAAATCCCGCCCGAACACGTGGTGGTGATGTACGACGAGCTCGATCTCGCGCCGGGCAAGATCCGCGTCAAGACCGGGGGCGGCAGCGCCGGCCACAACGGGCTCAAAAGTATCGACGGCCATTTCGGCAAGAACTACCGCCGCCTGCGCATCGGCATCGGCCATCCCGGCGACAAGAACAAGGTCCAATCCTACGTGCTGCACGATTTTTCGCGAGACGATCAAACCTGGGTCGACGCCCTGTTGCCCGCCATCGCCACCGCGATCCCGCATATCGCCCGCGGCGACGACGCCGGCTTCATGAACCGGGTGGCGCTGCTGCTCAATCCGCGCCCGCCGCGCCCGCGCCCGCCCGAATTCGAAGATTAGGCTCTAACCATGGGATTCAAATGCGGCATCGTCGGCTTGCCCAA
Source organism: Alphaproteobacteria bacterium (assembly GCA_047517485.1). GTDB lineage: Bacteria > Pseudomonadota > Alphaproteobacteria > UBA7887 > UBA7887 > JAKZSU01. Next base: position 27,939 of record JAKZSU010000211.1, read on the forward strand.
CGTCGGCAAATCGACCCTGTTCAACGCGCTGGCCGGTACCGCGGCGGCGGAGTCGGCGAACTATCCGTTCTGCACCATCGAGCCCAATGTCGGCCGCGTCGCGGTCCCCGACCGGCGTCTCGCCACGCTCGGCGAAATCGCCCAATCGGCCAGCATCGTGCCCACTCATCTCGAGTTCGTCGATATCGCCGGCCTGGTTGCCGGTGCCAGCACGGGCGAGGGTCTGGGCAACAATTTTCTCGGCCATATCCGCGAGGTCGACGCGATCTGCCATGTGTTGCGGTGCTTCGAGGACGACGAGATCGCCCATGTCACCGGCCAGGTGGATCCCTTGTCCGACGCCGCGACCATCGACACCGAACTCATGCTCGCCGATCTCGAAAGCCTGGAAAAGCGCATGGAAGGCCTGGTCAAGCGAGCGCGCGGCGGCGACAAGGACGCCAAGGCCTCGTTGGCGCTTGCCGAACGCGCGGCGGCGGCGTTACGCGAAGGCGAGCCCGCGCGCTCGATCGCGATCACCCCGGACGAAGCCTCGCACTGGCGGCAATTGCAGCTGCTGACCACCAAGCCGGTGCTCTATGTCTGCAACGTCGACGAGGACTCGGCGGTCGACGGCAATGCGATGACCGAGAGGGTTGCCGCCAACGCCGCCGCCGAGGGCGCCGCAAGCGTGGTCATTTCGGCGGCCATCGAATCCGAGATCGCCCAGCTCGCGCACGCCGACGAGCGCCAGGAATTCCTCGACGGTCTCGGGCTCGAGGCGACCGGTCTGGCACGTCTCATCCATGCCGGCTACCATTTGCTGAGCCTGCTCACGTTCTTCACCGCCGGCCCCAAGGAAGCCCGCGCCCGGACGGTCACGCGCGGCACCGCCGCGGGTGTCGCCTCCGGCACCATCCACACCGATTTCGAGCGCGGCTTCATCTGCGCCGAAACCATCCGCTACGACGATTACGTGGCGCTGGGCGGCGAACAGGCGGCGAAGGACGCCGGCGAGATGCGCCAGGAAGGCCGCGACTACATCGTCGGCGACGGCGATGTCATACTCTTCCGCTTCAACGTCTAGGACCAACCCGCCATGAGCGAAGCTCATTGCGGCAAGCGCGACCGCGCGCCCGAGCTTATGCGAGGCCAGCTTGGCCGGCGCTTGAACGCAATACGAACCGCGATGAGCCCCGCTCATCGCGGTTCGGTACTAAGACCCCGATCCGAGGTTCCTGCACAATAGAAAAATCGATCGGCAGCCGGCTGTAAAATCTTGGCGAACGATCTCGTACCCGGCCCCGGTCACCTTGTTCCTAAGAACCGGCACACTATAGCCCTTGTAGCCGATTTCCCATTTGTGATGTTCCCAGTCGTCGTCGGGCGGGGCCCGGAAGGCGGAAAGAAAGCGCAACTTCTTGAGGCAACTCTGCTTGCGCCAGACGTAGCGGTTCAGATACAGCGAAAACCCCACCTGGAAGGCTTCGTACGGGACCGACACGATAAGCCATGGGACCGCCGAGGCGGCAAAACGCGACAGCACCTCGCCGACATCGTCCCAGGCAATATGTTCGAGCGTTTCGCAACAGAGGATCGCGTCATGGCCGGCCAGCTGTTCGGGCCGCACCGTCCGAATATCGGCGGTTATGTGCCCGGTCGCACCGGGCTCCGGCGCCTCGGCGGTAATATTGAGCGTGGTGACCCGGTACCCCGCATTGGCCAGCATCGCGGTGACCAAGCCGAAATAGGGCCCAATCTCGAGCACCGACCGGACATCCAGGTCTTTTAGAAGCTCGACCTGAAACCACTGATGCACGACCCGTTTTTCAGAGTAATAGGCGTGCCAGCCCGCCCGATCCATTTCCGCCGGCATGTTTGTTCCTTCTCCCCGCCACCTGGCGACCAGTCTATTAATTTTTCCGCGCTCTGTAGAGGGGCTCCGGGCACTCAAGCGCGTTTGCGGGATACCGTATCGAGCATCACCAGGTTCTTGAGCGCCAGGCGGGCCAGCGGGCCGATCAGCGGCGTGCCCACTACCCTGGTGATCGCCTGTCGCAAGCGGACCGGGCCGTCGTAGGTGCTGTAGTCGTCGATATTGACCAGGCGATCGACGGTTACGTCGACATTGTGGTCGAAATGCTCGCTGATCTTGCGGCGATGGATCCACGGCCAGCGCAGGAACAGCGCGGTCTCCGAGGTTTCCGAACTTCGGCCCAGCGGACGCAGAACCCAGCGCCATGCCCGGTACGGCAACAAATGTAGGAACCAGGTCCGGGTATGCGAGTCATAGGGGACCAGCCGGTGCGGCACCTGATGAAACACCACCCCGCCCGGTTTCAGAACCCGGTATTCCTCGGCGTAATAGGTATCGACGACATCCGGCCGCACATGCTCGAGCACTTGCTGACTGAACACGACATCGAAACTATTGTCCTCGAACGGCAGCTGGCCCCCGTCATACGAGAAAAGTCGGGGCTCCTGAACGTCGAGGACTTCGCTCAACAGGCGATTCCACCGTATCGCGTTGCTCGAGTGGAGGTCGATGCCGTGGATTCCGGTATAGCCCATGGCGCACAGGTAGAGCAGCGTCGAGCAGCCGCCGCATCTGTGATCCAGAATCCGCACGCTGGTGGGCCCTTGGGCGCGGCCGACCTCCTCGACGATCTCGGTTATGGTGCGAAGATGAAACGGCGGCCGGCCGTCGTCGGCGTTCACCAGGTCGACCAAAGAGTCCCACGCCGCGGCCATGGACCCGCCTTCGTCCCGAGCCTGGGCGAGCTCTCTTATCGCAACACTCACCTCAAGCCAAGACACGACGTAATCTCCTAAGCGGGACTCTTGCGGGATTAAAAGCGCGGATTGTTCGCGGGCGCGGGTTATACCACAATAGGCGTTCTTCGCCTTGGTAAGTCGCCCGCCATGTGGCACCATCATGTTCTCTGGACGGCCGTCGAGGAAAAAGAACATGAGCGAGTCTTCCGGCAAACAGACGCGGCGCCTGGTGCCGCCGTTGGCGCGCCTCACCGATGCCTTGAGCCCCTTCGCCTATCCGCTGATCCGGGTCGCCACCGGCGCCTTGCTGATGCCCCATGGCTGGCAAAAGCTTTTCGACGGACGCCTGCAGGGGACCGCGGATTTCATGGCGAGTGTCGGCCTCGAGCCGGCGCAGGCGCTCGCCACCTACATCGCGCTCCTCGAGCTGGTTGGCGGCGCCATGCTGGTGCTCGGCCTGCTCACCCGGCTGATCGCCGCGCAAGTGATCGGTTTCATGACGGTCGCGACGTTTTACGTGCTGTGGGGCAAGGGCTTCTTCTGGATTCAGGGCGGCTTCGAATATTCCCTCCTGCTCGGCATCCTCGCGATCGCCATCGCCATCAAGGGCGGCGGCCGCTACTCGCTGGACAACAGGATCGGCCGCGAAGTGTAGGGTTGAGGCCGCCAATACCGCTCTGCATTGAGTGAAACTCATTGCCGGGCGGCAAGCGCGACCGCGCGCCCGAGCTTATGCGAGGTCAGCCTGCGTGGCGCTTGAACGCATTACGAACCGCGATGAGTCTTGCTCATCGCGGTTTGGTTTTAGTTGTTGGAATTTTTCCGGGCATTGTTGCCGCGGACCCAGCAACGTCAGGAAAAATTCGCTGCGGGATGGGAAATTTGCCGACTTGAGGCGCCTCAATATCCGGTCGTCACCTCGACCAGAATATTATCCGGATCGCGCATATAGACCGACCCCTCCTCCTCCGAGCCATGCAGCGAATAGGAAATGTCTTGTTCCTTGAGGCTCTGGAGAACGGCCTGAAATTGCTTTGTCCCGGCCTTCAAGGCGACATGGTGCATGCTGCCGATACCGCGCACGGTCGGCGCCGGGCCATGCTCGGGAAAGTCGAAGAACGCCAACGAATTGCCGCCGCCCATGTCGAGAAATATGTGGGTCGACGTGGGATCGTCGTGATTGGTGATGATCCGCGTCAGCCGCATCTTCAAGACTCCGGTATAGAACTGAATAGTCGCATCGAGGTCCGAGCTGATCAGCGCCAAATGATTGACCCCGCCGGTCAGCACCGTGTCCGGCGCCGGCGGATCGTCGGACAGAAAGCGCGCTCGCAGCGCCGCGCGCCGCGCCTCGTGTGCGTCAAGTTCGGCCATGATCTTCCTCCGTCATGGGCATCGCTGAATTTGGTTAATTCGGGGGTCGAAGTTAATACCTTTCCGGGCATAATTGAACCGGTTTGATGGGCCAAATTGGCTTTTCGAGTAGCCGTGGCGCGACAGGCGATGCGGCGCATCGGCCAAGCGACGCAACGCGCCCGAATAGCCGAGTTGGCCCCGCTCCCGCGTGCCGATCAGCAAGGCCGGATACATATCAGCGACTTCCGATATTCCGCAAAACTCTCTCATGCGCACCGCAGGCGGTTCATACATTCGGGTAAACAGCGGGCGTCCAGGCCGCCACTTTTCGATGACCGAAGCGGCGGCAATAGCCGACGAAACAGGCGCCAAAGCCGATACGTTTCGGCCGACCATCGAGCCCCGGCGCGGCCTCGCCGCCGCGCCGACATTGCACCCGACCACCGAACCCCCTAAAACGACTCGGCAAAATGAATGGTGGGAGGCGAGGCGATGGCGGGCACGATGGTCACTATGACGGCGGTCGACGGACATGCGTATCAGGCCTATCACGTGGCGGCGGGCGGGGCGGCACGGCGCGGTGGCTTGGTCGTGGTGCAAGAGATCTTCGGGGTCAACAGCCACATCCGCGACGTCGCCGACCGCTTCGCCGCGCAAGGGTACGAGGTCTACGCGCCGGCGCTGTTCGACCGGGTCGAGCGGGATTTCGAGACCGGGTACGAGCCGGCCGATATCGAGACCGGCGTCGCGCTGATGCAGAAAGCCGATCTCGCCAACGCGGTGCTCGACGTCCAGGCTTGCGTCGACGCGCTCGGCGGCGCCGGCAAGGTCGGGGTGGTCGGCTATTGCTGGGGCGGCACGGTGACTTGGGCGGCGGCGTGCCGGGCGACCGGGGTCGCGGCGTGCGTGCCCTATTACGGCGGCGCTATCGCCAACGATCTCGATCTTTCTCCCGGCTGTCCGGTGATGATGCAGTTCGGCGAGCACGACGCCTCGATCCCGATGGACAAGGTCGCGGTGATCCGCGAGCGCCGGCCGGAGCCGACCTATCACGTCTACGATGCCGAACACGGCTTCAATTGCGATCAGCGTGGCTCCTATAACCAAACCGCGGCGGCGCTCGCGCTCGAACGCACGCTCGCCTTTTTCACCACCCACGTCGGCTAAGCCGACCACCGAAAGTAATTCGGCTAAATCGACGGTGGGGTTTATTTTTCGAAAGGACCGACCATGAGACAGCTTGCGATCGCCTGCGCCGCCTTCCTGCTCCTCGTCACCCCGGCGCTCGCCGCCGACGAATTGATCATCGAAGACCTGGTGGTCGGCGACGGCGCCGCCGCCGCGGTGGGCAACACGGTGTCGGTCCACTATACCGGCTGGACCGAGGACGGGAACAAGTTCGACAGCTCGCTCGAACGCGGCCAGAGCTTCTCGTTTCAGCTCGGCGCCCGCCAGGTGATCCGCGGTTGGGACGAAGGCGTCAAGGGCATGAAGGTCGGCGGCAAGCGCCGCCTCGTCATCCCCCCGGAATGGGGCTACTTCAGCCGCGACCTCGGCATCATCCCGCCCAACTCGACCCTGATCTTCGAGGTCGAGCTGCTCGGCATCGAGTAGGCCGCGTCATGGCGGCGAAGCCCATCGCCATCGGCATTATCGGCGGCAGCGGCGTTTACGACCTCGACGGTCTCGCCGACACCGAATGGCGCGCGGTGGCGAGCCCGTTCGGCGCGCCGTCGGACGAGCTGCTTTTCGGCACCCTCGACGGCCAACCGCTGGTCTTTTTACCGCGCCACGGCCGCGGCCATCGCGTGCCGCCGTCGGAGATCAATTTCCGCGCCAACATCGATGTCCTCAAGCGCGCCGGTTGTAGTGAGATCATTTCGGTCAGCGCGGTCGGCTCGTTCAAGGACGAGCTGCCGCCCGGCACTTTCGTCCTCGTCGACCAGTTCATCGACCGCACCTTCGCGCGCACCAAGAGCTTTTTCGCCACCGGCATGGTCGGCCACGTCTCGATGGCGCATCCGGTGTGCGGCCGCACCGGCGACCATCTGCTCGCCGCCGCGACCAGCGCCGGTATCACCATGGTCGCGGGCGGCACTTACCTGGTGATGGAAGGGCCGCAATTCTCCACCCTGGCCGAGTCCGAACTCTACCGGACGTGGGGCTGCGACGTCATCGGCATGACCAACATGCCCGAGGCCAAGCTCGCCCGCGAGGCCGAGATGTGCTACGCGACCGTCGCCATGGTCACCGACTTCGACTGCTGGCACCCGGATCACGACGACGTCACCGTCGACGCGATCATCAGTGTGCTGATGGCCAACGCCGACAACGCGCGCAGCCTGATCCGCCACGTCGTGCCGCTAATCGAGGCCGACGACGCGCCTTGCGCCCAAGGCTGCCAGCACGCCCTCGACAGCGCCCTAATCACCGCGCCCGACGCGCGCGATCCGGCGCTGCTCGCCAAACTCGACGCGGTCGCCGGCCGCGTTCTTTGAAGGGAGGCTAGAGCCTTTCATGTCTAGTTGGAAACGGTTTGATGTGCCAAATTGGCCTTTCGGGTAGGCGCGACGCGACGGGCGATGTGTGTGCATCGGCCGAGCGTCGCAACGCATCCGAAAGGTCAATTTGGCCCACCGAAGGCCGCGCTCCAGTGCGCCGTGGCGTCGTCGCGCGCCTTGCCCGATGCACACACATCGCGCGGCACCGCGCTCCTAGCCGCGGCGCACGGGAGCGCGGTCAAACCGTCTCCAACTAGACATGAAAGGCTCTGAAATGGCCGATTATATTCCCGCCACCCTCGATTGGGTTCGCGACCAGGTCGCGCTCTATGAAAGCAGCGGCGGCACCGAAGGCACGACGTTGCGCGACTCGGGCCTGCCCTGCATCATCGTCACCCACACCGGCAACAAGACCGGCGGGGTGCGCAAAATCCCGGTGATGCGGGTCAAGGTCGACGACGGCTATGTGCTCATCGGCTCCTACGGCGGACGCGAAAAGAACCCGGTCTGGGTCTATAACCTGCGCGCCAACGGGGATGTCGAAATTCGCGACAAGACCGAGGTTTTCCCAATGCGGGTGCGCGAGGTGCATGACGATCCGGAACGCCAGCGCCTGTGGGATGCCGGCGCCGCCGCCTATCCGCCCTACAATGACTATCAGGCGAAAACCGACCGCAAAATTCCGGTGTTCATCGCCGAGCCGGTCTGACGCGGGCACCAGAAAGGCACGGCGCCATGGCGGACGAGGAATTTCACCATCGTACGGTTCTGGTAACCGGTGGCAGCCGCGGCATCGGCCGGGCGATTTGCACCCGGTTGGCCGCCACCGGCGCGCGGATCGCGATTAATTACGCGGCTAACCAAGCGGCAGCGGCCGAGACTTTGGCGGAAGTGACCGCCGCCGGCGGCACCGGCGCTTTGTTTCAGGCCGATGTATCGGATCTCGACCAAATGAAACAGATGTATGGCGATATCGAGGCCCGACTCGGCCCCGTCGACTTGCTGGTCGCCAATGCCGGGGTCGCCCGCGCCGGCGACAATATCGACATGGATTTCGATATTTGGAACGAGATGATGCGGGTCAACCTCGATGGCACGTTTTATACCATTTGGCTCGCCAAGGACGGCATGCTGGCGCGTGGATTCGGTCGCATCGTGTGTATCTCGTCGGCGGTCGGTTTGGCGCGCAACCCGCTGGCGCCGGATCGCCTGATTGCCTACGGCACCTCGAAGGCCGCGATCGTCGGCCTGTCGCGCAGTTGTGCGAGCGCGCTCGGCCCCGATATCCGAGTCAACTGCATCGCGCCTGGCTTTATCGAAACCGAGATGACCGAAAACGCGTCCGAAGAGGGCCGGCGGAAGCTGCGCGATCTGACCCCCTTGGGCCGCTTCGGCCAACCCGAGGAGATCGCCGAGATGGCGTATTTTCTGCTCAGCGACCGCTCGAGCTTCACCACCGGCCAGACCATCGTCGCCTCGGGCGGATTGGTCACCGTACCGTAGAGCATGATAGGATCAAATGAAGTAGGCAGTCGCGGAAGGAAGACCGCATGGACGCCCGTCACCTCAAGTCGATACAGCGGCCGATAAAAGAACGATTCCGCGCCCAGCCGGACGAGGCGCGGATCACCCTCAAGGCCACCGGCCGCATCGACGATGATGACATCGTCTGCAAGGTCGATACCGCCCGCGCCGAGGTGAAAGCCGGTCTGCACCCGGCATCGGGCGGGTCAAAACACACCGTTTGCTCGGGCGACATGCTGCTCGAAGCCTTGGCCGCCTGCGCCGGGGTCACCCTGAAAGCGGTGGCGGTCAGCCTCGACATCGAAATCAAGAGCGGTACCGTGCGCGCCGAGGGCGACCTCGATTTCCGCGGCGCGTTGGGCATCGACTCCGAGGTGGCGGTCGGTTTCTCCGACGTTCGCCTGCGCTTCGATCTCGACACCGACGCGAGCCCGGCCGAACGCGACCGGCTGATCGAGATGACCGAGCGCTACTGCGTCGTCTATCAGACCTTGCGCCAATCGCCGCGGCTCGGCCTCGAGACCCATCTCGTGGTGCCCGGCGAGGCCCCTATGCCGGTCGGCATCGAGGGCGTCGAGGGGACGCCGAGGCCGCCATCGAAGCCCGCCTCTACGCGCTCCGGCTCGCCGCCTCGCACGCCTTGTGAGCGGCGGCAGCGGCGCTAACTTTTCGAGAGCCATTCGACCCACACAACTGCCCCAAGCTGGTATAAAGCAGGGCGACGCCGAGCTGAAAAAAGGGGCGGGCGACCACGACCGCGATCGCCCGCATTCATCAGTCGTGGGAGGTCATTCCCAGAATGTCACATCGCCGGCTTCCAGGAGCCGTCGAAGCACGCGAGATAATAGTTGCCGTCGTCGCCTTCCATCCACCAGGTGCCAGACCCGGTCGCGCCGACAAACTTCCCAGTGAGGCCTTCCAGGCCCCATGTGCCCTTGCTGCCGTCGCCCTCGCTGGTGCCGGAAATCAATATCTTATCGCCGTCAGAGTCGGTGCGAACGCACTTGCCAGTCTCGCCGACCACCGATCCTCCTTTTAGCTCTAAGGCACCGGTGCATGGCCCAGCCATTCCGTGCAGTGCTGAAGCCGTGTCTTCGAGCACGTATCCGGTGCCAATGGCGCTGTAGCTGATGACCATATGTCCGTCGGCAATCTCCAAAACGTCGAGAGACGTGTAGGTCGCCCCGTAGCAACCCTTAACCGGGTCAGCCATTGCCGGGTTACTGATTGCCAACGTCGCGGCGGCGATCAGCGCCACCAAGCCCGTCTGATTTCCATACTTCATGATTGTCCTCCATAGGTTTCGACAATTTCCGCCCGCCCGCCAAAGTCGAATTCCGCGACTTGGCTAAGCGGCCCCCCGACGCAGTGCGAGTTGCGATTGAGCCGAGATCAGAGGCGAAGGTTAGAGCCCGGGCCGTGAAATCAGTGTCAGGGCAGCCGTGAAGCGAGCGTGAAAAATGCCCCGCGCGAGGTCAAAACCGGCGTTGCCGGCAAAAATTTCTGGCAATCCGCAAACGAGAAGGCTTCACCACAGCGGAAATCGTCCGCTCCCTTCGTCCAACACCATTGCCGGATTCGCGATTCGACCCGAATTCCCCTAGCATGGTTGTATCGGAGGGCAATGGACGATGAGCGCGCTGAGCCTCGCATTATTGGGCGGATTTAAGCTCCAAACCGAGACCGGCGACGCCGTACCCGCGCGCCAAAAAAGGGTTCAGGCGCTACTCGGCTATCTGGCTATGCATCCCGGCCAGGCGCAGCGACGCGACAAGCTGGCGACCCTGCTGTGGAGTCGCAGCGACGACGAGCACGCGCGCCAAAGCCTTCGCCAAACCATCCGAGAGCTTCGTAAATCACCACAACTCACTAGTGTCCGGTTAAAAATCGAATAAATTCAATTGGTTGGTTATTTGCGAAGCGTTGCATCTGTTTTCGTCTCCCGCACGTGCTTGATGTATGGGCATTTTCTCGAAGAGGGTCACCGAGAGGATCTGTAACAAAGTGTAGAGCGAGGCGTCCAGGTCGAGGCGCTTCTTGACGATGGCGACGAGGACGTAGACCGAGACGGCAATCCAGATCTGCGTC
>JAKZSU010000212.1:0-21434 GCA_047517485.1 Alphaproteobacteria bacterium
GCCGCAGTGAGACGCTGTCAAAATCGTTCCGTAAGTCGATAGGCGCTGCCATGGCGAACCTCATTGGTTCACCACATTGAGTCAGAGATCGGACCGCTTGGGAATCCCCAACGTGAGTCAGGCATTCCGCTCGGTGGTATCACATGACCAGTTTTGCCATCCGCCCGCATTGACTTAGCCCAGCCGAGACCGTATACACCGCGCGGATTCCGAGATATTGGCGGTTTGGAGATAAAGTCGGTGAAAAGAACCTATCAACCGAGCGTACTGGTACGCAAACGCCGCCATGGATTCCGTTCGCGGATGGCGACGGTGGGTGGTCGGCGGGTATTGGCTAAACGCCGCGCCAAAGGGCGCAAGCGTCTGTCCGCATAGTCGGGTGGTAGCACGCCTTCCACGGCTGAAACGCCGCCCGGATTTCGTGAGAATTGCAAAAACCGGCCGGTCCAAGGCGATGCCTGGCCTGGTCTTGCAGTGCGCGCCGCGTGATCCCACGTGGGTGGGGTCCTTGCCGCGCGTCGGCTTTACCGCGAGCCGCCGGGTCGGTGGCGCGGTGGCGCGCAATCGCGCGCGGCGCCGTCTGCGCGCGGTGGCCGATCAGGTGATGGTCGATCATGCTCTGTACGATCGTGACTATGTGTTGATCGCGCGCGCAACAACGTGCGGGCGCGACTATGCGACGCTGACCAGCGATCTTCGGCGCGCGCTCGAAAAGCTTGGCGCGCTGCGCACCGCGACGCAACAGGCGAGCGGCCGATGACGCCGTTGGCGCGCGGACTCGCCGCCTCGGTTCGGGCTTATCGCCTGGCGCTGCGGCCGCTGCTGCCGGCAAGCTGTCGATATACCCCGAGTTGCTCGGAATATGCGCTCGAATCCTTGGCCCGCCACGGCGCTTTGCGCGGGGTTCGGTTGATCATCGGCCGCGTGCTGCGGTGTCAGCCGTGGGGCGGATTCGGCTACGACCCGGTGCCGGGAGACCCGATCGCCCGGCGCATGCGCGACACCGCGGCCGCCATGCCGGATCATGGCTTAAGTCGAGAAATGGAGCGCTGAGACCGTTGGATCAAAAAAATCTTGTGGTTGCGATCGTCTTGTCGGTCGTGATCTTGCTCGGCTTCCAGATGCTGTTCCCGGGACCGCCGCCGCCGCCGCCGCCGCCGCCGGAGGAGAGTTCAGCCACCGCGGATACGGTCGCTGACGGGAGCGCCGACATTCCCTCGGTGCCGGCGGCCGATGACGGCCAGCCCGCGGTGGTGGGGCAATCCGACGATCCCGAGAGCGTGCCCCGCGACGACAGTCCGCGCCTGCCGATCGACGCCGGCGAGAACGGGCGTTTGATCGGTTCGGTGGCGCTGGTCGGCGGCCGTATCGACGATCTGACGCTTGCCGACTACCGCGAGACGGTCGATCCCGAGAGCCCGCAAATCCGCCTTCTCGCCCCGCCCGGCGCGGCGAGTCCCTATTTCGCCGAGTTCGGCTGGGCCGCCGATGAACGCGAGGGGGTGGGCCCGACACCGGGGCCGCAAACCGAGTGGAGCACGTCGGATTCGCGGCTGTCCCCAGGCTCTCCGATCACCCTCACTTGGGACAATGGCGAGGGGCTTCACTTCAGCCGCAAGATCGCCATCGACGAAAACTTCATGTTCGCGGTGACCCAGTCGGTCGCCAATCGGTCCGATGCGCCGGTGACCTTGCATCCCTACGGCCGTATCAGTCGCACCGACGAGCCGACGACGCTCGGATTCTACATTTTGCACGAGGGGCCCTTGGGTGTCTTCGGCGGCACGCTGAAGGAGGTCGACTACAGCGATCTTCGCGAAACCCCGACCATCGAGCAGTCGACGACCGGCGGTTGGATTGGCATTACCGACAAATTTTGGCTGGCCGCGCTGGTGCCTGACCAAAAGATGGCCGCCAACACCCGGTTTCACTTCAGCAATCGCGGTGGGCGCGACAAATTCCAGGTCGATTATCTGCTCGAACCCATGGTTATCCCGGTCGGCGGCAGCGCCGAAGTCACCAATCGCCTGTTTGCGGGCGCCAAGGAAGTCGCTCTTCTCGACGAGTATGCCGAGCAGCTGGGGATCATCAATTTCGATCTGTCGGTCGATTTCGGATGGTTTTTTTACCTCACCAAACCGCTGTATTACGTACTGCACAGCTTCTATGGCTGGTTCGGTAACTTTGGCCTGGCGATTCTCGGTCTGACGGTGATCATCAAGCTGTTCTTCTTCCCGCTCGCCAACAAATCCTATGCCGCGATGAGCAAGCTCAAGACGCTGCAGCCGCAGATGATGGAGTTGCGCGAGAAATACAGCGACGACAAGCAGAAGCTCAACGCCGAGGTGATGGGGCTCTATAAACGCGAAAAAGCCAATCCAATGGCCGGCTGCCTGCCCATCGTGGTTCAGATTCCGGTGTTTTTCGCGCTCTACAAGGTTCTGTTCGTCTCGATCGAGATGCGTCACGCGCCGTTTTACGGTTGGATCAGTGATCTCTCCGCGCCCGACCCGACCAACCTGTTCAACCTGTTCGGCTTGATCCCGTTTACGCCCCCAGATTTTCTCGCGATCGGCCTCTGGCCGTTGGCGATGGGTTTGACGATGTTTCTCCAGCAAAAGCTCAATCCGGCACCCCCCGATCCTATGCAGGCCCGGATAATGATGATGCTACCGCTGATTTTCGTCTTCCTGTTCGCCACCTTCCCCGCCGGACTGGTGCTCTATTGGACGTGGAACAATGTTCTGTCGATCGCGCAGCAATGGCTGATCATGCGGCGAGTGACCGCAAAGACCAAGACATAGCCGCCCGCGGTGACCGATGACCACGGATCACCAAGAATTCGACGCCGCCGCCTTGGAAGCGGGCCGGCTGCTGTTCGCCCAATCGTGTGACTTTGTCTCGGGCGCGAACTCCCTCCAGGGATTGCCCCCCAACGGCTTGACCGAGGTTGCCTTCGCGGGGCGCTCGAACGTCGGTAAATCCAGCCTTATCAACAGTTTGACCGGCAGAAATACGCTCGCGCGGATCTCCAACACCCCGGGCCGGACGCGGCAGGTCAATTTCTTCAATCTCGGCGATCGGCTGATGCTCGTCGATCTCCCGGGCTATGGCTATGCGCGCGCGCCAAAGAGCGATATCGCCGCTTGGACGGCCCTGATCGAGGCCTATTTGCGCGGTCGTCCGAGCCTGCGCCGAACCAGCCTGCTGATCGACGGCCGCCACGGCTTGAAGGACAGCGACAAGACCCTGATGGCGATGCTGGACGAAGCCGCCGTGGTCTATCAGATCGTCCTGACCAAATGCGACAAGCTGAGCGACGCGGCGCTGGCCAAGCGGCGCGATGACATGGGCAAAGCTCTGGCGGCGCACGCCGCCGCCTATCCCGAGATTGTCGCGACTAGCGCGCGGGCGGGAACCGGGGTCGATAATTTGCGCGCCGGTCTTGCGGCGCTGGCGGAACCCCGGCGCTTGCGGTAAACCCAGGGCCTCCTGAATCTAGAGTCGAGCCGCCATGGCCAAGACCGATTTTACCCCACGCGACGAGCAATTGCGCACGGCGGAGACGCTGTCCGAGGCGTTGCCATATATGCGGCGCTTTGCCGGCCACACTTTCGTGATCAAGTTAGGCGGGCATGCGATGGGCGACGAGTCGCTGGCGCAGATGTTCGCGCGCGATGTGGCGCTGCTCAAACAGGTGGGGATAAACCCGGTCGTCGTTCATGGCGGCGGCCCGCAAATCGGCGCCATGCTCGACCGCTTGAAGATCGAGAGTTCGTTCGTCAACGGTTTGCGGGTAACCGATAAAGCGACGGTCGAGATCGTCGAGATGGTGTTGGCCGGCCGGATCAACAAACAGATCGCCTCGGCGATCAATCGCGCCGGCGGCACGGCGATCGGCCTGTCGGGCAAGGACGGCCATTTGATCCAGGCGCGCCGGCTCGAACGCACCGTCCGCGATCCCGATTCGAACATCGAGAAAGTTCTCGATCTCGGCTTTGTCGGCGAACCCGAGCGGATCGACCCCAGGGTTCTCCAGACCCTGGCCGATTCCGACATCATTCCGGTGGTCGCGCCGATCGGGGTCGGCGCCGCGGGGGAGACCTACAATATCAACGCCGACACGGCGGCGGGCGCGGTCGCGTCGGCTTTGGCGGCGAGCAAATTGGTGATGTTGACCGATGTTCCGGGGGTGCTCGACAAATCCGGCGCCTTGATCACCAGGCTAACCCCGGCTTCGGCGCGCGCCCTGATCGAGGACGGCACCGTCGCCGACGGCATGGTGCCCAAGGTCGAGACCTGCATTGACGCGGTCGAAGGCGCGACCGAGGCGGCGCATATTCTCGACGGCAGAATTCCCCACGTCGTGTTGCTCGAGGTCTTTACCGCGCACGGCGCCGGCACGATGATCGTCGATACCGCCTAGCCCATATAACTTTTATACCGAGCTGCATTGAGTGAACCTCATTGCCGCTCGGCAAGCGCGACCGCGCGCCCGAGCCAATGCGAGGCCAGCCTGCGTGGCGCTTGAACGCGCTTTAAATCAACCGGCCTGCGCGATGCGCAGTCCGGCAAGCGCGACCGCGCGCCCGAGCCAATGCGAGGTCAGCCTGCGTGGCGCTTGAACGCCTTACAAACTACGATGATTCTTACTCATCGCAGTTTGGTTTTACGCCAAGAACTGCTCCAGGCGTCGCTTCAGCGCCGCCGGCGACCGCGGGTAGTCGATGCCGTTCTTGGCATAAATAACGTCGTTGGTGGGAATTCGCGCGACCTTGATCTGATACTCGATGGCGGTGCGCATCGACACCCCCGCGTGCCAGCAGATCGCCACGACATCGATCGCCGAGCCGGTGTGCAGGAAATTCTGGATTTCAGCGAACTCGATCTCGGTCAGGTGGCTCAAGGCGTGGATCGCGAAATCGCGATCGTTCTGGTCGATACGTTCGCAAATATTTTCGTCGCTAAGGCCATCTTCGTCGAACAAAGCGGCGACATCTTGTGCCGCATCGCGTTCCGTCGGCTCATCGTCGGCACCGGCGGCGCCATCCGCCGCGTCGTCCCCTTCATCCTCGGTCAGTCGGTCCCCCACCCTATCCGAAACCGCCTCGGCCATGGCCGCCGAGAGCAGGTTGGCGTCTTGCAAACCGCTGATCAGGGATGACGATACGAACCGGGCAATGCGATCGACGGCGGACTTCGAGAGTTCCGGCCGCAGAACCAACGGGCGATGCCAAGGTTTGCGCGAGGACGCGCGATCGATCAGTTCGTCGAGCGTTTCCTCGCGAATTTGCGCGCTCGGGTTGGCTAGGAGTTCGGCCACCGCTTCGGTGTCGTTGTTCGCGACAATGCCGTCGCACAGCGGCGCGGCGAGGCCTTGGCGGCGCGAAATCGCACTGAGCGCACCCTGAACCGGTGAACTGTTGATGATTTCGAGTAGCGAATCGTCGTCGAGCAGGGGCGAGTATTCGAGGACCGGCGCGGCGACGACCAACTCGACGTCGCGGGCGAGCAAAAGCATCATTTCGGCAGGCACGTTATCGAGGGTCTTGAGTTCCTCGGCGATAACTTGACGGACTCGCGGCAGCACGTCGGCGGCGAGAAGACCCAGGGCTTCGAGGGTAAGAGTCTCGAGTTGGGCCTTTTCGTGGCGGCTCAGATCCGGCGCCAGCCGCGAGATCTTGCGCGCGAGATCGAGCCGAACCGACGCCTGGGAATCGCCGGCGAGCACGATATCGGCCTGGCGCGGCGAGGCGGGATTGTTGGCGATCGCGCGGCGAACCTCTGGGTGCGCATCCTCGGCCAGGAAATAGAGGATTTCCGGCGCCGTATTGGTGTTCGCGGCCAGCGATCGGCGAACCTCGGAGTTCTGATTGCGCGCGAGAGTGCTCGCTTCGACATAGCCGGACGTGCTCGACGACGTCTGCGACGTCCGCTCGGCGTCGCCCACCAGCACCTCTTCGCCAGGCCCGTCATCGGTTGACTTAATCATCGGCATCGCCCTCTCCGAGCCCCTGCGCGTTCGCCACATGATAGCTCGATCGGCCGTGATCGCGCTTCGCTATGTACATCGCGTGGTCGGCGCGCTCCATCAGACTGTCGAGACTTTCGTTCGAGTCGGGATCGAAGTTCGCCAATCCAATCGACAAGCCGAACGGATGACCCTCGACCGCCGGCACGGCCGCGCTCAAGGCATCGGTGTCGGCCAATGCCTTGGCCTTGATTTCCCCACCGCTGTCGCCCGCGTCATCGAGCCAAAGCGCGAACTCGTCGCCGCCGACGCGGGCGAGCACGTCGCTGCCGCGGCTGCCGTCGTTCAGATAAGCGGCGACCTTGAGCAGCGCCTCGTCGCCGGGACCGTGTCCATGGTGATCATTGATCGCCTTGAAATTGTCGAGGTCGATGTAGAGCAGAGCGGCGCGGCGCCCGTTTCGTATCGCGAGACTCATGCGTCTTCCCGCTTCGTCGGTAAAGGCACGCCGGTTGAGCAGTCCGGTGAGACTGTCGGTGCGTGATAAGAGTTCGAGTTTTTCGTGATTCGAAGCTTGTTCGATGGCGATTCCGAGTTGCCCGGCAACCCCGGCAAGCAGATCGCGGTCATCGTCGTTCCATTCGGCGCCGTGCGCACGGACCACGGCGACGCCGCCATTGACCGATTTCGCGTATTGCGACGGTGCAATCAAGGTCCCGTCGATATTGCGCATCGCGGCGATGCCGCTATCGGTCCCGTCCGCGAACGTTTGCAATTGGCGCAA
Source organism: Alphaproteobacteria bacterium (assembly GCA_047517485.1). GTDB lineage: Bacteria > Pseudomonadota > Alphaproteobacteria > UBA7887 > UBA7887 > JAKZSU01. Next base: position 6,756 of record JAKZSU010000212.1, read on the forward strand.
AACCTGTTCCGGTACCACCGCGCCGTCGGGTTCGGCGACCGCGACATACGCCTTGTTCTTGTCGTCGAGGCGCAATACCCAACAGGCGGACAGGTCGAGAGCATCGACAATGGCGCGCGTCGCCGCTTCGAACATCGCGCTGATCACCACCTCGTTACGCATCGCGCGAAGAATGGAATCGAGCGTCTGCTCGCGCCGGCGCGCCACCGCGAGCGCCAAATCCTTGGCCCGGCTGGCGGTGATATCGCGGCTGATGCCGCGGGCGCCGCTCCACTCAACGTCCGGGTCGAAGAGCGGCAGGCTGGAGACCTTGAGGCACGCCGCGCCGCCGTCGGCCGAGCGCATCCAGATGATCGCTTCGACCGCGGGTTGATCGCTGTCGAACGGGAGGCGGCTTGGAGCCTCGAGCTCCGGCACGACAAAATCGCCGGCCTTTCGTCCGATCAACTGATCGGGATGGAAGCCAAGGACGCCGCCCGGGGAGACAAATACGAAACGGCCGTCGCACCCGGTTTCCCACGCGAAATCCGAGGAACAGTCGACCAGATCCTTGTAGCGCTGGCGCGATTCAACCAGCGCGTTGCGAAGATTGTTCTCGAGCGTCACATTGCGCCCGAAGACCATCACCCCGGTCACGATAGTGCCCGCCGTGGCTGCCGGCACCAGCGTCAAATCGAGCGTCCCGCCGCCCATGGCATGGGGCAAGGTGACCATTTCGGTGGTCGCCCCGCCGCCGCGGTACACATCCGCCACGCTTTCGGGCAGATCGTCGAGGGTGCCGTCGCGCAACGCCGCGACCAGATCGCTCGCCTGGGCATTGGCGAATAGCACGCCGCCGTCGTGCGCCGCCAGGAACGCCGGTCCGGGATAGGCCTGGATGACGTCTTCCGGCGCAAACAGAGTCCGTTTGGTCTCGCCCTGGTCGATCTGAGCGAGAGCAGGCGTGCGGGTGTCAAACGTGCTGGTCAAGACATCCTCGCGGCGGTCAAACAACTGAAATCGCGCACCTGTGTCTCACCTTTTGTCCGCCCCCCTCATCCGTCCCCGCGCTCATCCGCGGTCGGCGGGCCTTGAAGCGGCGACCATGGTTCGTCACTGTGGGCCGATGCGTCACGCTCGTCAGGTTCCGAGATCCGTGCGGCCACACGAAGTCGAATGCTGGCTATTCGATCTCGACAACACTTTGTATCCGGCCGACTGTAATTTGTTCGCCCAGATCGATGTTCGAATGGGTGAATATATTTCGACCCGGCTCGGTGTCGACCGGAGCGAGGCGCGGTGGATACAAAAAGCGTATTATTTTCAATACGGCATGACCTTGCGGGGGCTGATGCTCGAACATCGTATCGCGCCCCGGGACTATCTCGAATTCGTCCACGATATCGATATCTCGGTGGTCCCGCCGGCGCCCGCGCTCGACCGCGCCCTGGCCGCGTTGCCGGGCCGCAAAGTGGTTTTTACCAATGGATCCACCGCTCATGCCGAGCGCATTCTCGCCCAGCGCGGTATTCGCGGCCGCTTCGATCGCATATTCGACATCGAATCATGCGGATTTTTGCCCAAACCGATGCCCGAGCCCTACGATCACGTGCTCGGCGAACTCGGCATCGAAGGGCCGGCGATGGTTTTTTTCGAGGATAGCCCGGCCAACCTGCGGCCGGCGGCGGAACGCGGTATGACCACGGTTTGGGTCAAGCACGGCCGCGCCGATCTGGCGCACGGCGCCGACAATCCCCATGAGCGCTACGCCGACCACATTACCGACGATCTCGAGGCCTGGCTGGTCGCGGTCGCCAACGACGGTTGACAGCGGGAGCGCTCAAGCTAGGTTGCGCTCGCCGCAAAGGGAGAGCCGGAATGACGCCAGACGAACAAGAAGCCACTATCGATGCCGCGTGGGAGGACCGCGACACGGTTAGTGCCGCGACATCCGGCGCCGTGCGCGATGCGGTCGATGCGGCTCTTAGCGGCCTCGACACCGGAACGTACCGGGTCGCGGAGAAGACCGGCGATGGCTGGCAGGTTCACCAATGGCTCAAAAAAGCCGTGCTTTTATCGTTTCGTCTCAATGATATGACGGCGATCTCCGGGGGTCCGGGGGCGGCGTCGTGGTACGACAAAGTGGCGTCGAAATTCGCCGGTTGGGGGCGGGCCGAATTCGATCGGGCGGGTTTTCGCGCGGTGCCCAACTGCGTGGTGCGCCACTCGGCCTATATCGCGCCCGGCGTGGTGTTGATGCCGAGCTTCGTGAACCTCGGCGCCTACGTCGATTCCGGAACCATGGTCGATACCTGGGCGACGGTCGGCAGTTGCGCGCAAATCGGCAAGAATTGTCATATTTCCGGCGGCGCCGGGATCGGCGGGGTTCTCGAGCCGCTGCAAGCGGGCCCGGTGATCATCGAGGACAATTGCTTCATCGGCGCGCGCAGCGAGGTCGCCGAGGGGGTCGTGCTCGAGACCGGCTCGGTGCTGTCGATGGGGGTCTATATCGGTGCCTCGACCAAGATCGTCGATCGCGCGACCGGCGAAGTCCATTTTGGTCGCGTGCCGGCCTATTCGGTGGTCGTGCCCGGCAACCTGCCTGGCCGGGATTTACCCGACGGCTCGCCCGGCCCGTCGCTCTATTGCGCGGTGATCGTCAAGCAAGTGGACGAGCGCACCCGGTCGAAGACCTCGATCAACGAGTTGCTGCGCGACTAACCCGCGTCGCTTTCGGCGCGGAACGGCCGGGTCAACAGCGCCCGCACCGTATCGTCGACCCCGGCGTCCTTGTGCAGAATCGCGTCGACCGCGGCGACGATCGGCATGTCGATGGCGTGGTGCGCGGCGAGCGCGGCAATCGCCGCGGCGCTTGGCGCCCCTTCCGCCACCGTGGTCCGGTTCTGCAGGATCGCGCTGAGCGCGGCGCCCTCGCCCAGCGCCCGGCCGAGGGCAAAATTGCGCGATTGCGCACTGGTGCAACTCAAGGCCACGTCGCCGAGCCCCGACAGGCCCATCAGGGTTTCCGACCGCCCGCCCAGCGCCGCGCTTAAGCGACCGATTTCGGCCAGCCCGCGGGTGATCAGGGCGGCGCGGGCATTCTCGCCGAAGCGCCGTCCGGCGGCGATGCCACAGGCGATCGCCAGCACGTTCTTGACCGCGCCGCCGACCTGAGCGCCGATGACGTCATCGGTGTAATAGGGCCGAAAGCTGGCATCGCCGAGCGCCGTGACGATGTCTTGGCCGATCGCTTGATCGGCGCATGCGACAGTTACCGCGCTGGGCTGGCCCCGCGCCACTTCGTCGGCGAAGGTGGGGCCGGTCAGCACCGCCACCGGGCGTCCGGGCAGGGCCTCGGCGACCACCGTGCTCAGCATCGCGCCGGAAGCGATTTCGATGCCCTTCGAGCAGATAACCAGGGTCGCGTCCGCCGCGATATGGTCGGCGAGAGTACTTAGCACGCCCCTGGTGTGCTGGACCGGCAACACCGATAGTACCAACGTCGCCGGACCGATCCCGGCGCCATCGGCGGTCACCGTGATCGCCGGGTCGAGTTTGATTCCGGGCAAATAAGTGCTGTTCTCGCGCCCCGCGTCGATCGCCGTGGCGAGATCGGATCGGCGCACCCACAAACGCACGTCATGGCCGCGCCGGCTCGCCAGAACCGCGAGAGCCGTGCCCCACGCGCCGGCGCCGATCACCGCGATTGTCGTCATGCCGGCACCTCCGTCGCGTCCCGGGCCAAGTCCTCGAGCGGCCATCGCGGTCGCGCCCGGGCGTCGAGCGAATCGGTCAGACCGAGCCGAAGCCGCTCGATCCCCGCCCACGCCACCATCGCGCCATTATCGGTGCACAGCGCGGCGGGCGGCGCGACCAGCGTCAGACCAAGGGTGTGTGCCGCGGTGCCGAGGCGGTTGCGCAAATAGCGGTTGGCGGCGACACCACCGGCTACCACCAAGGTGCCGCCATCGCCGTGGGCGGCGCGAAAATGCGCCGCCGCGTTACGCAGCCGGTCCTCGACCACGTCGCCGACCGCGGCCTGGAATCCGGCACTCAAGTCCGCCGCGTCACCCGCCGACGGGGGTGAGTCGGGCAAGGTCTCGCACACCCTTCGCAGCGCCGTTTTTAACCCTGAGAACGAGAAATCGCAGCCCGAGCGTCCGCGCATCGGTCGCGGCAGCGTGAACCGGTCGGGATCTCCCGCCGCCGCCGCCGCCTCGACCGCCGGACCGCCCGGATAGCCCAACCCGAGCATGCGCGCCGCCTTGTCGAAGGCCTCGCCCAGCGCATCGTCGATGGTCGTGCCCAAGCGCCGGTATCGGCCGACCCCCTCGACGATCACCAGTTGGCAATGCCCGCCCGAGACCAGCAGTAGCAAATAGGGAAAATCGACCGCCTCGACCAGCCGCGCGCTCAGCGCATGGGCCTCCAAGTGATTGACCGCGATCAGCGGCTTGGCGTGCACCGAGGCGATCGCCTTGCCGGTCATCAGACCGACCATGACCCCGCCGATCAGGCCGGGACCGGCGGTGGCGGCGACGCCGTCGAGTTCGGCGAACCCGACCCCGCTTTGCTCGAGCGCGGCGGCAATGAGACCGTCGAGATGATCGACATGACTGCGCGCGGCGATCTCCGGCACCACCCCGCCATAGGCCGCGTGCTCGTCGAGTTGCGAACGCACCAGATCGACGAGAATGCGCTCCTCGTCGTCGACCACGGCCACCGCCGTTTCGTCGCAGCTGGTTTCGATCCCCAGCACTCGCATGTCGCCTGTTCTCCCGATGTCGATGGACGCGCCGCGCTCTATATGCGATCCAGAACCGCTTGGTATAACCTTTCGGACCTAATACCAACTCGCATAAAGGATGATCCATTTGACCGATCGATTTTCGTCGCTGGGTAGGAGCGGGGCGCGCCGTCGTGCGACCCCACGTCAAGCGCCCCCAAGAAAGGCGACCTACGCAGCCAGCGACGAAAAGCGACCGGCCTGCGGTGGTCCGAGGTGGCTTTCCGGATGCGTTGCGCCGCTTGCCCGATGGCACCGCATCGCGCGGCCCGGCGCGCCTACCCGGGAAACCACCTCGGGCCATCAAATGGGTCATCCTTTATGCAAGTTGGTATAACATGACCAAAAGCCAAATATGTATTGGGACGCGCGGCAGTCCCTTGGCGCTCGCCCAAACCGGGATGGTACGCGCCGCGCTGATCGCCGCGCACCCCGACTTGGGCGGCGAGGATGCGATCGCGGTCGAGATTATCCGCACCACCGGCGACAAGGTGTTCGACCGACCGCTGGCCGATATCGGCGGCAAGGGCCTGTTCACCAAGGAAATCGACGAGGCGATGCTGGCCGGGCGCATCGATCTCGCGGTGCACTCGATGAAGGACGTGCCGACCTGGCTGCCCGACGGCATCGTGATTCCGTGCTGCATGGAGCGTGAGGATCCGCGCGATGCCTGGATCGGCAGCGGCCCGGGCGGCTTGGACGAGCTTGCCCCCGGCGCGGTGGTCGGCACCGCGTCCTTGCGCCGCGCGTCGCAGCTGCTCCACCGGCGCCCCGATCTCACCGTGATGCCGTTGCGCGGCAATGTCGGCACCCGCATCGACAAGGTGGCGGCGGGCGAGGTCGCGGCGACCCTACTCGCGCTCGCCGGGCTCAAGCGGCTCGGGCGCGCCGATGCCGCGACGGCGATATTGTCGACCGACGTCATGCTGCCGGCGATCGCTCAGGGCGCCGTCGGTATCGCGTGTCGCGCCGACGATGCGCGGGCGCACGCCTTGCTCGCGCCGCTTGCCCACGCCGAGACCGCAATCCAGGTCACCGCCGAGCGCGCGTTGCTGGCGCGCCTCGACGGCTCCTGTCGCACGCCGATCGCCGGGCTCGCGCGCATCGATACGGCAAACCAGACTCTCTCGCTCAAGGGGCTTGTCGCCAAGACCGACGGCAGCCAGGTAATTGCACTGGAGGAACAGGGTCCGGTGACCGCCGCGGCGGACATCGGTGCCGCGCTCGGGGACCGGCTTCTCGCCGCGGCAGGACCGGGCTTCCTCGCCGGAGAGTGACCGCATGAAGGTGGTGCTGACCCGCCCCGACCCCGACAACGACGCGCTGTCAGACGCGCTGTCGACCCATGGCATCGCCTGTCTGGTGGCGCCGATGCTGACTATCGAGGCGACCGACGTCCCGGGATTGGGCGCGGCGTTGTCCGAGGCCCAGGCGATCCTCGCCACCAGCGCCAATGGCATACGCGCCCTGGCGTCGGCGGCCGAGGGTCGCGATGTGCCCTTGATCGCGGTCGGCGATGCGACCGCCGCTGCCGCGCGGCAGGCCGGATTTGCGCAAGTGACGTCGGCGGATGGCGATTCCGCCGCCCTCGCGGTGCTCGCCGAGGCCGAACTCGACCCCAAGGCCGGGCCCCTGGTGCATGTCGCGGGCAGTCATGTCGCCGGCGATCTCGAAACCATTCTCGGTGCCGCCGGGTTCGATTATCGCCGCATCGAAGTCTATGACGCGGTGGCCACCACCACTCTTCCCAGCGCGCTCAGCGAGGCCCTGCGCGGCGCCGCGGTCGATGGCGTGGCATTTTTCTCGCCCCGCACCGCGGCGACGTTCGCGGCGTTGGTGCGCGAAGCATCGTTGGTCGACACGCTTAAAAGCGTCACCGCCTATTGCTTGAGCGACGCGGTCGCGGCGGCCGTCGAAGCGGAGCCGTGGCAACGTGTATCGATCGCCCCCCGGCCGCGCATCGATGTGCTGATCGACCAAGTGATCGCCGATCAGGCCGCCCCAACCACCGCCCCAGCCGCCGCCGCGCGCCGCTGGCGCTCGTGGATGACCAACGCCGGCATCTCGGCGCTGGTCGCCGTGGCCGTGGTCTCGGTGCTGGCGATTTCGCTCACCTCGAACCAAGGTCCGGAGATCCCCGCCGACTTGGAGCGCCGTCTGCAAGCGCTCGACGAGCAGTCCGCGCAACTGGCCGCCACGCGCGAGTCGGTTGCCGCGCTGGATCGCCGCATGGCCGATCTGGACGCGCGGATCGCGGCGATCGAATCCGCGGTCGCCAACCCGCCGCCCGCCGACGGCGTCGATCGTGGTGCCATCGAGACTCTGGCCGAGGAGCTGGCGGCGACGCGCGCCGCGCTGCGGGGCGAGATCGCCAAGATCGAGGCGGCTTTCGGCACGGCGCTCGCCGACGCGGGAAACACGGTCAGGCGCGCCGCGGCGGCCGAGGCCACCACGCAAGACGCCGGGTTGTTGCTGGCGGTGGGACAATTGCGCGCGGCGTCATCCAGTGATCAACCGTTTCCGGCCGAGCTGGCGGCGCTCGGCGCGCTCGGCGACGGCGATCGCGAGATCGCGCCGCTGGTTGCCGCCCTGGCACCACTCGCGGCGACCGGTGTCGCGACCGCGCCGGCGCTAAGATCGAATTTCGGCGTGGTGGCGGCGGCGATTTTGCGCGCCTTGGACGCGCCGGCCGATGCCGGCTGGCTAAGCCAAGCTTTCGCCGAGGTCAAAAGCCTGGTCAGTGTCCGCCGGGTCGGCGGTGATATTTCCGGCGATGATCCCGAGGCGGTGCTGGCACGCGCCGAGGCGCAGCTGGCGCGCGGCGACGTCGCGGCGGCGGTGGCCTTGGTCGATGGCCTCGGCCTTGACGACACGGTGGCGCCCGACTGGCGCGCCAAGGCACGCGATCGGGCAACGGTCGATAGCGGTCTGGCGGACTTGACCGAAGTCGCTTTACGACGCGCCTCGGGGGCGGCGCCACGTCGATGATCCGTCTGCTGCGCTTTCTGATTGTGCTCGCGCTGCTCAGCATCGGCGCGGTCTGGGTCGCCGAGCATCCAGGGCGGATCTCGATCACTTGGCAAGACTGGCAAATCGAGAGCTCGGTCGCCGTCTTGGCCGCCGCGGCGGTGAGTTTCGCGATCGCCTTGGCGGGTCTTTACGAGCTCTACCGCTGGCTCGCCGTCTCTCCGCGCAAGCTCGCGGCGCGGCGTACCGAGCGGCGGCGGCAACGCGGCTATCGCGCCTTGACCCGCGGCTTGGTGTCCGCCGCCGCCGGCGATTCGAGCGGCGCCCGCAAGGCGGCGCGCGATGCCCGGGGGTTGCTCGGCGAGCCGCCATTGACCCTGCTGCTGACCGCCCAAGCGGCCCAGCTGGACGGCGATCAGAGCGCCGCCGCCGCGGCGTTTCGCGAAATGCTGACCCATGAGGAGACCGAATTTCTCGGCTTACGAGGCTTGCTCGTCCAGGCGGTTCGCAAGGGCGATGCCGCGACCGCCCGCGAGCTGGCGCGGCGCGCCTTCGAGATCAATCCCGACGCCGGCTGGGTGTTGTCCAACCTGATCGAGCTCGAAAGCGTCGACGGCAACTGGGACGGCGCCGATAAGGCGGTTGAAAGTGCCATGCGCGCGCGTCGTCTGCCGCGCGCCGAGGGACAACGCAAACAAGCGCTGTTCGGCTACCAGCGCGCCCTCGCGGCGGCCGAGGACGGGCAGACCCGCGAGGCCCTCGCGCTAGCGCGCAAAGCGCTCGCCAAGCAGCCCGATTTCGTTCCCGTGGTCGGGCTCGCCGCGCGCCTGATGGTCGACGCCGGGCGCGTCCATGAGGCGCGCAAGCTGATCCTACGGGCCTGGTCGACCACCCAACACCCGGAGCTCGTGGAGGCCTATGCCGCCGCCACGATGCCGGCGACACCGTTGGAACAGGTCAAGGCGTTGGAGCCCCTGATCAAGGCCCGCCCGGAGTCCGGCGAAGGTCATTTGGCGATCGCGGCGGCGGCGCTCGACGCCGAGCTCTGGGGCAAGGCGCGCCAGCATTTGGATCAGCTCACCGCGCCCGCGACGGCGCGGCACTGCCGGATTCATGCCCGCCTGGAAGAAGCCGAATACGGCGATACCGCGGCGGCGCGCGACTGGTGGCGGCGCGCCAGTGTAGCACCGCCCGACCCAACCTGGGTCTGCGGCCAGTGCGGCACCCCGGCCGCCGCCTGGCAATTGCTCTGTGGATCGTGCGGCGCGGTGGATTCCCAGACCTGGCGAGCGCCACTGGTCGCCATGGAGTCCGCCGCGCCCGAGGGGCCGCGCGCGCTCGCGATACCCAATCAGAAAAGCGCGTAGGCGCCGTCGATCAGCAGCGTGTCGCCCGAGTGATAGGCGCTGGCGTCGCTCGCCAAATAGACCGCGACGGCGCCGAAATCCCGCGGTTGCCCCCAGCGCCGCGCCGGCACGCGTTTGAGCACCCGGTCCTTGACCACGTCCAACCCCATCCAGTCGCGCGTCATGTCGGTTTCGATCCACCCCGGCAGGATCGCGTTGGCGCGGATCTGATAGCGTCCGAGCTCGACCGCGAGCGCGCGCATCATCGACACCACGCCGCCTTTCGACGCCGCGTAATGTTCGCCCTTGGGCTGGCCCTCGATCGACGCCAGGCTCGAGGTGACCACGAGCGAGCCGCCGCCGCCGCGCTCGACCATATGGCGCGCGACACCGCGCAGGGTGAAGAACACCCCGTCGAGATTGACCGAGAGCACGCGGCGCCATTCGTCGGCGGTCATTTCGAGAAACGACGGCGCGCGTCCCGACACCCCGGCGTTGGCGAAACACGCGTCGATCCGGCCCAAGGTCGCCAGCGCCTCGGCGATCGCCGCCTCGACCGCGGCCTCGTCGGCGACATCGCACACTTGCGCGAGCACCCGGGTGCCGTGGGCTTCGAGCTGTTCGCCGGCGCGCCGTCTTGTCGGCGCTGCTGCCCCAGATGCAGATATCGGCGCCGGCCGCCGCCATCGCCTCCGCCATGGCAAGCCCGATTCCGCCGTTGCCGCCGGTTACCAGGGCGACCTTGCCGGTCAGGTCGAAGGGGTTTGCGGTCATCGCGAATTCCTCGATGATAAAATTGGTGTGGCGCGGATTCGGCAGTCTGCATGGCTTCGCGCTGGACGCAAGCGGCGGCGGCATGAAATCATGGGCCTTGAAAAAAACTTGGCGCAGCATTGGGGAGACCATCTCGTGAGCGATACCGCGACCACGGCAACCAGCGGGCGGATTCGCGGCGAATCGCGCGCCCCGCTATTTGTCATCACCATCGACCGGCCGGCCAAGCGCAACGCCTTCACCCCGGCGATGCTGACCCAGTTGGCCGAGGCCTACACCGCCTACGAGGCGGATGCGGCGTGCCGCTGCGCGGTGGTGTGCGCCGCCGGCGATCATTTCACCGGCGGTCTCGATCTGACTCACGTCGCGCCTCATATCGCCACCGGCAATACGCTATTCCCGCCGGGCTCGATCGATCCGTTCGACATGCGCAGCCCCCGGCGCACCAAGCCGGTGGTGGTCGCGGTCAAGGGCTGGTGTCTGACCTTGGGGATCGAATTGATGCTCGCCGCCGATATCGTCGTCGCCGCCGACGACACCAAGTTCTCCCAGCTCGAGGTTCAGCGCAACCTGATGGCCAGTGGCGGCGCCACCATCCGCATGGCCGAGCGCGCCGGCATGGGCAACGCGCTGCGCTATCTGTTGACCGGCGATTTTTTCGATGCCGCGGAAGCGCTGCGGCTCGGCTTCGTGCAAGAGGTGGTGCCGGCCGGCGAAGAGTTGCCCCGCGCCATCGCGCTCGCCGAGACCGTTGCCGCGCAAGCGCCGCTCGCGGTGCGCGCCACCCTCGCCAACGTCCGCCTCGCCTTCGAGCACGGACCGGAGGCGGCGATCGCCACGTTCACCGAGACCCAGCGGGCGTTGATGGCGTCCGACGATGCCAAGGAAGGCCTGGCCTCGTTCGAGGAACGCCGTCCCGGGCGCTTCAAGGGACGCTGATCGCGCGCTTCCGAATGCGCAAATCGATTCGACTTTCCGGGCTCGCGCCGCCATATCGAGTCCCTGGCACAGAAAGTGTCAGAAGAGGGTCCGAGAAGGAGGGCCGATTATGTACGGAGTTTCAGAACTCGGGTTCGCGCAATCGTTTTTTGCCGGCATGCAATCGCCAATGATGCAGTTTGCCTTCGGCGAAGACGACGACCGTGGCGGCATCGAGAACAAGCTGCGCGCAAAACTCGACAATCTTTTCAAGCATTTCCACCACCAATTCGATAAGCGCGTCAAGGCGGTCGACAGGGCGATGGAGTCGACGCGGCCATTGGTCGACGACGCGGTGTCGATCACCGCCGGCACCTTCAGCCTCAGCATCGAGATGATGTCCACCGACTTCGAGGGCAACACTACGGTGCAAAGCCTGGTCATCGAGGCTTCGGTCTTCCGGCTCGAGGCCAACACCCCCGAAGGCACGGTGGTGATGGATTTCTCGGGCGCGAAAATCGAGATGAGCCAGACCGAGATCGAGGACGGCCAAGCGGTGAGCTATTACAGCCGCAGCGCCGAATTCTCGAGTTTCGACCTGTTCGCCGGCAACAACGAGAGCTTCATCGAGGCGCATCTGGCGATCGCCACCTTGACCGAGACCCAAATCGCGCTGCAAGCCTATCGCGAGGACGGCGATCTCAGCCTACTCGAGCAACTGTTCACCGAGGCCTGAGCGCCGGTTAAAAAAACCAGACTGCGCGATGCGCAGTCTGGCAAGCGCGACCGCGCGCCCGAGCTTATGCGAGGCAAGCCTGCGTGGCGCCTGAACGCTCTTCAGAAGTCGTTCTTGCCGCCTTGCGCGCATCGGGCACGCCGCGTATGTTCGCGCCCGCATCGCCGCCTTAGCTCAGCTGGTAGAGCATCGCATTCGTAATGCGGGGGTCGCAGGTTCGAATCCTGCAGGCGGCACCACCCCTCCCAAGGTCCAGCCCGATAGTGCCCGTCCAAAATCCAGGGAAACGAATTCCATGTCCCCGGGACTTCGGAGCGCGGCCAAACCGACCGCATTAGGTTGAAAAAGGCGCTAGCCGCCGGCGGCGGATCCGGGCACGGCGGCGCCGGCGAGGGGGGCCATTTTGGGCCGGCGTCCGGCGCTCACCAGGGGCGGGCAGACGTGCTGGTCGTGATAGAGCACCTGGCAATCGAGACAGTAGAAACACTCGTCCATTTTGATCTTGCCGCTGGGCTCGATGGCGTTGATCGGACAGCGCCGGGCGCAGAGTTGGCACGGCGTGCCGCATTCGGCGCGGCGCTTGAGCAGGTTGACCATGCGCAGCTTGCCGCCGATCGCCATCGCCGCGCCGAGCGGGCAGAGGAAGCGGCAGAAGAAGCGTTCGACGGTGAGCCCGGCGGCGAGCACCGTCGCGGCGTAGATCACATACGGCCAATCGCGCGCGAAATGCAGCGAGATCGCGGTCTTGAACGGCTCGACCTCGGCCGCGGTATTGGCGATCGTCATCGAATAGAACGACAGCGCGACGAGCACCGCGAGCACGCCGTATTTCACCGGCCACAAAATTTGGTGGGCGCGTTGGCCGAGATTGAGCTGGCGCACCCCGAGCGCTTGCGCCGCCTTGGCGAGGAGTTCCTGCAGCGCGCCGAACGGGCACAGCCAGCCGCAGAAAATGCCGCGGCCCCAGACGAAGAAGGTAACCACGACGAAAGCGATCAAGATGACGATCAACGGATCGGCGAGGAACACCACCAACCCGGTGCCGTTCGCCGCCGAATGCAGCCAACTCAGCACATTGACGATGGTCACCTGGGCGCCGACGGTCCACCCCAGCCACACCAGCACGAAACCGAGAAAGGCCAAGCGCACCGTTTGCAGCAGCTTCGGGCGTTTGGCGAACCAATCCATCCACGCCAAGATGCCGCACAACGCCGCCAGCGCGACCAAAAGAATAGCAATGTTGACGCTTTGGGTTCGCCACGCCGCGAGCCAAACCGGTTCTTCCGAGTCGGCGGCCACCGCGCCGAGGCCGGTGGGCATCAGGATGAATTCGTCGGCGAGCGCATAATCGAGGCGAAACGCCGCCGCCGGCTCGCCCGCCTGGCTTTCGACGGTAAGTTCGAGCGCCCACGGTCGCACCGGATCGATACCGGAATCGGCGTCGATCCAGAACAAGCCCATTTCGGCGAATTTCGGCTTGTCCGCGCCATGCAGGAACCCGAGATAGCGGTAATTGTCCTTGCTGAGCGGGAAACTTTTACCGTTCTGAAGCAGCCGCAACCGTTTGAACGGGCCGCTCGAGAACTGTTTTTCGCCGTCGATCGAGTACGGCCCGATCGACATAATACCGAGCATCAAGTCGTTCGGATTGCGGCCGCTGACGAACAGATCGTACCACCGGTCGCCGAGCAGGTTGCGCCCGACGGTCGGGGTCATCACCGGGCCGGCAAAGAGCTCGACCAGCAGATCGTCGTCGTAGGTCGGTTGGCCCAATCCGCTGTCGCGCTCGTGGGCATAGAGATAAAGGTCGGCATTGCTCGCGGTATTGGACAGCTCAGGGTCGTTGACCCCGGCGGCACCCGCCTGGGCCTTGTCGATCCGCAAGCGACCAATCGCGCCACTATCGACCAGCGTCGCAAAACCGCTGGCGCGATAGCCGACGACATCCATCACCGGATGATCGTGCAATCGAATACCCTTCGCCCGGGCGATCAGGCGCGCGGCGCGGAGAATTGCCGCGTTGAACAGGATCGCACTGATCGTCGCCGACGATATGCCGTCGACCGAACCCGCTTCCTGAGCCTTGGTCAGTTGTACCCGCAGCGGCGCGCGAATATCGATGCCGGCATATTGCGCCGCGAACGCCGGCACCAGATCCTGCAGCATGATCAGGTCGATTATCGGCTCGCGGTGATCGACGACGGTGGCGCCGGCCAGGGTCCCGTCGAGCCGCAAGCCCACGGCGATGACGAATTCGAGCGACGAAAATCCCAGCGACTCGGTGATATCGCGGGTAGCGAACACATAGCCGGCCAAGGTGCCGTCGGCAAACACCGGCGCGACCCGGGGATCGGCTTCCAAGGGCTCGACGCTGGTCACTTCGGGAAACAGCGTCTGGGCCAAATCAATAGTGAGCCAATCGGCGCCGAGGTTCGGATTGGCCCATGCCGCCAGCGGCACGCCGGGCGCGTCGTCTTCGGCGCGCGGACTCCGCCCATCCGCGATCAGCGCCACGCCGGCCACAACCACGGCGGTCAAGACAGTGAGAAATCTTCGGCTCAAACGCATTCGTCCTCGTCCCTTGCGCGCCGCCTTGTGGCCAATTGCCAAAGGCCTGCCTGCAGCAACCGTTTTCCACGTATCGGGGGTTGGCGCGTGAAGCTAGCGGCTCTTCCGCCAATCGTCTAGTGGACACTAGATCCGCCATAAACGTCGGCCAGGGTCGCGGAAATCGCATGGGAATTACAAATTCAGGTCTATGCCCTTCACCGCATCGGCGATACACTTTCGCTGCTGTAATAAGACTAATGCGTGAACATTGCGGCGAAAGCGGCGCTATGGACCGCGACCATCCGCAATGACAATCAGAAAAGGGAGGGTTTTCTATGTCGTCATGGCTCAGCGAACGCGAACTAAGGCTCGTTGAGGGTGCCGAGAATCTCGAATTCGATTCACCGGTGCCCACGCAAATCGTTTCGAACGGCGAGTATCTGCCGCCGAAGCAGTCCCCCAAACAAAAGCAGGTTGAAGAGCGGATCAAGGAATTGGCCGATGAGAACGCCAAATATCTTGGCATGTCTCGGCGCCAGTTCCTGCAGACCAGCTGTGGCATGGCCACCGCATTCCTGGCGATGAGCCAGGTTTACGGCACCGATGCCTTCCGCGTTAGCGAA
>JAKZSU010000213.1:0-28676 GCA_047517485.1 Alphaproteobacteria bacterium
AAAACGCGTCTCTTCCTTCGATACGTCCAATCCAACATACTCCGCCATGGTCATTCTCCTTGCTTGCCTATTGGGGCGCTTCGTTGTGACCCCGCATCATAGGCTCGGGAGAGTGACCACCGGAATTACGCTATGTATTACCGCCGCGCGCGGCGTAGACGCCCCACAAATAGTCGCGCGGCATCCAGCCGCGGTGGCCGTCGAGATCGATCTCGCACCATTCGCTGCGGCAGGCGTTCAACCAGCCCTGCACGCCGGGCTCGACGCGTGCGATGGTCGACGATTCCGGGCGCGGTTCGCGGCGCAAAACGCGCACCCCTCCGGTGACCAACACCGACCTCCGGCCCGACAGCATGACCCGATGGACCCACCCCTCGGCGCCGTCGTGGTCGCGAACCTGGCGCCAATCACCGAACTCGCCGATCACTTCCACCGGCAGGGATTCGCGAACGAATACCCAGGCGACGGGATAGCGAAACCCCGGTCCGGTGCGCAAATTGACCTCGCCGGCCGCCAGACTGACGAAACGCGGCACCGCGAGACCGCTATTTGCTCCGGTGTCGGCGTTGGCGACGGTGGTGGCGAGGCCCAAGAAAATTAACCAAATAACGGCACGTAAAGGCATAGTGCAGCGCGTTTTTTCCAAATTCACGATTTACGGCGTTAAGGATTATATAGCGGCGAAATTTCGCACGACTAGGCATCCGCCGACGTTTGTGTCCCGCGTGAAGGCCTGCTAAACAAGCGCCATTCGCACCCCCGCCGTTGGAGCGCGCGCCGTATGGCCACCAGCAAACCGATTGTTATCGTGACTCGCAAAGTGCCCGAGGCGATCGAGGCCCGGATGATGGAATTGTTCGACACCCGTCTGAACGATGACGATCACCCGATGTCGTCCGACGAATTGGTTGAGGCGGTCAAGACCGCCGATGTCCTGGTGCCCACGGTTACCGACCGGATCGATTCGCGGATCCTCTCCCAGGCCAACGATAATCTGCGCCTGATCGCCAGCTTCGGCGCCGGAGTCGATCATATCGACCTGGCGAGCGCGCGCACTCGCGGCATCACCGTGACCAACACCCCGGGCGTACTCACCGAGGATACCGCCGACATGACAATGGCGCTGATCCTCGCGGTGCCGCGCCGCTTGGCCGAGGGCGAGCGTCTGGTGCGTTCGGGCGATTGGGCCGGCTGGGGGCCGACTTCGATGCTCGGCCATCGCATCTGGGGCAAGCGGCTGGGGATCATCGGCATGGGCCGGATCGGTAGCGCGGTGGCGCGGCGCGCGCGCGGTTTCGGTCTGTCGGTGCACTACCACAACCGGCGCCGGGTGCCGGACATGCTCGAACAAGAGCTCGAGGCGACTTATTGGGAGAGCCTCGACCAGATGCTGGCGCGGATGGACATCATCTCGGTCAATTGTCCGCACACCCCGGCCACCTTCCACCTGCTGTCGGCGCGCCGCCTCGATTTGCTGCAGCCGCACGCCTATATCGTCAACACCTCGCGCGGCGAGGTGATCGACGAGGCGGCGCTCACCCGCATGCTGCGCGACGGCCGCCTCGCCGGCGCCGGCCTCGACGTCTTCGAGCACGAACCGGCGATCAATCCCAAATTGCTCGAACTGGAAAAGGTCGTCCTGCTGCCGCACATGGGCTCGGCGACCATCGAGGGCCGCATCGATATGGGCGAAAAAGTCCTGATCAACATCAAAACCTTCGTCGACGGCCACTCCCCGCCCGACCGCGTCATCGACAGCATGACGTGAGTGGCGAAGAGGCTGGATCGTGACCAGCGGGCGCGCGGCCTTTGGTGGGCCAACTTGGCTTTTCGGGTGCGTTGCGACGCTCGGCCGATGCACCCGCATCGCCCTTCGCGCCGCGCCTACCCGAAAAGCCAATTTGGCCCATCCAACCGCTTCAAAACTAGACTTTAACTGCGCTAGATAAACAGCATCGAGCCGGTCGCGCGGGCGTCGTTGAGGAAGGTGACCAGGCCGCCGCTTTCGATCGTCAGGTCGGCGCGCAGCGAGTCCGCGTTCATGTCGACGGCGCGCAGGCCCATTTCGCAGACCATCAGTTTCACCTCCATCGCCACGCAGGCATCGAGCAGTTCGGCGAAGCCGACCACCCCGCGCGATCGCATGGTTTCGTCGACCGAGTTGGCGTTGGGATATCCGACGCGACCGACCGGTAGGCGATGCCAACCGGGCTGGCCTTGCGCATCGTTGGCGCCGAGCGCGCGGATCGCGTCCATGGTGAAAAACAGGGTGACCGGAATATTGATCGCCGCCGCCGCCGCCGCGGTAACCAGGGCGTAGTGGATTTTCTCGTATTCGCCGGAGAACACGATCACCGACAGTTTGTCGGGTCTGGGAGCGGCTTCGTTCATGGTTTCACGCCGCGTGTTGGGAGAGATCTCGGATTGTCGCGTCCGGTCCGCACAGCGCGCACCCGGGGTCCGGGCGAACCTTGACCTTGCGGAACGTGGTGCCCAGTCCGTCATAGATCAACAGGTGCCCGGACAGGCTGTCGCCGATGCCGAGCAGCTCCTTGATCACCTCGATCGCCTGCAGCGAGCCGACCACCCCGGCGAGCGCGCCGAGCACCCCGGCCTCCGAGCACGACGGGATCAATCCGGGCGGCGGCGGGGTGGGAAAAATGCAGCGATAACAGGGGTGATCGCCCCCTAAATGCGACTTGAAGGTCGCGACCTGGCCCTCGAAACGCAGGATCGCCCCGGATACCAAGGTCTTGGCGGCGAAGTGGCAGGCGTCATTGACCAGAAACCTTGTGGCGAAATTGTCGCTGCCGTCGATCACCAGGTCATAGTCGGCGATCAGCTCCGCGACATTATCGACGGTCAAACGGAATTGGTGCGGAATCAGCGCGATGTCGGGATTGATCCGGCCCACGCTATGCCGCGCGCTTTCGACTTTCGGCGTGCCGATGCTCGCGGTTTCATGCACCACTTGGCGCTGCAAGTTGGAAAGATCGACCACGTCGTCGTCGATCACGCCGATGGTGCCGACACCGGCGGCGGCGAGATAGAGGATCAGCGGCGAGCCGAGGCCGCCGGCGCCGACCACCAGCACCCGCGCGCCGAGCAGTTTCGCCTGTCCCGTGCCGCCGACCTCGGGCAACAGGATATGGCGCGCGTAGCGCTCGACCTGATCGTCGGTAAAATCCATTGCCGTCCTTAAATATTAGTCGCCGAGGCCGTCGAAAAGCGCGGTCGAAAGGTAGCGCTCGGAAAACGAGGGAATAATGACGACGATCATCTTACCCGCCATGTCGTCGCGCGAGCCGACGCTGACCGCCGCATGGAGCGCCGCGCCGGTCGAAATGCCGCCGGCGATGCCTTCGAGCGGCGCCAATTTTTGCGCCATCGCGAATGAGTCGTCGTTGGACACGGTGATGATCTCGTCGATGATGTCGGTATCCAGGATGCCCGGCACGAACCCGGCGCCGATGCCCTGGATCTTGTGCGGCCCGGGATCGCCACCCGACAGGATCGGGCTGTCGGCGGGCTCGACGGCGATCATCTGGACCGAGGGTTTGCGCTGTTTGAGCACTTGCCCGACGCCGGTGATCGTGCCGCCGGTACCGATGCCGCTGACCACCGCATCGACCGTGCCGCCGCTGTCCCGCCAAATTTCTTCCGCCGTGGTACGGCGGTGAACCTCCGGATTCGCCGGATTCTCGAATTGCTGCGGCATCACCGCGCCGGGGATCTCGTCGAGCAATTCGGTGGCCCGGGCGATCGCGCCCTTCATGCCCTTGGGTCCCTCGGTGAGCACGATCTCGGCGCCGAGGAATGCCAGCATCCGCCGCCGTTCGACCGACATCGTTTCGGGCATGGTGAGAATCAACCGATAGCCCTTGGCGGCGGCGACGAAAGCCAGCGAGATCCCGGTATTGCCCGAGGTCGGCTCGACCAGGGTGTCGCCGGGCTTGATCCGCCCGTCGTTCTCCAAGGCTTCGATCATCGCCACGCCGATGCGGTCCTTGACCGAGGCGAGCGGATTGAAGAACTCGAGCTTACCGACCAGGTCGGCCTGACAGCCGGTCGCGTCCTTCAGCTTGGCGAGCCGCACCATCGGCGTGTTGCCGACGGTATCGATGATGCTGTCGTAAATGTGGCCGCGTGTTTCTATGGCCAATGATTTAGCCCTCCTCCCCTAGTGCGGAAGTTCGTTCCGGTGCCGGCTCGCCCGATCCGGTCGAGCCGAATCCGCTGGCCCCGCGCGCGGTTTCCGACAACGCGTCGACCTCGGTCCAGGCAAGGCGGGTGACTGGCGCCACCACCATTTGCGCGATCCGCATGCCGCGGGTGACGGTGAACGTTTCGCTGCCGTGATTGATCAGCATGACGCTGATCTCGCCGCGATAATCCGCATCGATGGTGCCCGGGCTGTTGAGCACCGTGACCCCGTGTCTGAGCGCCAGGCCGGAGCGCGGGCGAATCTGCGCCTCAAATCCCGCCGGCATGGCGATCGCCAGACCGCTCGGCACCAGCGCCCGCGCGCCGGGTTGGATGTCGAGCGGCGCGTCCACCGCGGCGGCCAGATCGACCCCGGCGCTGAGCGCGGTCTGGTAGGCCGGCAGCGCGCCTTCGGGTGCGTGGTCGAGCCGTCGCACCTCAACCGCGATCTCCCGGTGGTCCGGGTCACCACCGTTCGCCGGCGTGTTCAAGCTGTCAGTCCCGTTTCGGCGATGCGCGCGGCGATCCGCGCCGTCAGCTTTTCCGCCACCGCCACCTTGCTGGTCTTGTCCCAGGTCTCGGTGCCGGCCTCGTCGATCAAGTGCACGGTGTTGTGGTCGCCGCCGAACACGCCGGTCTCCTCGGAGACATCATTGGCGACGATCCAGTCGCAGCCCTTGGCGAGTCGTTTCGCCGCGGCGTGGTCGAGAATATGGTCGGTTTCGGCGGCGAAACCGACGACCAGGGTCGGCCGGCCGCGCTTCAACTTTCCCAGCGTGGCGAGAATATCCGGATTCTCGATTAATTCGAGGGTCGGTGTGCCATCACCGTTGCCGCGCTTGATCTTGCGATTCGCCGGTGTCGCGACACGCCAGTCGGCGACCGCCGCGGCGCACACCGCGACGTCGACCGGCAGCGCCTTGCGGCACGCGGCGAGCATCTCGCTCGCGGTATCGACGTGAACGATGCGCGCGATCGGCGGGTCGGGCAAAATCGTCGGCCCGGTCACCAAGGTCACTTCCGCACCGGCGGCGCCGAGCGCGCGCGCGATCGCGTGTCCCTGTTTTCCCGACGATCGATTGGCGATATAGCGCACCGGATCGATCGGCTCGTGGGTCGGGCCGCTGGTCACCAGGGCGCGCACCGCGTTCAATGGCAGCGCTTCCGCCGGCGCCAAGTGGCGCTCGATCGCGGCGAGAATGTCCGCCGGCTCGCTCATTCTGCCGGCGCCCACTTCACCACACGCGAGATCCCCGGCTTCCGGCCCGACCAGGCGATTGCCGTCGGCCTGAAGCGTCGCGATATTGCGCATGGTCGCCGCGTGGCTCCACATCATCACATTCATCGCCGGCGCGATGAGCACCGGCTTGTCGGTGGCGAGCAACACCGTGGAAGCGAGATCGTCGGCGCGCCCGGTCGCCATCTTGGCGATCAGATCGGCGCTCGCCGGCGCCACGACCACCAGATCGGCCTCGCGCGACAGGCGGATATGGCCCATCTCGCTTTCGTCGGTGAGCGAGAACAAATCGCCATAAACCCGGTGCTCCGACAGGGCGGCGACCGATAAGGGCGTGACGAACTGGCTGCCGCCCGCGGTCAGCACGCAGCGCACCGCGGCGCCGCGTTCGCGCAACCGGCGGATCAGCTCGAGGCTCTTGTAAGCCGCGATTCCGCCTGAGATGATTAGAAGAATAGTCTTGTTTTCCAGCACTTAGCTGCTCCCATCCGGATGCCCGGTGCCCGTTAAACCTAGGCGCGCGGTGCCTAGTTTGCAACCATCGCCAATTCGTCAGACCAGGGCGAGCACCACCAAGGTCGCGAGAACGCCGGTCACGAAGGCAACGCCGAGGGCGAGACCGCTCAGACCACGCCCGCCGCGTTGCGGTGCTTCCCAGTCGATCAGCTTGTCGAGCGCCACCTCGGCGCGACCGGCTAAACGCGGCAATCGGCGCAACAGCTGCGACGATTCCTCGACCGCGACCTTGAGGCGCGCGTCGGGCCCGGTATGGGCAATCACCCAATCCTCGATCAGCGGCCGCGCGAGCTGCCACATGTTGGCCTCGGGATAGAGCACCCGGCCGACCCCCTCCGACACCACCAGGACTTTTTGTAACAGCAAGAGATGCGGCTGGGTCTGCATACCAAAGGTTTCGGTGATCGCGAACAGCTGACCGAGCAGGCGGCCGACGGAAATTTCGTTGACCGGGAGACCGAGGATCGGCTCGCCGATCGACCGGATCGCCTGGGTGAAATTGCCCAGCGACTGGTCCGCCGGAACATAACCGGCATCGAAATGAATTTTTGCCACCGAAAGGTAGTCGGCATCGAGAAATCCCATCAGCATGGTGGCGAGGTAGCGCCGAGTCGCGGTATCGATCCGCCCCATGATGCCGAAATCGACGGCCCACAAATTGCCCTCGCTATCGACGAACAAATTGCCCTGGTGCGGATCGCCGTGAAAGAAACCGTCGCGAAACACCTGGTTGAAGGTCGCGCGCGCGGCTTTTTCCAGGACCGCCGCGGGGTCATGTCCGGCGGCTATCAGGTCGTCGCGGCGGTCGATCGGCGTGCCGTGGACCCGTTCGGTCGTCAGCACCCGCTGCGCGGTGCGCTGCCAATCGATATCGGGGATGTTGAAGCCCTCATCGTCGGCGAAATTTTCCCCGAGTTCCGAGGCCGCCGCCGCCTCGAGCCGCAGATCCATCTCGATCGCCACCACGTCGGCGACGGTGGCGACCGATTCGACCGACCGCAACCGGCGCCATTTGGGCTGGGTGCGTTCGATCCATTCGGCGATCCAGAACAGCAGGTCGAGATCGCGGCGAAAAGCGGCCTCGACCCCGGGCCGCAGCACTTTCACCGCGACGTCGCGGCCGTCGGACGTGGTCGCGAAATGCACCTGGGCGATCGATGCCGCGGCGACCGGCGTGTCGTCGAACGACGAGAACAGATCCTCGACCGGGGCGCCGAGTTCGGCGGCGACCACCGCGCGCGCCTCGGCGGTGGCGAAGGCGGGGAGCCGGTCGCGCAGCATCGCCAGGTCTTCGGCGGCTTCGGCGCCGATCAGGTCGGCGCGGGTCGACAGCGCCTGGCCGAACTTGATGAACCCGGGGCCGAGCGCGACCGCGGCTTGCGCCAATCGCTGGCCGATCCGCAATCCGCTGGTGTCGGCGCGCGAAAAGTGGCGCAACGGACGCACCAGCCAGGGCGCGACCCCGAGACGTTCCAGTGGTTGCAAGGCGTCGTGGCGCGCCAGGGTGCGGGCGATGACGAAGAGTCGCCACAGATTGCGGCAGGCGCGAATCACCGGCGCGCCCTCACACCCGCCAGGCGCCGTGGAGCACCGCGATACCGCCGGTCATCGCGCGATAGCGCACCCCGCCGAAGCCCGCCGCGCCGATCATGTCGGAGAGCGTGTCGGGGTCGGGAAAGCGGCGGATGCTTTCGACGAGATAGGTGTAAGCGTCGCGATCGCCGGCCACGGCTTGGCCCAGCGTCGGAATCACGCGATCGGAAAAAATATCGTAAAGGCCGGCGAGACCCGGCGCCACGCGCGGGCTGAATTCGAGACACAGAAAGCGGCCGCCCGGCTTCAAGACCCGGCCGATCTCGGCCAGCGCCCGCTCCGGATGGGTGACGTTGCGCAATCCGAAGGCGATGGCGCAGGCATCGAACGCGCTGTTGGCGAACGGCAGCGCCTCG
Source organism: Alphaproteobacteria bacterium (assembly GCA_047517485.1). Classification (GTDB taxonomy): domain Bacteria; phylum Pseudomonadota; class Alphaproteobacteria; order UBA7887; family UBA7887; genus JAKZSU01. Next base: position 7,906 of record JAKZSU010000213.1, read on the forward strand.
GCGTCGCCGCAGGCCCACGCCAGGCCCCGCAGCGCACCGCGATTCCACGCCCGCCGCCGACCCTCGCCGAGCATCGCCGGATTGATGTCGCAGACGGTGATATCGGGCGCCGCCCGGTCTCCCGCGCGCTTCAGAACGCGTAACGCGATATCACCGGTGCCGCCGGCCAAATCGAGCAGCTGGCCGCCCGGAACACTGTCGAGATCGGCGATCATCGCCCGTTTCCACACCCGGTGCAGGCCGCCGCTCATCAGGTCGTTCATCAGGTCGTAACGGTCAGCGACGGTGGTGAAAATGCGGCCCACCTTCGCCGCTTTGTCGGCCGGGTCGATGTCGCGACTGCCGAATGGCACCGTCGGCGCGGTTCTGTCGCGCGGGGCGTGGGATTTAGGCTCTGGCGTCATGCGGCGGACGATAGCGCAGCGCACCGGAGCACGCTACAGTCGTCGCGCCTTTCACGAGAGCGGTTCACGTCATGCCCGAACTTCCCGAAGTCGAAACCGTCCGCCGCGGCCTGATCCCGGTCCTCGAGGGCCGTCGCCTGGCGCGGGTCACGGTCCGGCGCGGCGATTTGCGCCGCCCTCTGCCAAAAAATTTTTCCGCCGCCCTCGAGGGGCGAACGATTACCCATCTCGAACGGCGGGCAAAATATCTCCTGCTTCATCTCGATGACGGGCGGACGGTGATCGGCCATCTCGGCATGTCGGGACGGATGTTCGTGACCTCGCCGGGCGAACAAGAAATTGGCACGCACGACCATCTGTTGTTCGAAACCGACGACGGCGCCTTGGTGGTGTTCAACGACCCGCGCCGCTTCGGATTGATGGTTCTGGCCGCCACCGATGCCCTCGACGACCATCCGCTGCTCGCCAAGCTGGGCCCGGATCCGCTCGGCAACCAGTTCAACGGGCCGGTCCTGTTCGCGGCGATTCGCCACCGCCGGTCGCCGATCAAGGCGGTGCTGCTTGACCAGACCGTGGTCGCGGGATTGGGCAACATCTATGTCTGCGAAGCGTTGTTTCGCGCCGGGGTCTCGCCGCGCCGGCTCGCCGTCAATGTCAGCGCCAAGCGCGCCGAGCGCCTGGTCGAGACGATTCGCGCGGTGCTCGGCGAAGCGATCGCCGCCGGCGGATCGTCGCTGCGTGACTATGTCCAAGCGTCCGGCGAGCTCGGCTATTTCCAACATAATTTTCGGGTCTATGGCCGCGAGGGCGAGGCGTGCGCGAGCGGCGCCGACGGCCACGTCGTGCGACGGCTTACACAGTCCGGACGATCGACATTCTACTGTCCGGGCTGTCAACGGTGATGTAGGAAGACGCATGAAATTTCGATTGCCCAAGTTTGTGCCGATCGTGCTCACGGCGCTGCTGATGCCGATACTGGCGCTGGCTGATGAGCCCGGCTATGTCGGCGGGTTCGAGGCGCTTCCCTTGGCCGAGGGGCTGGTCGAAATCACCGGCGCCGGCGTCATTTTCGATACCCCGGACGGGCGCATTGTCGAACGTTACGCAAGCGGCACAGTTGCCGCGGCGATGGTCGCGGACTTTTATGCGATGACCTTACCGGCGCTCGGGTGGCACCAGCTCGCGCCGCTGGTGTTCGCCCGTGATGACGAGGTTCTGTCGGTCACCGTCTATCCGCCCGACACCGACAAGCGTCTGACCGTGCGATTCTCCTTGGCGCCGCGCTGACATCCAACCGAGAGAGAGATCCATGGCCTATCAGAACATCCAGGTTGAAACGCGCGACAAGGTCGGCTTGATCACCCTTGATCGTCCGAAGGCGCTGAACGCCCTGAACAGCGAGTTGATCGCCGAGTTGAGCGCCGCACTCGACGCTTTCGAAGCCGATACCGCGATCGGCGCGATGGTGATCACTGGCAGCGAGCGGGCATTCGCCGCCGGCGCCGATATCAAGGAAATGCAGTCCAAGACCTATATGGACGCCTATTTCGGCGACTTCATCGCACCGTGGGAGCGAGTCATTCACTGCCGCAAGCCGGTGATCGCGGCGGTCGCCGGATTCGCCCTCGGCGGCGGCTGCGAATTGGCGATGATGTGCGACATATTGATCGCCGCGGAGAACGCCAAGTTCGGCCAGCCCGAGATCAAGCTCGGGACCTTCCCCGGCGCCGGTGGCACCCAGCGCCTGCCCCGCGCGATCGGCAAGGCAAAGACAATGGACCTGATTCTCACCGGCCGCATGATGGACGTCGAGGAAGCCGAGCGCGCCGGCCTGGTAAGCCGCGTCGTTCCCCTCGAATCTCTGCTCGACGAAGCGCTTGGCGTCGCCGCGACGATCGCCGCAATGTCCTTGCCGTCGGTCACCATGGCCAAGGAGGCGGTCAATCGGGCCTACGAATCGACGTTGCGCGAGGGCGTGCTGTTCGAGCGCCGGCTGTTCTATTCGACCTTCGCGCTCGAGGACCAGAAGGAAGGCATGGCGGCATTCGCCGCGAAACGCGCGCCGAACTTCAACAATCGCTGAGCTAGATACGCGAATCGGCTGGCTTGACTTGGTTGACGCCCCGGCGGGGCTTAGTTATAACCCCGCCCTTGATCCGCCGCGCGAGCGCGTGTGCGGGTTTTTCACCGACTCCTTGAGATTTAACGGCAGAGCATGGCGCATCATCAATCGGCCAAGAAACGGATTCGTCGCAATACCCGGGCCCGCGACACCAATCGGGCGCGCGTCGGGCGTATCTGGACTTTTATGAAGCGTGTCGAGGTCGCATTGAGCGAGGGCGACAAAGAGACTGCGCAGGCGGCGTTCCGCGAGGCACAGCCGCAATTGATGCGCGGGGTGACCAAGGGTGTCGTCCAGCGCAACACCATGCGGCGGACCCTGTCGCGTCTGTCGGCTCGGATCAAAGCGCTATAATCTGACGCCACGCGAATCGCGTTCGCCGACCGAAACTCAAAAGCCGCATTGTATGGCGCGGCTTTTGCCTTTGCGGCAATCCTCGAACCTCCCGACCAGGGGTCACGCCGGTCGCTATCGCCCCGCCGCCACTCGATTTACCGATATCAAGAAAAAAAATTGTGCCATGACAGCGTCGAGTCGGTTGCCAGCGGCACGCGCTCTCGGTACTCTACGACTCGAAGGGCGGTCGTCGCAGGGCAAGTGGCGCGAAGACGTTCAAAAAACTAGTGAACGTAATCACAATAAAACTGGCGTGCTGCGTTAATAATCGCAAAATGCCGAATTGATCTGGCCAATAAAAAGTTATGGCCGTTGGAGGGGGTCTATGTCCTATACTTGGGCTGTGAGGCTGGATTGGTCGTTTGGGGGACCGACTGTTAAGTATATGGGCGTGAATTCTTCGCAAATTGTTGACAGAGACGATCCGGCCTTGAACAATTCGCGGGTCTGCTTCCGTCCGATCGGTTCGGTGACATGATGACCGATAGCGGGCGCACCAATCGACAGGTCGAGGCCAGCTGGCGGCGAGTCCGCGATCGGCTGCGGCGCGAAATCGGCAACACCACGTTTGAACGGTGGATCGAATCGGTGGCGATCGAATCGATGACCGAGACCTGCGCGGTGATGGCGGTCCCCACTCGCTTTCTCTGCGATTGGGTCGCGCCGCGCTATGGCGACCGGCTGCGCGCCTTGTGGCAGACCGAAATACCCGCCATTCAGAATGTCGAGTTCGTCGTCCGATCGGCACTTGCCGAGGCGGAAGAACGCGGCGGGCCGGTTGACGTCGAGCCGGGCGAAAACGATTCGCTGTCGCCCGTCGACGACGATGCCATTCATGGAGCGGTCCCTGGCACGGTCGGTGGCGCGAGCGAGAGGGCCGACGGGCCCGGCCCGTTCGATGGCGGCGATATCGGCGCCCGCCTCGACCGGCGCTACAGCTTCGAGAACTTCGTTGTCGGCAAGCCCAACGAGTTCGCCCACGCCGCCGCCCGTCGGGTTGGCGAATCGGATGATGTGCCGTTCAACCCGTTGTTCATCTACGGCGGTGTAGGGCTGGGCAAAACCCATTTGATGCATGGCATCGCGCTGCGGATTCGCGAGCGCCGGCCGGAGCGGCGGGTGATCTATCTGTCCGCGGAAAAGTTCATGTATCAGTTCATCCGCGCGCTGCGGTTCAAGAACATCATGGGCTTCAAGGAAATGTTTCGCTCGGTCGACGTGTTGCTGATCGACGATGTCCAATTCATCGGCGGCAAGGAATCGACGCAGGAGGAATTTTTTCACACCTTTAACGCGCTGGTCGATCAGAATAAGCAAATCGTGGTATCCGGCGACCGCTCGCCGGCCGATCTAGAGTATATGGACGAGCGCATGCGCTCGCGCCTCAGTTGGGGGCTGGTCGCGGAAGTTCACGCGACATCCTACGAGCTTCGCCTGGGCATCCTGCAAGCCAAAGCGGAACAGCTCGGGGCCGATCAGGTGCCGCCCAAGGTGCTCGAATTCCTCGCCCATAAAATCACCTCGAATATTCGCGAACTCGAAGGCGCGTTGATTCGGGTGATCGCGCATTCCACGCTGGTCGGCCGGCCGATCACCCTCGACGGCACCCACGAGGTGCTGCACGATCTGCTGCGCGCCAACGACCGGCGGGTGACCATCGAGGAAATCCAAAAGCGCGTTGCCGAGTATTACAACATCAAGGTCTCGGAAATGAGTTCCGCCCGGCGCGCTCAGATGGTCGCCCGGCCACGTCAGGTCGCGATGTATCTCTCCAAGCAGCTCACTTCGCGGTCGTTGCCCGAGATCGGCCGCAAGTTCGGCAATCGCGATCACACCACGGTCATGCACGCGGTCAAACGGATCGACCAGTTGCGCCAGATCGATGCCGGATTCACCGAAGACGTGGAACTGCTGAGGCGGATGTTGGAGGCCTAGTGGATGAAATCTAACAGAGTCTGTTTCAGCCAAAGGGAACCGGTTTGACCACGTTCCCGCGGCCCGTGGCCAGGAGCGCCTTGCCGCGCCTACTCGAAAAACGAAATTAACCCATCAAACCGATTCCATTTGGCTGAAACCGACGCTAAACGGGCGGTCCGCGCGCGGCCATTTCGCGGCGACAAAAACCTGTGGAATCAAGCTGAATCTGGTATAGTTGCGGCCCCGGTGGTCGTGACTGTCACCGGCGAATCGTAAAGCCAGTCAAACTGGCAAATTCCCGCCGTTTTGCAAGAGGTCGCGCCGGGCCATGAGGTTGACCATAGAGCGCTCGGACCTGCTCAAATCACTGCAGCATGTCCAGAGTGTCGTCGAGCGCCGAAACACCATCCCGATTTTGTCGAATTTGCTGGTGTCGGCCCAGGATGGCCGCTTGTCGCTCACCGCGACCGATATGGATATCGCGGTGATCGACGTTGTCGCCACCGAAGTAGACCAAGACGGCGGGACCACCGCGCCGGCGCACATGTTGTACGATATCGTACGCAAATTGCCGGAAGGCTCTCAGGTCGAAATATCGACCGAGAATGGCAACGATAAGCTGGTGTTGCGCACCGGGCGATCCTCGTTTTTGTTGAATTGCCTGCCGACGGAAGATTTCCCGGTGATGGCGGACGGCGAATTTTCGCACACGTTCAGCTTGTCGGGCGGCGAACTCAAGCGGTTGATCGACAAGACCCGATTCGCGATTTCGACCGAGGAAACCCGCTATTACCTGAACGGAATCTATCTCCATGCGGTCGACACCGCCGATGGCGCGGCGTTGCGCGCGGTGGCGACCGACGGCCACCGCCTGGCGCGGGTCGAAACCGCGTTGCCCAAGGGCGCCGCCGGCATTCCCGGGGTGATCGTGCCGCGCAAGGCGGTCAACGAATTGCGCAAGCTGATCGAGGATTTCGCCGATGACGTCGAGATCGCGCTCTCCGACATCAAGATCCGCTTTACCGCCGGCGACGCGGTGCTGACCTCGAAACTCATCGACGGCACGTTCCCCGACTATGAGCGGGTTATTCCGGAGCGCAATGGCAACATCATGACCGTCCACGGCAAGGCGTTCGCCGAGGCGGTCGATCGGGTCTCGACGATTTCCAGCGACAATTCGCGGGCGATCAAACTCACCATTGCCGACGACAAGATGGTGTTGTCGGCGAATAGCCCCGACCAGGCCAGCGCGACCGAGGAAGTCGCGGTCGACTATGGCGGAGAGGCCTGCGACATCGGTTTCAATTCGCGTTACGTGTTGGACATGACGCAACAGATCGACGGCGACACGATGCAGCTCGAAATTTCCGACGCGGCGTCGCCCGCGGTGGTCAGCGACAGCGACGACAAGAACGTGCTGTATGTGCTGATGCCGATGAGGGTATGACCGTCGCGCGGCTGAATTCCCTAGCGCATCCGGCCAGCGCGACCGCATCGGTTTCGCGCCTGACGCTGAGCGATTTTCGCAATTATCGGCATTTGCGCCTCGATCTCGACGCCACGCCGGTGGTGCTGACCGGCGCCAACGGCGCTGGCAAGACCAATGTGCTGGAGGCGCTTTCCTTCTTGGCGCCGGGTCGTGGCTTGCGCAACGCGAAGCTGGCCGCAGTCGGACGCCTGCGGGGCGATGTCGAATCCCCATGGGCGGTGTCGGCGCGGCTCGCGCGACCCTCGGGCCAGTGCGAAATCGGCACCGGGCTGGAGCAGGACGAGACCGGATCGGCGAGTGGCGAGGGGCGCCGGGTCACCCGCATCAATGGCGCGGCGGTTCGCGGCCAGGCCCCGCTGGCCGAGGAGATCGGCGTGCTTTGGCTGACCCCGACCATGGATCGCCTGTTTAGCGAGGGGCCGGCGTCGCGGCGGCGCTTTCTCGATCGCATGGTGAGCGGACTCGAGCCCGGGCACGCGCGGCAATTGGCGGCGTACGAGCGCGGCGTGCGCGAACGCAGCCGTTTGCTCGCCGAGCGCGCGGACAGCGGCTGGATCGACGCGGTCGAGGAGACCCTGGCCGCCCACGCGGTGGCGGTGGCGGCGGCGCGCCGCGAATCGGTCGCCCGGTTGTCGGCGGCCTTGGCGCGCCAGACCGGACCCTTCCCGCGCGCCGCTTTGGCGATCGCGGGCGAGGTCGAGCAGTGGCTGGACGAGGCGCCGGCGATCGATGTCGAGGCGCGCCTGTGTCAGGCGTTGGCCGCGAGCCGTCAGCGCGACGCCGAGAGCGGCGGCGCGGCGCATGGCCCCCACCGCAGCGATCTGACGGTGATCGATCTCGACACCGACATGCCGGCGGCGCGGTGCTCGACCGGGGAACAGAAAGCCTTGCTGATCGCGATCGTGATCGCCAACACCAGGCTACATACCGCGCGGCGCAGTGAGACACCGCTGCTGCTGCTCGACGAGGTGGTGGCCCACCTCGATCCCGATCGGCGCGCCGCCTTGCTCGAGGCGGTGCTCGAGCTCGGTGCCCAGGCCTGGCTCACCGGGACCGAGCCGGCGCTGTTCGAGTCGATTACCGCGCGTGCCCAATTTTTCACCATTCGCGACGCCGCGGCCCATGCCGTGGCGGAAAGATTCTAGGACATGAGTTCAGATATTACCGAAGACCAAGCCCAAGACAGCGACTATGGCGCCGATTCGATCAAGGTGCTGCGCGGCCTCGACGCGGTCCGCAAGCGGCCCGGCATGTATATCGGCGATACCGACGACGGCTCCGGCCTCCATCACATGGTTACCGAGGTGGTCGACAATTCGATCGACGAAGCGCTGGCCGGGCACGCCGACCGTGTCGACGTGGCACTCAATGCCGACGGCTCGGTCACCGTGATCGACAATGGGCGCGGCATACCGACCGACATTCATGATGAAGAAGGCGTCTCCGCGGCCGAGGTGATCATGACCCAGCTGCACGCCGGCGGAAAATTCGACCAGAATTCCTACAAAGTCTCGGGCGGTCTTCACGGCGTTGGTGTCTCGGTGGTGAACGCCCTGTCCGCGGTGCTCGACATGACGATTTATCGTGGTGGCAAGGAGCATGCGATGCGGTTCCGCCATGGCGAGCCCGAGGCACCGCTCGCGGTGGTCGGCGATGCCGGCAACAAGACCGGCACGCGAATCACCTTCCTGCCGTCGACAAAAACCTTCAGCGCCACCGAATTTGATTTCCAGCAGCTCGAGCATCGTCTGCGCGAACTCGCCTTCCTGAATTCGGGCGTGCGCATCATGTTGACCGACAAGCGCGGCGTGCTGCCGCATGAGGTGGAGCTGTTCTATGACGGTGGAATCGAGGCCTTCGTCGACTACCTCGACCGCAACAAGCAGGCGCTCCACCAGCCGCCGGTGATGATCGCGGGCGAACGCGACGGGATCATCGTCGAAGTCGCCCTGCAGTGGAACGACAGCTACCACGAGAATGTCCTGGCCTTCACCAACAATATCCCGCAACGCGACGGCGGCACCCATCTGGCGGGATTCCGTGGCGCGCTGACCCGGACGGTCAACGCCTACGCGACCGCCAGCGGCATCCAGAAACGCGAGAAAGTCCAGCTCACCGGCGACGATATGCGCGAGGGGTTGACCTGCGTGTTGTCGATCAAGGTTCCCGATCCCAAGTTTTCCTCGCAAACCAAGGACAAATTGGTGAGCTCGGAGGTGCGCCCGGTGGTCGAGAGCATCGTCGGCGACCGTCTCGGGCAGTGGTTCGAGGAACATCCGCCCGAGGCGCGGACCATCGTCGGCAAGGTGGTCGAGGCGGCGGCGGCGCGCGAAGCCGCCCGCAAGGCGCGCGATCTGACGCGGCGCAAGGGCGCGCTCGACATCACCAGCCTGCCCGGCAAGCTCGCCGACTGTCAGGAACGCGATCCGGAAAAGAGCGAGCTATTCATCGTCGAGGGCGACTCGGCGGGGGGCTCGGCGAAACAAGCACGCAACCGCCTAAACCAGGCGGTATTGCCGTTACGGGGAAAAATTCTCAATGTCGAACGCGCGCGGTTCGATAAAATGTTGTCGTCGGCGGAAGTCGGCACCTTGATCGCGGCGCTGGGGACCGGCATCGGCCGCGAAGATTTCAATATCGAAAAGATCCGCTACCACAAGATTGTCATCATGACCGACGCGGATGTCGATGGGGCCCATATCCGCACCTTGCTGCTGACGTTCTTCTATCGCCATATGCCCGACGTGATCGAGCGCGGGTACCTCTATATCGCGCAACCGCCGCTGTTCAAAGTCAAGCGCGGCAGCCGCGAAGTTTACAAAAAGGACGAGCGCGAACTCGAGGATTTTCTCATCGACGATGGCATCAAGGACGCCCGGTTGTTGATCGGCAAACCCGACGATCAAGCGGCGCGCGCCGGCGACGATCTTCGCGATCTGGTCATGCGCGCCCGCGAACAGGCGGCGATGCTGCGCCCCCTGGCGCGGCGCGAACATCACGATTTGATCGAGCAGGCGGCGGTCGCCGGCGCGCTCGATATCGCCTTGCTGCGCGACGCCGACACCGCGCGTCAAGTCGGCGCCTATATCGCGCAACGTCTCAACGCGCTCGCCGCGCCTGGCGAGGATGGCTGGACCAGCGATTTCGACGAAGCAACCAGGGCCTTGTTGTTTACCCTCGACGCGCGCGGCGAGACCGCGACCTATCGCATCGACGAGACCTTGCTGCAAAGTGTCGAGGCGCGGCGCCTGAATGAGGACCGCGCATCTTTGCAGGAGCTCTACGCGCATCCCGCCGTCCTCGAAACCAAGGATCGCCGGATCGAGCAAATTCGCTCGCCGATCGGCCTGTTCGACGCGGTCCTGTCGCTCGGCCGCAAGGGCACCAGCATCCAGCGCTATAAGGGCCTGGGCGAAATGAATCCCGATCAGCTGTGGGAGACCACGCTCGATCCCAACGTGCGCACCCTGATGCAGGTCAAGGTCGATCACGCCGATGACGCCGACGATTTGTTCTCGACCTTGATGGGCGATCTGGTCGAGCCGCGGCGGAACTTTATCCAGGAGCACGCGCTCGACGTCGCAAATCTCGACGTCTGAGGGAAGACGTGCTCTGATTCGGCCGCTCAAATATGGCCCGTCGCAAAGCCAAGAAGAAGCCGGCGAAACCGAACAAAAAGAAGGCCGCCACGTCACCGCCGCGCGGCTCTGGCTTGGTTCGGGCGGTTCGTTGGCTGGCGTACTGGACGATCATCGCCGCCATTTGGGCGGGCATCGGCGGCGGCGTCGTGGTCGCCTATTACGCCTACGATCTGCCGGCGATCGACGATCTCGCCCAAGGCGGCCGAACCCCGGGGGTTACAATTCTGGCCGCCGACGGCAGCGTGCTCGCGAGCTATGGTCAGGTGTTCGCCGGCCCGGTCGGACGCCAAGATTTGCCGCAAGCGTTGATCGACGCCATCGTTTCGATCGAGGATCGCCGGTTCTACGACCATTTCGGCATCGATCCGTGGGGAATCCTACGCGCCGCGGTGACCAATCTGCGCGCCGGACGTCTGCTCCAGGGCGGCAGCACGATCACCCAACAAATCGCCAAGAACGTGTTTCTCACTCCGGCGCGGACACTGCGCCGCAAGGTCCAGGAAGTTCTGTTCGCGTTCTGGCTCGAGCACCGATTCGCCAAGGACCAGCTGCTCACCATCTATCTCAACCGGGTCTATCTCGGTTCGGGAAGCTACGGGGTTGAAGCGGCGGCCAGGCGGTATTTCGGCAAAACCACCGCCGCGCTGGGGCTCGCCGAGGCGGCGATGCTGGCCGGGCTTCCCAAGGCGCCGAGCCGCTACGCGCCGACCCATGATCTGGCGGCGGCGCAAGCCCGCGCGGCGGTGGTGCTCGATGCCATGGTCGCCGCCGGTCGGCTCGATGGGGAAGCGGCGGCGGCGGCGAAAGCGGCCCCGGCGACCCTCGCCGGGTCCTACCGCGGGTCTGGCAGCGCGCGCTATTTCGCCGACTGGATCAGCGACCGCCTGGCCGATTATATCGGCCGCCCGGCGGAAGACATGGTGGTCGTCACGACCTTACGCCCCAGCGCCCAGATCGCCGCCGAGCGCGCGGTCGCGGCCTTGCTCGGCGACGTCGGCGCGGCCAAGAACGTCGGCCAAGCCGCGCTTGTCGCGATGAGCCCCGACGGCGCGGTGCGCGCCATGGTTGGTGGCCGATCCTATGCCGCGAGCCAGTTCAATCGCGCGGTTCAAGCGCGGCGCCAACCGGGTTCGGCGTTCAAGATCGCGGTCTATGCGGCGGCGCTTGAAGCGGGGCTGGCCGCGGACGATAAGGTCGATGACGCACCGATCGACATCGACGGTTGGCAGCCGCGCAACTATGGCGGTACCTATCGCGGATCGATCACGCTTACCGAGGCCTTGGCGCATTCGAGCAACAGCGTCGCGGTTCAGCTCACCGAGCGGGTTGGCCGCGGCGTGGTACTCGACACCGCGCGTCGTCTCGGTATCGGCGGCGCGCTGGCGGCAACGCCAAGTGTCGCGCTGGGTGTCGGCGAGGTGTCGCTGATCGATCTCACCGGCGCCTATGCGGTGGTCGCCAATGGCGGCACCGGTGTGTTGCCGCACGGGATAGCGGAAATCCGCGGCCGCGATGACCGTGTGGTCTATCGCCGCGAGGGCTCCGGCTTGGGCCGCGTGTTGCCCGCCGCGGTGGCCGAGACCCTGTCGATGATGCTTCATGCCGCGGTGACCACTGGCACCGGCCGTCGCGCCGCGCTCGATGTCCCCACCGCCGGCAAGACCGGCACCAGCCAGGATTTCCGCGATGCCTGGTTTCTCGGCTACCGTGCGGGCCTGGTCGCCGGCGTGTGGCTCGGCAATGACGACGCGACCCCAATGGATGGGGTCACCGGCGGCAGCCTGCCGGCGCATCTGTGGCGCGACTTCATGAACCGTTACCCGCCGTAGCGGTGCAGACCCGGGCCGTGTTCGCTAAGCCAGGCGCGGGCGCGCGGGTAATCCGGAATGCGGTCCTCGACCAGGGCCCAGAACCGCCGACTGTGGTTCATTTCACGCAAATGCGCCGCCTCGTGCGCCGCGACATAATCGAGAACCCACGGCGGCGCCAAGACCAGGCGCCACGAAAACGACAGAATTCCGCGCGGCGAGCAACTGCCCCACCGGGTGCGCGGATCGCTGATGCGGATCCCTTGCAGCGGTCGCCCCAGGGCGTCCGCGTGGTCTGTTGCCGCGTCGAGCAGCGCGCCGCGCGCGACTTCGCGAAGCCAGGTCTCGATCCGCGCCGCCAGCTGGTCGCCTCGACCGCCGACAACCAGCACCGCGGCGTCGGCATCGCGCCGCGGCGCGCGCGGGCCGTTCGCGTCGTGGCGGATGCGCAAACTCTCGCCGAGGACCGGCACCGCCGCGCCGTCGGCGAAGCGATGACGCGCCGGGAGTTCGCCGAGCCGGGCGGCGATCCAGTCGCGGTGCTGGTCGGCGAAGCGCTCGGCGGCGGCCTCGGAGATCCCCAGCGGCATGACCAGTTCGGCCACGCCGGCCGCCGAATCGATACGCAAACTCAGACGCCGCGCGCGCCGCGAGCGCCGCCGGACGACAGCGGGCAAAACGTCCCGCGTATCAATGTCCATCATGACTGGGCGCACTGGGCGCGGCCATCGCGGCGATCGATCCGACGGCGACGTCGACGGTGCGAGCCGTGCCGTCGTCAAAAATCAAGGTCAGCGCGAAACGGTCGCCCTCGACCAGCGGCCGCGCGAGCCCCTTGAGCATGATGTGCAATCCGCCGGGCGCGAACGTCACTGTCGCGCCGGGCGCAAGCGGAATAGCGTCCACCGGCCGCATACGCATGATATCGCCGTCGACGATGTGGGTGTGCAATCCGGCGCTTTTGGCGACCATGGTCTCGGCGCCGACGATCGCCGTCGCCGCGCCGCGATTGACCACGTCGAGATAGACCACGCCATTGGTGGCGGCGCCGGGGGTGGCGCGTGCCCACGCCATCGACAGGTCGACCGAGCCGGCGAGGCAGGGGCTGGCGAATGTGGCGAGCGTCGCCAGAATAAGCAGCAAGCAGCTCATCCGAGCGCGCCGCGAATGACCGCGACGATTTCCTCGACCGTCGTGCGATGGGTGAAGTGGCTGAGGTAGGCGCCGTCGGGACCCATCAAATAGAGATAGGCGCTGTGATCGATACTGTAGTCGAGGGTATCGCCCGCCGCCGCGTCCGGATTGGGCACCTTCGCATAATAGATGCGGTAGGCGGCGGCGGCGGCGGCCACTTGCTCCACCGAGCCGCTCAGGCCGACCAGATCGGGATGGAAATTCTTCACATACGCGGCCACCACGTCGGGGGTATCGCGCTCTGGATCGACGGTGATGAACAGCGCCTGGAGCGCCGCCGCGTCGTCGCCGAGCGCGTCGAGGGTCTGGCCGACGGTGATCAGCAGGGTCGGGCAGACATCGGGGCACGAGGTAAATCCGAATGAGACCAGCATGTGGCGGCCGGCGAAATCCCGCTCGGTGATGGTCGCGCCGTTGCCATCGACCAGGGCAAACGGCCCACCAATCAGCGCCACCCCTTCTTTCTCGGCTTGCGGCGCCGGGCGCTCGCCGAGCATGCCGCGTTGACCGGCGATCGACAGCAGCAACGCGATCAGCGCGGCGACCACCAGGCCCCACACGTAAATCCGATTCATTGCCGGAGTCCGCTGCGACGGCGATTTCGGCGTTCGCCGCGCTGGTCTATAGTTCGCCGCATCGTGATTCGTTAACCAGGCTGGTCACTATGGTGCGCATTCTACTCGTCCTATTGCTGTCTGTGCAGTTTTCCTTGCCCGCCGATGCCGGCGGTCGCGACGACCTAAGGCTGCTGACCGGCGCGCGCAACAAAAATATTCGCTTGGTCGAAATGGCGCTGGCGGCGGGCGCGAATATCGAGGCGCGCGACGAAATTGGCCGGACCTCGCTGATGTGGACGGCGTTTCACGGTGCGTCGGCCATGGTCACCTATTTGATCGCCCAAGGCGCCGATGTCGATGCGCGCGACGGTCGCGGCCGCACCGGATTGATGTGGGCCGCGCTCGCCGGGCGCGGCGAGGTGGTGAGTATCCTGCTGCGCAGCGGCGGCGATGCGACTTTGGTCGACGGCGAGGGAAAAGCCGCCGCCGATTACGCCATCAAGGAGAATCACCAGCGGCTCGCGGAAGAACTCGGCAGAGCTTCCGAATGACACTAAACGCGTCGCCATGTCTCCCGAATCGCTGATCATCTTGCTCGTCGCGATGGTGCTCGATTTTTATCTCGGCGCGCCGATTCGCCGCCGGGGATGGCGCTGGCATCCGCAATCCGCGTTGACCCGCCTGGCCCGGTGGTGCGATGCCCGCCTCAATCGGCGCAGCGCACGGGCGCGCGCAATCCGGGGCGCCCTGGCGCTGGCGGTCCTCGTGGTCGCGGCGGGAGCCGTCGGGTTTGGCTTCGACCGCCTGGCCGCGAGCGATCCGTTGATGTCGATCTTGGTACTGCTGCTGGTGACCACTCTGATCGACCAGCGCGAGGCCTATCTCGCGCTGGTCGAACTCGGCCGCTTTCTGGCGGCGGGGGATCGGGCGGGCGCCGAGGCGGCGCTGGCGGTGCTCACGCCACGCGATCCGGTGCATCTCGACGATTATGCCCTGGCGCGCGTCGGTATCGAGGCGGCGGCGGACAATTTCGTGCGCCAATGGGTCGCGCCAATTCTCGCCTATGTGGTGTTCGGTGTCGCCGGCATGCTGGTTTGGTGGCTGGTCTTGACTTTGTGCCGGGTCGCCGGCGGCCGGGACCCGGAGCATAGCGCTTTCGGCGCGCCGATACGCACCGCCCTGGCGTTGCTCGCCTTTGTGCCCGTGCGGCTCGCCGGTGGCCTGCTCGCATTCGCGGCCGCGGGCACCGACGGAGGCGTTGCCGGCGCGCTTGGCGTGGTGCGGCAAAACAAAGGCATCGCGTGGCCCGAGGCGGCGCTCGCCGGGGCACTCGATCTCGCCCTCGGCGGTCCGCGGCGCTACACCGCGAGGATCGTCGATGCGCCCTGGATCGGCGGCGGCCGCGGCCGCGCCAAGCCCGGCGACATTACCGCCGCCGCCCGGCTTATCGCGCGCGCGACACTTTTGGTTGCCGTGCTGGTGCTCGTGGCGCTTGGTGCTAGACTCGCGGTTTAAGAGTTTGGCGTCTCCAGCGCCGCGATCAACGGTACCGACGCCGGATTGGCGACGCGACGATCGATCAGGATATGACGCGCGGTGACCGCCCGCCCGTAATAGGCCTGATTATAGTCGCTGTCCGGACCGATCCAGCCGGCGTCGAGGACGATTCCCCCGTAAAGCCCCTGATTGCGCGAGAACGCGTAGATGTCGGTGTCGAAATTGAGCGTCGTCGCGCCCTTGACACTGGCGCCGATCAGGCCGATCGCGAGCCCGGCGTCGCCGCCGAATTTCGCGGTGCCGCCGGCAATCTCCTCGAGCGCCGCGTCGTTCATCACCAGCATGATCATCTCGGACTTCTGAAAGCCGATCTGAAAGCCCACGCTGGCCTCGCCGATCATGCAGAACGACGGCGCGGACCACGCTCCGCTTTCGCCGCTCCGCGCGATGATCAGGCATTGGCCGCCGGCGCCGCCGATGAAAAATCCGGCTTCGAGAAAATCGGGTATCAGGATAACCGCCTTGGCATTCTTGAAGGCGGTGTAAAAATCCGTCCACTCCTGCTCGCTGAGCATGGTTCGCACCATCGCCGCCGAGTCGTCGATCAGTTTTTGCGCATCGTTCGCCGCCGCCGTACCGGGGATCGCAAGGGCGGCGAGGAAACCAAGCGCGCCGGCCAACGCCCAGGAGGCGCGGCGCGGTCGGGACCGTCGCTGTAAAGTCATGGCTGCATCCGCTCCGTAATTTGGGTCATGCCGTAGTAGCGATTCATCGTTACTACAAAATGGTTAAAGCGGAGTTTATCACATTTCGACTTAAGAAATCCACCGAGGGGCCCGATTTATGTAGTGAACCTGCCATGGCGGTCCGGGATAGGGGCTGACCACACGATCGAGTCGGGTAACCGACAGATTATCGGTGACGAAACCGAGCGCGCCGTCGGCGTCGAGGCCGAGGGCATGGCCGATCGCCGCGCGAATCGGCCCGCCATGGGCGACCGCGACAATGTCGCGTCCCGCATGGCGGTCGGTCAGGCGGTCGATTCCCGCCACCACGCGCGCCACCAGATCGGCAAAAGTCTCGCCGCCCGGCGGTAAATGGTCGGGGGAGGTGAACCAATACCGGTGCAACGGCTTGTCGGTGCGAACCGCGAGGTCGTCATAGCGTTGGCCCTGCCAATCGCCGAAATTCTGTTCGCCGAATGCCGCGTCTACCAGGGGCTCGGCGCCATCGAGGCCGTTGGCGCGGATCGTCGCCGCGGTGTCCTTGGCGCGCCGCAAGTGACTGGTGACCCAGATCGCGTCCCGTGGCAGCACAGCGGCGAGCTTGGCATAACTCTCCGGGTCGTCGAGGTCGGCGACCGGGTCCGACGCGCCATACATGCGGCCGTTATTGACCGTGACCGGGGCGTGGCGGACCCACCACCAGCGCGTCACCGTGGTCTCGTCGTCGTCACTCACGTCATTCTCCCATCTGTAGAATCAGGCCCTTGTCGCGGGCGAGGCGCACCGCATAGAGGAAAAGTCCGATGCCGGCGGCGAGCCAAATCACGTTGAGCGCGATCGCGTTGGCCAGCAAGTCGGCACGGAAGGTCTCCTCGATCAACAGCGCGCGCATGCCCTCGAATACGTGCGACGAGGGCAGCGCGGCGGCGATGATTTGCAGCCAATCGGGAAGCACGGAAATCGGATAATAAACGCCGCTCACAGGCTGAATCAGGAAAACCACTGCCCAGGCCAGCCCCTCGGCGCCTTGACCAAAGCGCAGCACCAGGCCGCTGACCACCAGGCCGAGCGACCAGCCCAAGGCGATCAAATTGACGAAATAGGCGGCCAGCGGCAGACCCAAATCGAAGATCGAGAAATCGAACAGCAAGATCGCCAGGACCGCCGCGCCGCCGACCCCGATCAGGGTGCGCACCAGGCTGGTCACCACCAGTGCCGCGGCGAGTTCCAGGGGGCGCAGCGGGCTGACCAGCAAATGACCGAGATTGCGCGACCACATTTCCTCGAGAAAACTCAGGAACAGGCTGATCTGGCCGCGAAACAGCACGTCCCACAGCAGCACCGCGGACAGCAAGACCCCGGCCGCTTGCGCCACCCAACTCGAATGTTCGAGGAAAAACAGGGTGATAAAGCCCCACAAGGTCATCTGCAGGGTGGGCCAATAGATCAGATCGAGAACCCGCGGCCACGAGCCGCGCATGAGATAGAAGTTGCGCAACACCATCGCCCAGATGCGGCGTGCCGCGAGCATTATTTTTGCCCGCCCGGCGCGGCGCGGTCGCGCGCGATATCGAGAAAGACTTGCTCCATGGTGTCGCGCCCGTAGCGGCTCAACAAGGCGGCCGGTGTGTCGTGATCGACCACCGTGCCGGCCTTGAGAATGACCACGTCGGCGCACAGTCGTTCGACCTCCGCCATATTGTGCGAGGCGAGCAGAATGGTGGCGCCGCTCCTGGCCTGATAGTCCTCGAGATAGCTCCGCACGGTGTCGGCGGTATCCGGATCGAGCGACGCGGTGGGCTCATCGAGCAGCAGCAAAGCCGGCTCGTTGAGCAGCGCTTTCGCCAACGCAACCCTTGTTTTCTGCCCCGCCGACAGTGTCCCGACCGTTCGGTCAAGAAGATCGGACAGCGCCAGGTCGTCAGCCAAGGCGGCAATCCGCCGGGCCACCGCGGCGAGGCCGTAGAGGTGGCCGTAGACGGTGAGATTTTCGCGCACGGTAAGCCGGTGCGGGACATCGACATAAGGCGAGGAGAAATTCATCCGCGGCAGCGCGCGGTAGCGGTGGCGGCGCATATCGACCCCGAGCACGGTAATCGCCCCGGCGCTCGGGGTGATCAACCCGAGCAGCATCCCCAAGGTCGTCGTCTTGCCGGCGCCGTTGCCGCCGAGCAGCCCCACCGTCTGTCCGCCCGGCACCGCGAACGATACCCGCTCGACCGCGGTGACCGCGCCAAAGCGCTTGGTCAAATCATCGACTCGAATGACCGCATCGGACATGGGTGAGGCTCTTTGAGGGGCGTATTAGGGGCTGGTCTTGCGGTACCGCTTATAGACAATCGGCAACATTGCAAGCACCGCGAGCCCGACTAGTGCGCCGATCATCGTTGGGGTCAGGATCGATTTCACCGAGAATTCCTCGCCGGAGGCGAAGATCTCGCCCAGGCCGGCGCCGGCCAGGCAATAGACGAAGGTGCCGGGGATGATGCCGATGAAAGTGCCCAATACATAGGTTCTCAGCGGCACCCCGAGAAACGCCGGGACCAGATTGACCAGCCAGAAGGGAAACAGCGGGATCAGCCGCAGCACCAGGAGGTAGTTCAGCGCGTTCGCGCGAAACCCATCCTCCATGCGTTTGAGGCTGGCGCCGGCGCGGTCACGAAGGGCATTACCCAACGCCGTTTTGGCGATCAGAAAAATCACCGTCGCGCCCGCGGTCGCGCCAATCACCGCCATACTTGCGCCAATCACCGCACCGAACATGAATCCGCCGGCTAGGGTCAGAAACGTCGCGCCGGGCAGGGACAGCGCGACCGCGACGGTGTAAAGCGCGATATAGCCGGCGGCGGCGGCGATGCCATGGACGGCGACAAAGTCGCGCAGCCGGTCATGATTGTCGCGCAAGGCGTCGAAGCTGAGGTAGTCGTCGAGCCCGAGGCCGAAAACCAGGGCGATCGCGGCGACGATAACGATAAGCGGGAGAAACCGGCGCCACGCCGGTCGCGGTCGCTCATCGGACGTCATTGAGTTCCCAGTCGTATTGATACCCGCGAATACGCGTGTCGTCTGCCAGCGCGGCCGCCAGCGCGGGTTCGGCGTAGGTTCGAATATGGGCGAAAATCTCGGCCCTGTTGGCGCCGAAATCGTCGCTGTACCAGCTATAGAGTTTCGACAACTCGACCCCGCGCGGGGTTATATCGACGGCGCGCGGGTGATTGATATAGGCGCGCGCGCTTTCGTCGAGCAGGCGCTCGGCATTATCAGCGGTAAAGGCGACCGGATTGAGCTCGGGACAGCCGATCGAGGCGCAATTGAGCGCGTAATGGAGGCGCGGATCGCGCCAGATCGGCCGCAAGATCGCGTGTTCGATATCGTCGAGGCTGACCGCCTCGCCTTCGACGGTGAATAATTTGCGCTGCCACGGCCCCTTCGACCAAAATCCCGGAGAGATGTCGATGTCGAGGATCGAGTCGACGGGATAGTGATCGAGCACCACCCGCACGGTCAGCGCGTTATAGAGATTGATCCAATAGGCGAGCTGTTCGTCGCGCCGGCATTGACTGATCGGCACCTTGGCCAAGGCGTCGAGATAGCCGAGAAAAGTCGCCCGATCGTGCGCGCTCACGGCGCCATAGTCGAACCGATTGATGCCATCGTCGGCGGCCACGAGATAGGTCTGCAGCATATGGTCCCACTCGTAATGATCGACGACGATGCGCGATTGCGGGTCCTGCGGCAGCCAGCGGTCCCACAATTCGGCGGCGGGCGCGGCGGCGGCGGGCGCGATCAGGCGCGTCACGACGAGAAATAGCGCGCAGAGGCCGAAAAAATTCGGGAATGGCAGGGTGATCTTGTGGCCGGGCGTCCCGATCACTGGCGTTGGCTCACCGCGGTATCGCTGTCCATCCTGTTGAGCCGCCAGTCGTAATGGTCGCCGGCGATCTTGGTCATGCCCGCGAGCTGTTCGGCGAGTTCGGGCTCGGCATACTCCATGAAATGCGCGATCACAGCCGCATCGGTGCCGCCGAAATCCTCCTTGAACCAGCTGTGATAGACTTTCGAGGTATAGAGCTGGCCGTCCTCGATGCGCAGGCCGTGCGGGGAATTGATGTATTGGTGCGCGCCCTCGGCTAAATTGTCGCGCCAATTTTCCGCGGTGTGGGCGCGCGCGGCGAGCGGCGGACAGCCCTTGGAGGCGCAATTGATGCCGTAATGGACCAGCATTTCCATGTCGATGAAGGCGACCCGGAGAATGTAATGTTCGATATCGTTGAAGCTGACCGGTTTGCCGTAGACCGCGGCCACGCGTTTGAGCCACGGTCCGACGACATTGAGCCCGGGTCCGCGGATCTGAAGCACTGAACCGGTCGCAACCCCATCAGCCACAACCCGATCGACCACCATGCTGACGATCGCCGCGTTGTACATATTCATCCAGTAGGCATATTGCTCGTCGCGGTTATAGTCGCCGATCGGCAGCTTGGCGAGCCCGCTGACATAGTCTTGGATTGACCGCAAGTCGTCGAGTTTGACATTGTCGTAATCGATCATGTTCACCCGGTCGCCGTAGGGGTTCTGATGATGATACTTCAGCAAAAAATCATCCCACACCGAATGATCGATGCTCGCGGTGGACGTCGGGTCGTTGACGAACCAGACGCCGCGCGGGTCATCGGGGGTATCGACGACCGACTGATTCTCGTGCTTACAGGCAACCAGCGCAAAGGCGAGTGTGATTGCGGCACAGAGCCGAATTTTTGCGTCCATCACGTTCCACTCTCCCCTGCCGCGATGCGTCCAATACGGCACCGTGGCAACCATCTCCCAACCGTTATGCTAGTCTCATATCGGCCATTAGGCCATTCAATTAGGCGCGAGGCCCTCATACCAACGGTCATTGATCAGAACCCATGCGCCCATTTGCGCATGCCGAGGGACATGATCTTCCATGGTTGGTCGATGAGGTTGTTCCAGGCTTGGCAGCACAGCGCGACGATGTCTTCGTAGGATTTGAAGATCCG
>JAKZSU010000214.1:0-22323 GCA_047517485.1 Alphaproteobacteria bacterium
CCGCACACGCCGTCTCCGACACGAACCACGCGTCGAATTCAGTCAGGGTGCGCGGGTAGTCGACCCCGCCTTCGGGATGGGATGCCGGGTTCGCCATCCCAACATATTGACATCACGAGAGCGAAGTGGATACCCTATTTATCTAATACGGCGGCCGGAGCGCTCGGCCGTGGACATGACCTGGGCGTCGTCATAAACAGAGTTGGTCAGTTGGGCCGAGGAGATCAACAGCGGATGAGCGGCATAACCAGACGTGGGTTCTTAACCGGAGCGGCGGCGGGCGGCGCGCTATTGGCGAGCGCCTGCGCAGACGATGGCGCGGTCAGAAGCGTGCGCGGCGAAGACGGTGCGTTCACCGCGTTGCCCGAAGGCGAAGGGCGCCTCTCGGTTCGAGGCGGCGAAATCTGGTACCGGGTGGCCGGCAGCGGCCCTGGTGCGCCGCTGCTCATCATTCACGGCGGCCCCGGATTCAGCCACGACTATCTGCTGCCGCTCGAGGCACTCGGGCGCGACCGCCCGGTGATCTTTTACGACCAGCTCGATTGCGGTCTATCCGACCGGCCCGGCGATCCGGCTAATTGGCGCTTGCCGCGCTTCGTCTCCGAGATCGAGTCGATCAAACGCGCCCTGGGGCTCACCCAGTTCCACATCTTGGGACATTCCTGGGGCGGCGCGGTCGCCATCGAATATGCCGCGGTCAGCCGCAACACCGTGCTCGGCTGCGTCCTCGCTAGCCCGTTGATCAGCGCGGCGCGTTGGGTCGAGGACAACCGGCGCTGGCGCCGTCTGCTGCCGCCGCGTGTGCTGGCCACGCTCGAGCAGCACGAGCGCGCGGGAACGCTGCAGTCCGACGCGTATCAAGCGGCGGTTCGGGTGTTCTACGAACGTCATTTGTGCCGCTTGTCGCCGTGGCCGGCGGCGCTCACCGCGAGCCTCGACAAGGGCAATTTCAGTCTCTACGTCACCATGTGGGGAGAAACCGAGTTCAACGCGACGGGATCGCTCAGGAGCTATGACGGCAGTGGAAATCTCGCGCGGATCGACTCGCCGATCCTGTTTACCTGCGGCGAGTTCGACGAAGCGCCACCGATGACCATGTACCGCTATGCCAAGCTGGTGGCCGACGGCGAGGTGCGGATCTTCAACAACGCCTCGCACACGCCGCATCTCGAACAGACCGCGGCCTATAATCAAGCGGTCTCTATTTTCCTCAGTGGCATCGGCTAATTCGATATTAGTGGATGAAATCTAACAGAGACCGAGACAGGCTTGTCTGACGCACCCCCCTTCGTCACCCGCTTCGCGCCGAGCCCGACCGGGCTGATGCATCTCGGCCACGCCTATGCCGCGCTGTTCGCGGCGAACGCGGCGCGGGAGACTGGGGGACGGTTCATCCTCCGCATCGAGGATATCGATCGCGGCCGCTGTCGGCCGCAATTCGAAGACGCGATATTCGAGGACTTGCGCTGGCTGGGGCTCGCGTGGGACGAGCCGGTGCGCCGCCAGTCGGAGCACATGGAGGATTACGCGGCGGCGCTTACCCGGCTAGACGAGCTCGGCGTGATCTATCCGTGTTTTTGCACCCGCAGCGAAATTCGCCTCGAGATCGAGCACGCCGACGAGGCGCCGCACGGCCCCGACGGGCCGCATTATCCGGGAACCTGTCGGGCGCTCTCGTTCGAGGAGCGTAAGCAGCGCATTTTGATGGGCAAGGCGCACGCCTGGCGGCTCGACATGAGCAAGGCGGTCGCGATTACCGGTGACTTCGACTGGACCGATCGCGGCTTGGGGTTGCAAAATGCCGACCCGACCGCCGCCGGCGATGTCGTGGTGGCGCGCAAGGACGTGCCGACGAGTTATCATTTGGCGGTGACCGTCGACGATTATCTCCAGGGCGTCACCCTGGTCACCCGCGGCGACGACCTGGTTCACGCGACCAATATTCACCGCCTGATCCAGGCCCTGCTCGGGGTCGAGCCGCCGGTTTGGCACCATCATCCGCTGATCACCGACTCGAACGGCGTGCGCCTGGCCAAGCGCAATCGGGCGACGACGATCCGCAGCCAACGCCAGGCCGGCAAGACTTCCGCCGAGGTCCGGGCTATGGTGGGCTACGAATAAAACCAAGGCTGGATAATTCCAATAGGACGCGCCATGACCGACCCCATCGTCTACGGCAAT
Source organism: Alphaproteobacteria bacterium (assembly GCA_047517485.1). GTDB lineage: Bacteria > Pseudomonadota > Alphaproteobacteria > UBA7887 > UBA7887 > JAKZSU01. The sequence goes on from JAKZSU010000214.1 coordinate 2,182, forward strand.
CCCTTCAGCACCTACACCCGCACGGCGCGCATGGCGTTCGAGGAAAAGGGCATCGCGTTCACCCTCGATCCGGTCGATCACCATGCGCCCGAATTTCGCGAGACCCATCCGTTCGGCAAGATTCCGGCGATGCGCCACGATGATTTCCTGCTCTATGAGACCCTGGCGATCACCAAATACCTCGACACCGTTTTCGACGGTCCGGCGCTGCAGCCGACGGATGCGCGCACCCGGGCGGTCATGCATCAATGGATCAGCGCGACCTTGGATTATTTTTACGCCTCGATGGTCCGCAAGTTGGTGTTCGAACGCTTGGTCGCGCCGATGCAGGGCCGCACGGCGAACGAGACCCTGGTCGCCGAATCAATCCCCGAGATCGAGTATCAAGCGGGTGTATTGGCCGCAGCCTTGAGCGATCGGCCCTACCTCGCCGGCGATGCGGTGACCCTCGCCGATCTATTCCTGTACGCGCCGCTGTTCTACGTAAACTTCACCACCGAGGGGCGAGAAATAATCGACAATAACCCAGCGCTCGCGGCCTGGCTGGAGCGCATGACCGAACGCGTATCGGCGCAGCAGACCATGCCGCCGATCGATAAGCTTTAGGATGGGGAGCGCACGCGTGCCCATCGAGACCGAATGGCGGGACATTGATGTAGTCGTGGTCGGCTCCGGCGGTGCCGGGGGGGGGGGGGCGGCGGCAAATGCCGCGGCGGAAGCCGGCGCCAGCGTGCTAGTCGTCAGCAAGGATCCGATCGGCTGCTCGGACACCAAGATTTCCGAGGGCATTATCACAGTGCGCGGCAGCGGCGAGGACAGCGACACCGAAGAAGTTTTGGCGGAGAATCTCCGGGTCGCCGGCGATAATCTCAACGACCCGGCGATCACCGAGGCCTTCGCCGAAGACACCGAGGCCGCTTATGACTGGCTGCGTCGGCAAGGGTTGCGGCCGACCATCGACGATGCCAAGGGCACCGCGAAAACACTGCCGATCGCGCTCGGCGGCCACACCCATCGCCGCTCGATCGGTCATCGCAATGGCGGTATCGCGTTCGGTCACGCGGCGTGGAACGCGATCATCGAGGGCGCCGGGGTCGATTATCTCGAGGACGCGTGGTTTCTCGATGCGATCACCCTCGACGACGACGGCGACGGCGGCCCGGAAGTGGTCGGCGCGCTGATCTACGACGCCGCGCGCGGACGTTTCGTCGCTGTGCGAACCCAGGCGGTGGTGATCGCCTCGGGTGGGTTGAACACGCTGTTTTTCCCCAAGACCGACGGCATGCGCGGCAATACCGGCGACTCGTTCGCGGTCGCCGCGCGCGCCGGTGCCGATCTGATCGACATGGAGCAGCTCCAGTTCCTCCCGTTCTGCATCACCTATCCGCCGGCGTATGAGGGCCTGCTCGCCGGCGAGCCGGCGACCGCCGGGTTCCTCGGGGTGCTGCGCGATGCGCACGGCAAACTGATTTTGGATGGGGTGATGCTGCGCACCCGCGCCGAATGCTCGGCGGCGATCGTGCGCGCCGTCGCCGACGGCAAGGGCACCGCGCGCGGCGGCTGCTATCTCGACCTCACCGCGAACGTCAAGGCGCCGCGGTCGGGGCCCTATTTCGAGACGTTTCTATTCAATGCGCTGCCTCGCGTCATGGCGACGGTGCGCCAAGCAATGGGTAAGAAGGCGGCGAAATGCCAGGAGTCCTGGGAAGTCCGGCCCGGCGCCCATTACATGATGGGCGGGGTGCGGGTCGACGCCGACTGTGTGGCGACGACCGATGACGGTCGCGCGCCGGTGCGCGGCCTGTTCGCCGCCGGCCAGGCGATGGGCGGCTTGTTCGGCTCCAACCGCTTGGGCTCGACGTCGCTGTCGGAGGGGGCGATTTTCGGCCGCCGCCTCGTCCGAGGCCCGCATGGCGGCGATCGAGCGCACCCGCGACGGCTACGCGAGCCGGCTTGGCCGAACCGGCGGCGAAAGCCCTTCGACGCTGATCCGCGAACTGCAAAAAGAATGTTGGGAGCGGATCGGCCCGGCGCGCACCCGCGATGGCTTGGAGACCATGCGCGAGCGGCTCGCTTCGTTGCGCGCCCGCGCCGAGCGGGCGACGATTTCCAGCGCCGCCTTGTGGAACCAAACCTTCATCGATCATATCGAGCTCACCAACATGCTCGATGCGGCGGAGGCAGTGACACTGGCCTCTCTCGATCGCAAGGAGAGTCTGGGCGGCCATGTTCGGCTCGACGGGCGGCAGGCGTCGCTGCTGTTCGACAAGCCACGTTCGGTGGTGATCCGGCGCGGCGCGGACGGGGCTTGGCAGGTTGGTCACGTCGCCCATCCGCGTACGCCGATGCGCCAGTTGCTTACCTACCTTTATCGCGATCAGTTGCGAAAGGTGAAGCTGCGGATGATCCGGCTGCTGCCGCTCACGCTGCAGGACCGGATTCTCGAGCGGCGCTACATCGCCACCATGGGACGGCGCGAGGCGCCCGAGGCGGTGACCGAAGGCGCCTCCGCGTGAAGGTCAAACTCATCCTCAACCGCGACGGCGTCGCGGAAACCATCGCATTTGAGTATGTCCCGCGCGAGGACGGCGAACGGCCGATGGCGCTCGACGTTCTGTTGCAGGCGCAAGACACCGAAATCCGCGACCTGTCGCACCGCTACGGCTGTCGCAATCGCACCTGCGGGCTGTGCACCATCGACATCAATGGCCGACCGCGGGTGGGCTGTCGGTCGCGGGTTCGCGAAGGCGACACTTTGAGCGCGCAGGCGACCCTGCCGGTGCTGCGCGACATGGTGGTGCGCCGCGACGGTATCGCGCGGCAAATGCGCGGTCGCTTGCCCGATATGGTGCGCGGCAACGATCTCGATGTGCCCGCGCCCGACGATTATCACGAACTCACCGCGTGCATCGAATGCTACGCGTGTCTCGACGGCTGTCCGATGCACGCGGGTAACTTCATCGACGGCGCCGATCAGCGCGACGAACACGACGCCTATCGCTGGGGCAATCCGTTCTCGCTGCTCAAGCTGCAACGGATCCGCCTCGACCCGGTCGCGACCGCGCAGCAGAAAGACGACGCGCTCGAGGTCGCGCGCGATCTCGGCCTCGATGCTTGCCGCGACTGCCCGGGGTGCAAATGCGGCGTCGGTATCGACCTCAAACACAAGGTCGTCGGCGCGCTACTCGACGCGGCCGGTTAACTTTTTCGGCAGGTCAGAACCGTCCGCACGTCGATCAGGGCGCGCAACTTGGCGGCGATGAGGTCCGCGTCACGGTTTGCCAAGCCGTGGACCTGCACATCGACTTGAAGTTCGTCATTTTTTGAAACGATGCTGTGCCAGCGATCCGGCACGATACTGCGCTGCGCGAACGGCGCGAGCAGACGCGGCAAAGTTCCCGGCGCGCACAAGGCATGAATAGAGAAGCACGCCGAACCGGCGGCCGGCGCATGATTGGATGGAAATGCGGTGGATCGGTCAGGGATGGACATGGCGAACGGACTCCTCAATCTCGACAAAACGGCATACGCGGGCGAAGACCCGGCCCCATACAGGGACCGGGCGGCTAATTCGCCGCGCGGCGCTAAGTCGAGCGTTGAGCAGTCGTTCACACATGAAACTGGATATAGACGCGGCGGTTTGGACCGTCAAGCGGCGGCGGCGCGGGATTCCACCAGGGCCAGAAGGTCGGCGATGACGAGGGTGAGGTCGTAATCCTTCGGGGTGAACACACGGGCGACCCCCGCGGCCTTGAGCTTTACGGCATCGGCGGCGGGGATGATGCCGCCCACCACCACCGGAATATCGCCCGCGTCGGCGGCGTGTAGGCGGTCGAGAATGTCGCTCGCCAAGCCAAGGTGGCCGCCGGAGAGCACCGACAGGCCAACCAGATCGACATCTTCCTGGACCGCCGCCTCGACGATCTGTTCCGCGGTGCGGCGGATGCCGTCGTAGATCACTTCGAAACCGCAATCGCGGGCGCGCACCGCGATCTGCTCGGCGCCGTTCGAATGACCGTCGAGGCCGGGCTTGCCGAGCAGAATACGCGGCGGCCGCCCGAGGCGCTCGGTCAAGGCGCCGACCGCCGCCCTGACCTCGACGAAGCGTTCGGAGGCGGCCCCGGCAGACGGCGCCGAGGCGACCCCGGTGGGCGCGCGATACTCGCCAAAGACGGCGCGCAGGGCATCGGCCCATTCGCCGGTGGTGGCACCCGCCTTGGCACAGGCAATCGACGCTTCCATAATGTTGGTACCGTCCCGCGCCGCCTGGCCTAGCGACTCGAGGGTGTGCCGCACGGCACCGTAGTCGCGATCCTCGCGCCACGCCGCGAGGCGTGCGAGGTGGTCGGCGGTCGCGGCCTCATCGACTTGCTGAAACGCCGACGCGTCGTCCGCCAGTGGGCTCGGCGCGCCGTCTTGATAGGCGTTGACTCCGACCACGGTGCGCTCGCCGGTCTCGATCGCGGCGATACGCCGGGCGTTCGAGACCACCAGCGCCTGCTTCATATAACCGGATTTGACCGCCGCCAGCGCGCCGCCCATCGCCTCGATCGCCGCCACCTCGGCGCGCGCTTCGCCGGCGATCCGCGCGGTCTCGGCTTCGACGACCTCGGAGCCGGTGAAGATGTCGTCGAATTCGAGAATATCGGTCTCGCAGGCGACGATCTGTTGCGCCCGCAGGCTCCATTGCTGGTCCCACGGCCGCGGCAGGCCGAGCGCCTCGTTCCACGCCGGCAATTGGATCGCCCGGGCGCGGGCGTCTTTCGACAGCACCACGGCGAGCATCTCGATCAAGATGCGATAGACGTTGTTTTCCGGCTGCTGCTCGGTCAGCCCCAACGAATTGACCTGCACGCCATAGCGGAACCGGCGGAATTTGGCGTCCTCGACGCCGTAGCGATCGCGGGTGATTTCGTCCCACAGGTGGGCAAAGGCGCGCAGTTTGCAGATCTCGGTGACCAGCCGCATGCCGGCATTGACGAAAAAACTGACCCGGCCGACCACGGCGGCGAAATGCTCCGCCGTCAAATCGCCACGCGCGCGCACCGCATCGAGCAACGCGATCGCGTTGGCCAGCGCGAACGCGACCTCCTGGACCGGAGTCGCGCCGGCTTCCTGCAGGTGGTACGAGCAAATATTGGTGGGGTTCCATTGGGGGATTTCGCCGAGGGTAAATTCGACGATATCGGCGCTCAAACGATGGCTCGGCGCGGGCGGAAAGATATACGTGCCGCGCGCGAGAAACTCTTTTATCAGATCATTCTGGACCGTGCCGGTGAGCGATGCGCGCGCGATTCCGCGGGCGTCGGCCAGCGCGGTATAGAGCGCCAGCAGCCACGGCGCGGTGGCGTTGATCGTCATCGAAGTGTTCATGCGATCGAGCGGAATACCGTCCAACAGACGCTCGAGATCGCCGAGATGGCATACCGGAACCCCCACCTTGCCGACTTCGCCCAGCGCCGCCGCTTGGTCGGAATCGTAGCCGGTCTGGGTCGGCAGATCGAAGGCGATCGACAGCCCGGTCTGGCCGCGCGCCAGATTTTCGCGAAACAATCGGTTCGAGACGTCGACCGAGGAATGACCGGCATAGGTCCGCATCAACCACGGGCGCTGGCGCGCTGTTGGCGTGTCCCCATTCATGTTAAGATCCTAGCATAGGCATTGTTGCAGCGCAGCAACACGTTGTAAATCGTGACTTATTGATTTCGCTAATGAAATAAATGCCCTGTTGACTTAACGGTCCGAGATCAACACAGTTCGTGGCCCGATTTTGTGCAGCGCATAACAGCACATGCTGACGGAGGACAATGGTATGGCCGAGGCGGCTACTAATTTGGAGCCGGTTCCCGAGGAGCCCGTTAAAGACCTTTACGAGATGGGCGAGATTCCGCCGCTCGGCCACGTACCCAAACAAATGTACGCCTGGGCGATCCGTCGCGAACGCCACGGCGAGCCCGAGACCGCGATGCAGGTCGAGGTCGTCGACACGCCCACCATCGACAGTCACGAAGTGCTGGTTTTGGTGATGGCGGCGGGGGTCAATTACAACGGCGTGTGGGCCGCGCTCGGCAAGCCGATTTCGGTGTTCGACGTGCACAAGTCCGACTATCACATCGCCGGATCGGACGCCGCCGGCGTGGTGTGGGCGGTCGGCAGAAAAGTCACCCGCTGGAAAGTCGGCGACGAAGTCGTCGTCCATTGCAATCAGGACGACGGCGACGACGAGGAATGTAACGGCGGCGATCCGATGTTCAGCGCCAGCCAGCGAATTTGGGGCTATGAGACGCCGGACGGCTCGTTCGCCCAGTTCACCCGGGTGCAGGCGCAACAGGTCATGCCGCGGCCGCGTCACCTGACCTGGGAAGAGTCGGGTTGCTATATCCTGACGTTGGCGACCGCCTATCGCATGTTGTTCGGCCACCGCCCGCACATTTTACGGCCCGGTCACAATGTGTTGGTGTGGGGCGCGGCGGGCGGCTTGGGATCGATGGCCACCCAGCTCATCGCCACGGCGGGCGCCAATGCCATCGCGGTGATCTCGGACGATGACAAGCGCGACTTCGTCGCCTCGCTCGGCGCCAAGGGCGCGATCAATCGCAAGGAATTCGATTGTTGGGGCCAATTGCCCGACGTCGACGATTCCGAGGCCTATGGCGTATACGCCAAGAAAGTGCGCGCCTTCGGCAAGGCAATCTGGGCGTTCACCGGCAAGGGCACCGATGTAGATTTCGTCTTCGAGCATCCCGGCGAGCAGACCTTCCCGGTGTCGTGCTTCGTCGTCAAGCGCGGCGGCATGGTGGTGTTCTGCGCCGGCACCACGGGCTACAATCTGACCCTCGACGCGCGCTTCGTGTGGATGCGGCAAAAACGCATCCAGGGCAGCCATTTCGCCAACTTGAAGCAAGCGGCGCAAGCCAACCGCCTGGTCATCGAGCGGCGTATCGATCCGTGCATGTCGGAAGTGTTCGCGTGGGAGGATATTCCGCGCGCGCACGCGAAAATGTTCGCCAACAAACACCAGCCCGGCAATATGGCGGTGCTCGTCCAGGCCAAGAAGCCCGGCATGCGCACCATCGAGGAAGCCCGCGAGGCCTAATAAACAGGGACGGTCTCATGGCTGATCCGATCGCGACCGCGGCGCTTTCGCCGTCACCCGACAGCGTGTTTGTCGGCGACCTGCTTCCGACCTGTCGTGCAGCCTTGAGCGCCGCCGAGGCGCTGATCGCCACGGCGCGTGGCGCGGTCGAACAAGTGGTCAGCGCGGGCGGGCGGGTCGATGCCGCCAAGCTCGACGCCAACCAATTCGCCGCCCATGGCTACGCCTGGTACGCGACCTATGGCCAAGCACTGCGGCAAATCCTGGCGTGGGCCGAACGGCTCGAGGCCTCCGGTCGCCTCGGCACCTTAGAGCAGCTCATACTGCAGGCCGCATATGGCGAATATCTCGCGCAAATGACCGGTGGCATCGCGATGAGCCAGGTCGAAATCGTACGTCCCGGCGATCTCGGCATCGATGACGAGAGTTGGCATGCGTTCTATACCCCCGAGGTCGCGCGGCTGATTTCTGGCGGCAATAGCGCGGCGGTGCGCGCGGCGATCGCCGACGTCATCGCCGACGGCACCATGCCGGACTCCGATCTCGACGATGAAATGCTGGTCGTGGTGCGCGACCAGTTCCGCCGCTTTTCCGACGAGCGGATTGCCCCGGATGCGCAAGACTGGCACCGCGAGGATCGGCTGATCCCCGACGCCGTGGTGGCCGAGATGGCCGAGCTCGGCGTGTTCGGCCTCACTGTCCCCGAGGCGTGGGGCGGCTCGGGCATGGGCAAGGTCGCGATGTGCGTGGTCACCGAGGAGCTGTGCCGCGGATCGCTCGCCGTCGGCTCGCTCGCCACCCGCTCGGAGATTGCCGCCGAATTGATCCGCGTGCACGGCACCGCGGCGCAGAAAGAGCGCTGGCTCGGCGACATCGCGTCCGGCAAGGTGCTGCCCACCGCGGTGTTCACCGAGCCCGATACCGGCTCCGACCTCGGCAGCTTAAAGACCCGCGCGGCGCGCGTCGGCGACGTCTATCAGGTGACCGGCGCCAAGACCTGGACCACCCACGGCGCGCGCGCCGATCTGATGACCTTGCTGGCGCGCACCGATCCGGACCAGCCCGGCTACAAGGGTCTGTCGATGTTGCTCGCGCCGAAACCGCGCGGCACCGACGCGGCGCCGTTCCCCGCCGACGGCATGAAGGGCGGCGAGATCAACGTGCTCGGCTATCGCGGCATGAAGGAATATGAGATCGCCTTCGACGGCTTCGAAGTGCCCGCCGATTGCCTGCTCGGCGCGAAGGAAGGCGAGGGCTTCAAACAATTGATGGCGACCTTCGAGTCGGCGCGCATACAGACCGCCGCGCGGGCCACCGGCGTCGCTCAAAGCGCCTTCGAACTCGGCCTCGCCTATGCCCAGGATCGCAAGCAATTCGGCCGCGCCATATACCAATTCCCCCGGGTCTCCGGCAAGCTCGCCTGGATGCTCGTCGAGACCATGGTGGCGCGCCAATTGACCTGGTATGCCGCGCGCGAGAAAGACGCCGGACACCGCTGCGACCTCGAGGCCGGCATGGCCAAGCTGCTGGCGGCACGGGTGGCCTGGGCCAGTGCCGACAACGCGGTGCAAATCCACGGCGGCAATGGCTATGCCGAGGAATATCCGGTGAGCCGGGTGCTGGTGGACTCGCGCATCCTCAACGTCTTCGAGGGCGCGGCCGAGATCCAGGCGCACATCATCGCGCGCCGCCTATTGGGTGGCAATTGACCGCCCGCCCGATCAAGACCGTTCGCACCGAACTGTTGGAGATCGCCTACGAGGAAGCCGGTCCCGGGGACGGCGCGCCGGCGATCCTGTCGCACGGCTTTCCCTACGATCCGCGCTCGTTCGATGACGTGGTCGAGCGCCTCGCCGACGCCGGCGTGCGCACCATCGTGCCGTATTTGCGTGGCTATGGACCGACCCGCTTTCTTAGTCCCGAGACCCCGCGGTCGGGCCAGCAAGCCGCGCTCGCGCACGATTTGTTGTCACTGATGGATGCGCTCGAGATTGAGCGCGCGGTACAGGGCGGCTATGACTGGGGCGGCCGCGCCGCCTGCATCCTCGCGGCGCTATGGCCGGAACGCGCGCGCGGATTGGTGACCTGCATGGGATACAATATCCAGGATATTCCAGCTTCCGCCGAACCCGCCGATGCCGAGAGCGAGCACCGCTTTTGGTACCAATATTATTTCCATACCGAGCGCGGCCGCGCCGGTTTGACGGCGAACCGTCGCGACATTTGTAAGTTGCTCTGGCAATTATGGTCGCCCGAATGGCGGTTCACCGACGAGACTTTCGAAGCGTCGGCGGTGTCATTCGACAATGCGGATTTTGTCGACGTGGTGATCCAGTCCTATCGTCATCGCTATGCCAACGCGGACGGCGATCCGGCATTCGATGCCATCGAGGCGCAACTCGAATCCCAGCCGAGGATACCGGTGCCGACGATCGCCCTTCACGGCGCCGCCGACGGCGTCACGCCGCCAGGAATAGCGATCGGCCAGGAAAAGTTCTTTAGCGGCGCCTATGATTGCCGCGAGATCCCGGTTGCCGGGCACAATATCCCGCAAGAGGCACCCGAAGCGTTCGCCGCCGCGGTACTCGAACTTTGTGACTAGAGCACTTTCCGACCTAATGGGATTGGTTTGATGGGACAAATTGTCTTTTCGAGGTGGCGCGGCGCGAAGGGCGATGCGGCGCATCGTCCGAGCGTCGCAACGCCCTCGAAATGGCAAGGTGTCCCACCGGAGGTCGCGCTCCCGCGGCCCGTGGCGTCGTTGTGCGGCTTGCCCGATGTACCCACATCGCGCGGCACCGCGCGCCTTGCCAGGGGCCGCGGGAGCGCGGTCAAACCGACCTCATTAGTTCAGAAAGTGCTCTAGGCATGCACACGCTCAACGACTTTACCCTGCAATCGGTGATCGAACTGGAAAACCCGTTCATCGATCCGCTGAGCTTCTTCCCGGACGCCACCCAAGACGTGCTCGACGCTCATCTGCATTGGCTGCAACCGCGCCATCTCGATCCCGCGTCGGGCCGGCTGATCTTTTGCTTTCAGTCGTACATCGTGCGGACGCCGCATCACACCATCCTGATCGATAGTTGTATCGGCAACGACAAGGACCGTCCCAACCGGCCGGATTGGCATTTTCGTCGGGGCTCGTTTCTTGCCGATCTGGAGGCCGCCGGCATTCGACCCGAGGACATCGATTTCGTCATGTGCACCCATCTCCATGCCGATCACATCGGCTGGAACACCCGCCTGCTCGACGGGCGATGGGTGCCGACATTTCCCAACGCGCGCTACGTCATCGGCCGCAGCGAATACGCGTTCTGGGAGGATCGTTACCAGACCGATCCGGCGGGCCCGCGCCAAATCGCCTTCGCCGACAGCGTGCTGCCGGTGGTCGAGGCCGGCCAGGCGGATTTCGTCGACCATGACCATGCGATCGAGGACGGCGTGTGGCTCGAAGCCGCGCCCGGCCACACACCGGGCAACATGGTGGTCAATCTGCGCTCGGGTGATGCGACCGCGGTCCTGCTCGGCGATTCGATTCATCACCCGCTGCAATTGAAGCGACCGGACTGGTCGTGCATGGCGTGCGAGGACAAGGTCCAGTCGGCGGCGACGCGCACCGCCCTGATCGAGCGCTATGCCGACACCGACACGCTGATGGCACCGGCCCATTTTATCGCCCCATCACCGTGTCACTTCGTGTACGACGGCGACGCCTTCGGCTTTGTCCCGTTGACCAATTTTTGAGGCTGCATCGATGAGCGATGGACAAGGCGTTTGCGTCATTACCGGCGCCGGGGACGGGACCGGCGCCTCGGTCGCGCGACGGTTCGCGGCGGGCGGCTATGCGGTCGCGATGTTGGCGCGCACCGAGGCGCGATTACGAAAATTGGAGGACGAAATCGCCGGCTCGCGCGGCTATGTCTGCGACGTCGCCGATCTCGACCATTTGACCGCGACACTGGCGACGGTAAAGCAGGATTTGGGTCCGCCGACCGTTGCCGTGCACAATGCGGTGATGGCCGATTTCAAGACCGTGCTCGACGCCGATCCGGCGAAATTCGAGAAGATCTTTCGCGTCAACACGACGGCGTTGATGGTTCTCGCGCAAAGCGTGGTGCCCGACATGCTGGAAGCGGGACACGGCGCCATCATCGTCACCGGCAACACGTCGGCGTGGCGTGGCAAGGCGCGGTTCACCATGTTCGCGCCGACCAAGGCGGCACAGCGCATTCTTGCTCAAGCGATGGCGCGCGACCTCGGGCCGCAAGGGATTCATGTCGGTTATGTCACCGTCGACGCGGCGATCGACACGCCGTGGACGCGGCCCGTGATGCGCGCCGATATGCCCGATGATTTCTTTTGCAAGCCGCCGGCGATCGCCGACGAGATTTGGCACCTTGCCCACCAGGACCGCTCGGCGTGGTCGTTCGACGTCGAAATTCGACCCTTCGGGGAGGACTGGTAGGAGAGACATCTAAGTCTCTCCCACCATTGTCTCAAACTAGCAGCCGCGTCTGGGATGACATTTCGTGTTACCACCACCGCCACCGCCAGACGAAGCGGTCACCTCGACCCATGCAGTCCAGGCCGAAGCGCCTGACAGGTTCACCGCGCGGACGCGATAGCGATGGGTCGCGGCGTTGGGCGAGTCGGACAGGCTGGTCGCATTGGGGGCTGTCGTTCCAACCATGGTATTGCTGTTCCACTGGTCGCGCTTCTTGTGTTTTGTCTCGCGAATCACCTCGAAGCCGGTCTCGTTGTCGCTGGCATCGCCCCAGCCGACCGTTACCGACCCATCGGATTCCGGCGTGGCCGTCGCACTCGTCGGCGCGGCCGGCAGACTCGGTGCCGTGGTAATCGTCACCGTCACGCTTGCCGACGCGGTGCCGCCGAAACCGTCGCCGACGTTGTAGGTAAAGACATCGACGCCGACAAAGCCCGAGCTGGGGGTATAGGAAACGGTGCTGTCGGTGGTCGACACCAAACCGTTGTTGCCGCTGCTGGCGCCGGTCACCGAGACCGTGTCGCCGTCGGGATCGGAATCGTTGCCGAGCACCGCGATGACAATCGTCTGATTCTCGAACCCGCTATCGGAATCATCGCCCGCGACCGGCATGGTGTTGGCGGTGGTCGCGGAGGCCACACCCGAGGCGGCGGTCTGATTGTTAGACAAGTCGCGGGCGCGCACGACGTAATCGTAAGTGGAGTGCGCGTTGAGGCCGGTCGGCGAATGGGTCTTACCCGATTGCCACGCGCTGTTGGTGCAACCGCCGCCGCCGGACACGCACTGGAATTGATACTCGACCGATCCCGAATCGTCCGACGCGGTGACCGCGCTCATGGTGATCGAGCTGGTGCCGGTCATTGCCGGTGAGACGGCGAAGGCCATGGGATTGGGTGTCGGCGCGACAGTGTCGCCGGGGTCGCCGGCATCGACGACAATCTGGCCGGCGATGAAGTACTGGCCGAGGCTGCCATAATCGGAATAGGGCACGCCGGAATTTCCGACCCCGGTGACCGCGAGATAATAGTCTCCACCCGACAGGGTCATGGCGATATAGGCGTCGGTATCGTCGGCCGGGTCGGATTCGGCCAATAGGGTGCCGAATTCATCGTAAAGCGCCGCGTGAACGTCCAAATTGGCGCCGCGCCGGCTGGTGCGATAGTACGCGTCCCACGCCGGGGTCACGCTCAAGGTCGCCAGGCCGGCGCCGGCGCTAAACGCGAACATGTCGACATCGTCGCGGTTCTCGATCACGCCCTTGTTGTCGGTCAGAGCGTTGTCGGGATCGGTTTCCGGATTGGTCACCGAGATTGTTCCCGCGCCATCGACATAAAGCGCGGTCGCACCTGCCACTACATCGCTATGGTCGTCCGGACGGGGGCCGAGAAGGCCGTCGAGGATCGCCAGATCGTCTTGTTGATTGTTGGCGTAAGTATATTCGCCGCGGCTCCACTGGGTGACGTTGTTGTTGTAACCGACGCCCATGATCGGAGCCCAGGAGACAAAGCCGGTTCCGTGGCCGTAGTAATAGGACTTGGGGTTGGGTCCGTTGAGGCCGTCATGCGACAAATTGAGATTGTGGCCAGCCTCGTGGGTCGAGGCTTCCGACACAAAGGTCGGACCGCCGCCGCCGAGATTGTCGAAATAGACCAGCGCCGGCTGGTAATACTGCATATTGCTGTATCCCCAGACCCCGACATAGGCAACGCCGCCATAGCCCTGATACGGCATCGCGGCGCCGGTTTCGTCGGTGTCCTCGGTGATCAAGACCCGCCCGGTCGAACTGTCGAACACCGACGGTTCCTCGGTGGTCACGTCGATATCGAACGGCGCCAGATCCTCGGCGATCCGATGCCAGATTTCGCCGATGCGGTCGAGCTCGTCCTGGTCGTAGCTGTTCGCATCGCCGTCGACATCAAAGGCACGGGCGTACAACGTATTGCCGCCCGAGTTCCAGGCCGTGCCGTTGATTACATGTCCGTCGAAATCGAGGAACAGAATATGCGGGGCGCCAGGTCGACTGTGCAGGGAAAACGCTTCATCGACACTAGTGATGGGGGATACAGAGGTGGGGCCACTGTTGTTACCATCAACGCCCTCAGGATCGCCGAAGTCGAAACTATCGGCATAGAGGACGCCGCCCTGGTTATCGATCCGGATATGTTCCAGATCGTTGTCAGAAAAATCGAACCGCCGCAGCCAGCGCATCGCGCGCGCCTGCGCGGCGGGCGAAAGGGTGTTCAGGTGATCCCGGGTTCGTCCTGGGGGAAGATCCTCGAGGCCGATCGGCAGACCGATACCAAATCGCGCATCGCCTTGGTTCTGGGCGGCTGCGTCAATCGAGGATACGGTAAGGACGAGCGTCGCGATCAAACCCAAATATTTGGGCCAACCTGTCAAATCGATCATCAAAATACCTTGCGGTTAATGCGTAGCCATTAGAAATCGCGTGGCTTAAATATTCGTTACTAGCAATCGCACCTATATTTATAGGGATATCCCTAGCACATTCCCTTCGATCGTGCAACTTGCGTTTCGCCCGGCCACCAACGCGTGTTGCTAGCCGCCGCTAAATTTACATGGTTCATCGTTGGCGACTGTGACGGTCGACACGATCTCAGGACTATCTCGTTGTCGACGTCGAAAACGGCTGTGATCAAGATCACCAAACCAGGGTAACCAAGCTCACTGCGCTGGCCGTTCGAGCGTGCTTCAATGACCGTGCAATAAAGACATGACGCGAAGGAATGGACCCATGACCAGCCGCCAAACATTCATCCGCCCCGCCGCCATCGCTTTGTTGCTGACCGTCCTCCTCCCCCTGACCATCGGTTCCGCCAACGCCTGCCCCGAGATCACCATGGACCCGGTCACCGGCACCCCCACGACACAGCTCGACCTCCAAGCTGCGCTCGAAGCCCTGACCGAACCCGTCACTTTTGCCGACGCCTCCCGCTAACTGTCCGACCTCCTCCCTCCCCCCAATTTGCCCGCGTAAGCGGGCTTTTTTTGCGCTCGCGGTATAACGGTATAATACGTGCCCACCGACCAAGAGGCCTATTCCATGCAAGCGCTGCAAACGGCCTTTCCAATATTGATCGTGATCGCCTTGATCGCGGTCATGGCCGTGCTCCTCGTCGGCATGATCTCGATGTTTCGTGGCGGCCGGTTCAACGCGCTCTATGGCAATAAATTGATGCGCCTGCGAGTAATCATGCAAGGCATCGCGGTGCTGCTGATCATCGTATACGTGGCGTTCATTCGCGGCGTTTGAGGGCCAATTGACTCAGCCCCTAGGGCGGACATAGTGTGCACCTGCACAATGAAGCGGCTGAGGCGCCGACCGGGCATCCGGCCGGCCCTTGTCGTTTTGTAACGACTTACCCCTAGGAGTGCGGATGAAAGTCCTCGTCGCGGTGAAGCGCGTCATCGATTACAACGTCAAAATTCGAGTCAAAAGCGACGGTTCCGGGGTCGAGACGGCGAATGTCAAAATGTCGATGAACCCGTTCGACGAAATCGCCGTCGAAGAGGCGATTCGGCTCAAGGAAGCCGGCACGGTGGATGAAATCATCGCGGTATCGATGGGCCCGCAGCAGTGTCAGGAGACCTTGCGCACCGCGTTCGCGATGGGCGCCGACCGTGGCATCCTGGTGCTATCTGACGCCGAGCTTCAGCCACTTGCCGTCGCCAAGATCCTCAAGGCGATCGTCGACGAGGAAAAGCCCGACCTGGTAATTCTCGGCAAACAGGCGATCGACGACGATTCGAATCAGACCGGGCAAATGCTGGCCGCCCTTCTCGGCTGGGGACAGGGGACGTTCGCGTCGAAACTGGCGCCCGGCGACGGCCGCGCCGAGGTGACCCGCGAAATCGATGGCGGCTTGGAGACGGTGTCGCTTTCGCTGCCGGCCGTGGTAACCACCGATTTACGCCTGAATGAGCCTCGCTATGCCTCGTTGCCGAACATCATGAAGGCCAAGAAAAAGCCGATCGACCAAAAAACGCCCGACGATTACGGCGTCGATGTTTCGCCGCGGCTGACCACCCTCACGGTCGAGGAGCCGGCCAAGCGCGAAGCCGGAGTCAAGGTCGAGACCGTCGAGGAACTCGTCGCCAAACTGCGCGACGAAGCGGGAGTGATCTGATGGCGGCACTGGTACTGGCCGAACACGATAACGCGGAGATCAAGGCCGCGACGTTGAATACGGTCGCGGCGGCGACGGAGATCGGCGGCGATATCGACGTCCTGGTCGCCGGCTCGGGATGCACGGCCGCGGCCGACCAAGCCGCGACGATCGATGGCATTCGCAAGGTTCTGGTCGCCGACGACCCCGCCATGGCCAATCGATTGGCGGAGATCGTGGCGCCGCTGATCGTCAGCCTGGTAGGCGACTATTCTCACGTGTTGGTGCCCGCCGATACGTTTGGCAAGAATATCCTGCCGCGCGCGGCGGCGCTACTCGACGTGCAGCAGATTTCCGACATCGTGGCGGTCGAGTCGGCGGACACCTTCAAGCGGCCGATTTACGCCGGTAACGCGATCGCCACCGTTCAGTCATCGGATCCGGTCAAGTTGATCACCGTGCGCACCACCGGTTTCAAGGCGGTGGAAATGGGTGGCGGCGGCGCGGCCATCGAAACCATTCCGGCAACCGCCGATCCCGGCCTGTCGCGCTTTGTCGGCAGCGAATTGTCGAAATCGGAGCGCCCCGAACTCACCTCGGCGCGGGTCATTGTTTCGGGCGGCCGCGGCATGCAGTCGGGAGACAATTTCCCGCTGCTCGAAGCCCTCGCCGACAAGCTCGGCGCGGCGGTCGGCGCCTCTCGCGCGGCGGTCGACGCGGGGTTCGTGCCGAACGACTATCAGGTCGGCCAGACCGGCAAAATCGTCGCCCCGGACCTCTACATCGCGGTCGGCATCTCGGGCGCGATTCAGCATCTCGCGGGGATGAAGGATTCGAAAGTCATCGTCGCCATCAACAAGGATGAGGAAGCGCCGATATTCCAGATCGCCGACTTCGGCATCGTCGGTGATTTGTTCACCGTCGTGCCCGCGCTTACCGAGGCGCTTTCAGATTAGCGGCCGGCGACGGCCTTCGGGTCTGGACATGGATGACGTGGCGCGCGAACATGGATTGTCACAATCGGGGGCACGGACGCGAGCATGATTGAAAAGATCGCCATTATCGGCGCCGGGCAAATGGGATCGGGCATCGCTCATGTCTGCGCCCTGGCCGGTCTCGATGTCACCTTGATAGACGTGGCGCAAGAGCAGCTCGACAAAGCGCGCGACAATATCGAGCGCAATCTCGCGCGTCAGGTCTCGCGCGGCAAGATCGCCGATATCGACAAATCCGAGGCCATTTCCCGCATCGCCCAAGCGCTGAATCTCGAGGCCATCAGCGGCGTCGATCTGGTTATCGAGGCGGCGACCGAGAACGAAGCGGTCAAACGCGATATTCTCAAGGCGCTATGCCCGGTGCTCGACAACCCCGATGCGTTGATTGCCACCAATACCTCGTCGATTTCGGTGACCCGCTTGGCGGCGGTCACCGACCGTCCGGGCAAATTCATGGGCATGCATTTCATGAATCCGGTGCCGGTGATGCAACTGATCGAGCTGATCCGCGGGATCGCCACCGACGAGGAAACCTTCGCGTCGATTCGCGAGCTGACGATCCGGCTCGGCAAATCGCCGGTCAGCGCCGAGGACTTTCCCGCCTTTATCGTCAATCGCATTCTGCTGCCGATGATCAACGAGGCGGTGTACACGCTCTATGAGGGCGTCGGTTCGGTCGAGGCGATCGATACCGCGATGAAGCTCGGCGCCAACCACCCGATGGGCCCGCTCGAACTCGCCGATTTCATTGGCCTGGATGTATGTCTCGCGGTGATGCAGGTGCTGCACGACGGACTCGCCGATACCAAATACCGGCCCTGCCCGTTACTGGTGAAATATGTCGAGGCGGGCTGGATCGGCCGCAAGGCCGGCCGCGGTTTCTACGACTATAGCGGCGACGTCCCGCTTCCCACCCGATAGCGCGCGAGCCGGCGTCAGTCGGCGGGCGATACCGCTGACCACAAACGATTTTCGTACTCGGCTTCATAGGCCTTGCCGTCGGGATAGCTCACCAGTTCGAGCTGCATGCCCCACGGCGCGAGAAAATAGACCCAGGTCTCACCGGCGCTCGGGCCCTCCGTCATAACCGTGGGCGCGCCGAGAATTTCGACCCCTTTGCCGCCCAAGTAATCGACCGCCGCCGCCATGTCATCGACGTAGAAGGCGATATGGTGACCGCCGACATCGCTATTCCTCGGCCCGTCCGTCGCCTGGTCGGGCGCGCTGTACTCGAATATTTCGAGATTGACGCCTTGGCCGCACCGCAGCACCCGAATCCGGGGTATTTCGGCGCGCGGATGAACGTTGAGGTGATCCGCCATCCAGGTCCCCTCGGGGTCGGCGAACGGCCCGAGCGGATAGAACACCTCGCAGCCGATGACATCGCGAAAAAAGCCGACCGCCTGGTCGAGGTCGGGCACGGTGAAGCCGATGTGGTCGCCGCCGCGCATACCCGGAATACCGTTCTTCTTGACCATGTAGCTCTACTCCTGTGGGATGTTGGCGCGGCTTCGTACAATACCCGGAGTAAATCCGATGGCCACGCCGACATGACCGAATTTTCCGAAGAAAGCCACCTCGCCGAGGCGCTGCGCCGCCTCGAATCCACCAAGGACCCGCGCCTCAAACAGGTGATTGAAGCGTTGACTCGCCATCTGTTCGCCTTCGTCCAGGAGGTCGGACCGACCGAAGCGGAGTGGATGCGAGGCATCGAATTTCTCACCGACGTCGGGCACAAATGCGATGGGACGCGACAAGAATTCATTCTCCTGTCCGACATGATCGGCGCTTCGATACTGATCGACGGCATCAATCATCGCAAGGCCGAGGGGGCGACCGAAAGCACGGTGCTCGGACCATTCCACCGCGCCGACGCGCCGCGCTACGATAACGGCCAATCGATGTCGCAAGATGGCAAAGGCGAGGAAGTCCGCATTCGCGGTCGGGTCACCGATAGCCAAGGCAAGCCGATCGCCGGCGCGACGTTGGATGTCTGGCAGACCGGGGCAAACGGCCTCTACGAGGTTCAGGACGAGGAGCAGCCTGATTTCAATCTGCGTGGCCTCTACACCACCGATGCCGTCGGCGCCTACGAGGTCGTGACAGTCAAGCCGGTAAGCTACCCGGTTCCCGACGACGGCCCGGCGGGCCAATTACTGCGCACCCTGGGACGCCATCCGTACCGTCCGGCGCATGTTCACTTTATCGTCGCGGCCGAAGGCTTCGAGCCGGTCGTGACGCAATTGTTCACCGACGACGACGACTACATCGACTCGGACGCGGTGTTTGGCGTCAAGGATAGTTTGGTCGCCCATTACGACGGTGATGCGACGGGCTGGCGGGTCGACTACGACTTCGGTCTCAAGCCGGCGGACGGCGAGGAGCGGCGCCGAACGGGGTCGGAATCCAGTTGATCGCGCGATGACTCCGCTCGCATTTGGCGATGTCACGGTAACTCGGGTGGTCGAGAACGAAGGCCCCAGTTTCTTTCCGCAGTTTCTTTTGCCGGACTCGACCGCGGAAGCGATCGCCGACGAAAGCGGTTGGCTCAAACCGCGCTTTTTCGATGCCGCGAGCGGCCGGTTGGTGATGAGCGTGCACAGTTATTTGATCCGTACGCCGCATCACACCATTCTCGTCGACACTTGCGTCGGCAATGACAAGGAGCGCCCCGCGACGAAACCGTGGCATCGCCAACAGACGCCATGGCTCGCCCGCCTCGGCGCCGCCGGTGTGTCGCCGGCGGACGTCGATTTCGTGCTGTGCACGCATCTTCATGTCGACCATGTCGGCTGGAACACCCAGCTCGTCGATGGCCGCTGGGCGCCGACGTTTGCCAACGCGAAATACTTGTTCGATAAAACCGAGTACGCTTATTGGGCGGAGAACGAGGATCAGGGGAGCGGCCGTTCGGGCGCCAATGAAGGCTGCTTTGGCGATAGCGTCGCGCCAGTCGTCGACGCCGGCCAAGCGCTGTTCATCGATGGCAATCACACGATAGACGACACGCTTTGGGTCGAGCCCTCGCCGGGGCATTCCCCGGGCCATGTTTGCCTCAATCTGTCGGCCGGTGGCAAACGCGCGATCTTTTCCGGCGACCTGATGCACCACCCGGTGCAGTGCGCGCATCCCCAGTGGAACAGCCGTTTTTGTTATGACCAGGACCAATCTCGCCAAACCCGGACACAATTCGTCGATCGCCATGCGGAGACCGACACGATTATTCTCGCCGCGCATTTCTCCGCGCCGACCGCGGGTCGCATTGTAAAGCGCGGTCCGCGCTGTCAATTCGTGACTTGAAGGTCGGTCTGGCCGCTAAAGGTTGAGCAAAATTCCCGTCGAGACTACGACGACAAACACCAAAATAATCAACCGAATCATCTGGCCCTCCGAAATTCTGTTCGTTATGAACTTAGG
>JAKZSU010000215.1:0-11239 GCA_047517485.1 Alphaproteobacteria bacterium
GCCGCGTGAGACAAACTTGTGTCCAAGGAACCGGGTGCGCTACAGGCGGTGCAGCACGAGCCGGTCCCCTACAAGGGCCTAGTCGGCGGTCATCGCAGCCTCGGAAACCAAATGTAGGGGATACGAGAGCGAAGTGGATACTCAGTTCGCACAATACGGATCCATCGACCTGGCTATACTCGTTCGTCACGTTGATTCGCCAGTTTATGCGATGAGACTTTCCTGATTCACCGCCATCAGCATCATATTATCGAGCGAGGAGTCCCGCCGGAACGCGTAGAATTTTGGCCAATTGTCTTTTTCTCTCAATCAGGCAACTGATACCAAGCTGTGGAACACTATGTTGATTATTGCCACACTATTTTGAATACTCCGGAATGAAACTATTCTGCTGATCGGCATAAAATGGTAGATCTTTGATGCGTTGATCGATTTTCACTAGCACCGCTGTAAATTTACCGCTCTCGACAGTTTTATAATCCCGCTCGAAGTCGGCAGCTGACACGGATTCAGGCAAGCCAGATAAATTGGGAAATATTGCCGCCTCCGAAGTGAGTCTGTCGATTAGCGTTTCGCGTTCTTCCTTAACAAGTGCGCTTTCAAGCAATTGTGCCGCGAAATTTATGCCAGCCCGGTCCGCGGCTAAATCCTCGAAACTGAAACCACTGCCTCCCGAGTTGCTATCGAGCAATTCCTTGAATTCGCCTATGGGATACGCCAAACCACTTCTGCTGGCGGTCTCAAGCGCCGCCGATATTATGAAGTGTTGTCGAAGGTCACCACGTCCGGCGAGGGTCACGTTGTGACATTGGGACCGTCGCGATTTCAGGTCCCCTGTGATGACTTCGCCTACCAGGTATTGCGTCCGCCAATGACCGCAGTAGATGCCGAGAGCGAGGATGGCTGACCTTACCTCCTGCACAGAATCGCCATTGTCGGCGCGTTCATTGGCCAGATTGAGCGCGAAGTGTAGGTATGGGAAGAACGTTCCGGATGTTGGCAAGACGCGGTCATAAACGGCCTTATTGAGAACGGCGGTCACTAGTGTCCGCCCGGGTGGACTAATTTTGCTCCGCCGTTGACAGTATGGCAGCGTGCCATCGAATGGGGTAGGGGAATGTCAAACGTGAAATCGCAGATTCAGCGTTTCAAGGAAGCCGCCCGCGAGTCGGGCGCAGACATGAGCAAGGATGAATTCGCCCGCGTCATCGGCGGGCTGGCGAAGCCTAAGCCGCAACCACAGGCGCAGCCACCCGACAAGGATCAGGAAGCCGAAGACGCATCTTGACGGTATCACGTGATACCGCGGCAGTCTGCACCCCTGTGGTGCGAACTATATAATCGCCCTTTTAAAACCACCGGACTGTACGGTGTGCAGGCCGGCAAGCGCGACCGCGCGCCCGAGCTTATGCGAGGCAGCCTGCGTGGCGCTTGAACGCGGTTTAAACGACTCCTAGCGCCGGGCGGGGCCCGACTGGAGGCTTCCCGCTTTGCGCAGGATGACCTTGCACAACTCCTCGATCAGCAACTCGCGCTGGTGCACCGAGGCTTGCAACAGACCGAGCCCGGTCGGCGTTTCGGCCGGCGAATCGGTCGATGAGTCGTCATAGGCGAGTTCAGCGGTGTGATCCATCACTGGAATCCTTGGCCTTTATGCGTTGGGTCAAAACCCGTGCAAGCACGAGTCCAACACAGCGCACCTAAGAAATCGTAAAGATACCAAGCCGTTGAACGCCGCGTTCGCGTGCACGCCACCGCCGCGGCAGAGCCCAAGGCAGAATCTTCCGAGCCATTATTACCGGCTCAAATGATGCGGATTTAGTCGGATTTCTCCAACAACGCCATCAGTTCGCGCCATTCGCGCGGCGCCAGGCCACTGGTCTCTTGGCCCACGTCCTCGCCCGCGAGCAGGCGTCTGACAACGGATAATCCGGCCGCCGACAGCGACGCCGCGCCATGCATGTAATCGATGAACGCCTGATAGGTTGCCGGCACCCAATGGCGCAAAACCTGATCGAGCATCACGTCGGCATAGGCGCGGATTTCGTATTGCGCGTGGGCATCGGCGCGCAACGAGAGAAAATGCATCAGATTGTGCAGATCGGTCTTCCAATACCACTGGGTATAAAAGCTGAGCGGCAAGTTCATCCGCGCCAACTCGCGCGCCAGGCCGGCGCGGCCCTCGTCGATCGTCGCGCCGTCCTCGTCCTCGTTGAGCATTTCGACGTAATGGTCATAGGTCTGCTCGGCATCGTCGCGCAACAGGGCGAGCACCCGCGCCGCCTCGGCACCTTCGAGCACGTCGCCGCGGCCCTGGCGATTGTCGGTCGACTGCGCCGCCAGATGCTCGGCGGCCGGCACGTAGAATTCCCGGTCGAGCACCGAGTAGCGCGCGGAATATTCGTTGACGTTGGCGGTGCGGTGGCGAATCCACTGGCGCGCGACGAAGATCGGCAGTTTGACGTGAAACTTGATCTCGCACATTTCGAACGGCGTGGTATGGCGGTGGCGCAACAGATAGCGGATCAGCCCGGCATCCTCGCGCACCTTGCGCGTGCCCTTGCCGTAGGAAACCCGCGCCGCCTGCACCACCGCGCCGTCGTCGCCCATATAATCGATCACCCGCACGACCCCATGATCGAGTACCGGCAGCGCCTGGTAGAGAATCTCCTCCAGCGCCGGCACCGTCGCCCGCCGGGTTTGATGCGCGGCCGCCCGCGAGGCCTCGATCGCCGCCTGCTCGTCGGCCGAGACCGCGCTCGCGGCGGATTCGGTTGGGGCGTCGCTCGGGTCGATCACGGCCATGATTGCGGTCCTTCGGAGTCTCAACACGCCACCATGCAACGATCCGCGCTTCGACGCGAGCCGAATGTCCGACGACCGCGCCTGTCTTGGGCATTCGACACCCGCGCGTTCGCCGCTTGTAGCCCCCGACCCGAGAATTGATTCGCAACCAGGTCTTCCGCGCGGCCTCACAAGTCCCTATATTTACCGTGTCGGTGAAAGCCGACTATGGCGATAAACGCGTTGTGAAATAAGCGTCATGGACCCGGGGGCGGTACCCGGCGCCTCCACCATTATCAGGCGTTTTGACAAGCGCTTCATGGGGGCGAAACAGGTTCGACATGCGTGGTAAAGACAACGTCTTCGTTCGGCATGGCACCACCGTTATCGGGCCAATTGCATAGTTGCGAATGACAACTACGCCGAGGCTTCGCTCGCCGCGTAATGCGGTCGGCAACCTCACTTAAGTCCCTGGCTTTCGCAAGTTAGGGCGGGGTTCGGGGCGCACCTGGCAACAGAAGCGCCCCACTAATCCGACCTGCAGTGAGCGAAACTCATTGCAGGCCGGCAAGCGCGACCGCGCGCTCGAGCTTATGCGAGGCAAGTCTGCGTGGCGCTTGAACGCACGACACACAGCGATGAGTCTTGCTCATCGCGGTTTGGTATTATCCGTCGGCGGGTGCCGACGCCGCCGTAGTCGAGGACTCGATGACCGACGATTTATTGGATTACGAAATTCTGGTCGACGATGCCTTGCGACACGTCGTGCGCGAGGCGCTCGGCCGGGTTTCGCAGCACGGCATGCCGGACGGCCACCATTTCTACATCACCTTTCGCACCGACCATCCCGGCACCGAACTCGCCGACGCTCTGCGGGCGCAGTTCGAGGACGAAATGACCATCGTCCTGCAGCACCAATTTTCGTCGCTGCGCCTCGAGGATCATCGTTTTCGGGTTACCTTGAACTTCTCGGGCGTGCCGCGCACTTTGGTCGTACCATTCGTCGCGATCACCGCTTTCGCCGATCCCGACGCCAAGTTCGCGCTCCAGTTCCGCACCGAGACCAAAGATACCGGTGTCGTCGAATCGCTCGCCACCGACGCGGCGCCGACGCCCCACGACACCAACGACGATCAACCGGGCGACGACGATGACGGCGGCGGCGGCGACGGCGGCGAAGACGGCGATAAGGGCGGCGGCGGCGACAAGATCGTCACCCTCGACGCGTTCCGCAAGAAATAGCGGCTGTTCGACGCACCCAGACCGCACCCAACCATGAGGAGTTTCGATGGCAGAGTTCGCTTACCGCGACATGTTTCCCCTCGCCGAGGACGATACCCCCTATCGCCAGCTGACCGGCGATCACGTGGCTTTGGCGGATTTCGAGGGAACCCCGATCCTCAAGGTCGAGGCGGAGGCGTTGACCCAGCTCACTTTCGAGGCGTTCCGCGACATCTCGCACCTGCTGCGCCCCGGCCATCTGCGGCAGATACGCAATATCATCGACGATGCGGAAGCCTCCGACAACGACCGCTTCGTCGCCTATGAGCTGCTCAAGAACGCCAATATCGCCGCCGGCGGCGTTTTGCCGATGTGCCAGGACACCGGCACCGCCATTGTGTTGGGCAAGAAGGGCGAGCAGGTGTGGACCGGCTTCGACGACCATGAAGCGATCTCGCGCGGCGTATGGCGAACCTTCACCGAGACCAATTTGCGCTACAGCCAACTCGCGCCGATCGGCACCTTCGAGGAAGTCAACACCGGCAATAATCTGCCCGCGCAACTCGATATCCACGCTGTGCCCGGCGATGCCTACAAGTTTCTCTTCATCGCCAAGGGCGGCGGCTCGGCGAACAAGACCTTTCTCTTTCAGCAAACCCCGGCGGTGCTCACCAAGGAGCGCCTGCTGGCATTTTTCGACGAGACCCTGCGCACCCTGGGGACCGCCGCGTGTCCGCCCTATCATCTCTCGGTGGTCATCGGCGGCACCTCCGCCGAGCTCAATCTGAAGACCGTCAAGCTCGCGAGCTGCCGCTATCTCGATACCTTGCCAACCCAGGGCGATGCCAGCGGCCACGCCATCCGCGACCCCGAACTCGAAGCCGAAATTCTCGAACTCACGCAAAATTTCGGGATCGGCGCGCAGTTCGGCGGCAAATATTTCTGCCACGATATTCGCGTCATTCGTCTGCCCCGTCACGGCGCCAGTCTGCCGATCGGTATCGGCGTCTCCTGCGCCGCCGACCGCCAGGCGCTCGGTAAAATCACCGCCGAAGGCGTATTTCTCGAGCAGTTGGAGGCCAATCCGGCGCGCTTCATGCCCGACATCGCGCCCGACCAACTTTCCGGCGACGTGGTGGCGATCGACCTCAACCGGCCGATGGACGAGATCCGCAAGACCTTGAGCGACTACCCGATCAAGACCCGGATCAGCGTCTCCGGGCCGATGATCGTCGCCCGCGACGCCGCGCACGCGCGCCTGCGCGCCGGTCTCGAGGCCGGCGAGGGTCTGCCGCAATATTTCAAGGACTACTGCATCTATTACGCCGGGCCGGCAAAGACCCCAAAAGGCTATGCCACCGGCGCGTTCGGACCGACCACGGCGGGCCGCATGGATTCCTACGTCGATCAGTTCCAAAGCCACGGCGCCTCGATGGTGATGCTCGCCAAGGGCAACCGCTCCGACCAGGTGACCAAGGCGTGCGCCGACCACGGCGGCTTTTACCTCGGCTCGATCGGCGGCCCCGGCGCCCGCTTGGCGCAGGATTGCATCAAGAGCGTCGACTGCGTCGCTTACGAAGACCTCGGCATGGAAGCAATCTGGAAGATCGAGGTCGAGGATTTCCCCGCCTTCATCGTCGTCGACGACAAGGGCAACGATTTCTTCAGCCAACTCAACCGGCGCTGACCCAATCGATGGCCGACGCCTAAAACCGAGCTGCAATGAGGGCAACTCAATACAGCTCGGCAAGCGCGACCGCGCGCCCGAGCTTATGCGAGGCCAGCTTGGCCGGCGAATGAACGCACACCGAACCGCGATGAGTCCTACTCATCGCGGTTCGGTATAAAGCGAGCATGAGCGCGGTCCGCAAATATTCGATCTCCGTCAACGGCCATCGCACCAGCGTGTCGCTGGAACCCGAATTCTGGCGCGCCTTTCGCCGCCTATGCGACCAGGCCGGCGCTTCTCCCGGTGAGACCCTGGCCGCGATCGACGGCGATCGCGACGGCAATCTGTCGAGCGCGGTCCGCCTCTGGATCCTGGCGCGCCTCGACACCGACCGGGTCTAATCTCCTAGCAGATCGTCGAGCAACGAATCGAACGCGTCGTCGCCAGTCTCGGGCGCCGGTTCCGGCACCGGCGCGGGCTCGGGTACCGGCGCCGGCTCGGGCACCGGCGCCGGCTCTAGCACGGGTTCGACTTCGGGTACCGGGACAGGCGCCGGCTCGGCCACCGGTTCGGGCTCGGCAATCGGTTCCAACGCCGGTACCGGTTCGGGTTCGGGAACCGGTTCGGGTTCTGATATCGGTTCGGGCTCGGGCAACGGCTCCGGTTCCGGCGTGGGTTCGGGCGCGGGCTCCGGCACGGCCACGGGCACCGGCACCGGCTCGGGCTCCGCCACGGGCTCGGGCTCGGTGACTGGCTCTGGCGTCGGTGCTGGCTCAGGCACCGGTTCCGGTTCCGATTCTGGTTCGGGTTCCGGTTCTGGTTCTGGCTCGGGTTCCACGATCGGTTCGATTTCCGGCTCCGCCGCGTCCTCGGGCTCCGTCTCCGGCGCCGGGTCAGCCTCGGGCTCCGGCTCGCTGTCGTCCGATCCGGTTTCGGCAAGGCCGAAATCGATCAGATATTGCTCGATATCCGCTGTCTCGACCGCGATATCCGGGGTATCGATCGCGCCGCTGAACACCAACGCCAGCGGCGGCGCGGCGGGATGATCGGCAAGCGCGAACCGCGCGGTCATGTCGATCAGCCACGACGGCAAGTCGACCGCGCCGGTCACGTCGGCGATACCGGCGTCGCTGACCACGCGCAGATCGCCGGTCTCGACGCGGCCGTCGGTCACCTCGAAATTGCCGCTGAGATCGGTGTAGCTGGTCTCCCCCCCGGCAAACCCCGCGGCGACCGCGTCGGCGAGCCCCTCGATGCGGTCTAAGTCCGCCAACGCATCGGAAAACGTCAAGAGGTCGAAGCCACGGATGGCGCCGCCGTCGGAGTCGCGGATCGTGCCGCGGCCTTGCAAACCAAGGATCAGCTGACGCGCGCTGCGGCCCTGGGTGTCGAACCGGCCTTCGAAATCGGCCCGCCCGGTGATGATATCGATGCCGGCGATGCGCTCCAATGCCTGCTCGACATCGGCGCCATCGACTTCGATGGTCAGGCGCGCGCGCGGCGCTGGCGTGGTCACCAGCTGGCCGGTCAGCACCGCGTCGCCGTCGAACAAACGCCCGGCCAGGCGATCGAGGGTGAGCGTGCCGTTGGCGAGCGACAGCGAAACTTCGGCGCGCACGAACGTGTAATCCGCGAAACGCAACGACTCGGCGGACAATACGATCGCCGCATCGAAGGTATCGAGCGCCGCCAGATCGATCGGCTCCTTCGACCACCGTTCACCCTCGGCGGCGGCCGCGGATCCGTTCTCCAAGTTCAACGCCTCACCCGCCGCGATCGCCAGCATCGGCAGCAGCCGATCGACGACGACCGGCCCGGTCACCAGGTCGGCGGTGAGATCAGGGCGCGCTTTATCGAAACCGATGTCGATGCTGCCGACCACCGACGTGCCGGCAAAATTGGCACTCAGGTTGGGGATCACCATGGCGTCGGCGTTACCGCGCAGGCGACCGCCGATCGACAGCGGGCCCTCGAGATCGGCGAAGACGTCGGCCGAGCCGAGCTCCTCGAAGAACGCCGCCGCGTCGGGATGAGAGATTTGCGTCGCCACCGCGTACACCAGCTCGCTGGTCAGGTCTTCGATGCGCCCGTCGGCGGTCACCGTGCCGCCGGCGAGACCCAACGTGGCGGTGAGATCGAAGCCGTCCAAAGCGCCATCGATGGTCGCCTCGATGGTCGCCGGACGGGTCAGCGCGGGCGCCGCGTCGGGCACGTCGATCCCAGTCATGAGATTGAACAGACGAGCAAAATTCGGATGATACCCGCTCAGCGCGAGATCGAGGTCGGGCGCGCCCAAGGCGCCGTCGATGCGCCCCTTGACCGACAGCCGGCCTTCGCCGAGGGTTCCGCCGGCCTCGATCGCCAGCCCCGCGACATCGCTCTTGACCGCCGCGGTCAGCGCCACCGGGCCGGCAAGCACGCCCAGCGCACGGTCGCGCGGCAGCACGCCCAAGGCATCCAGCAAGCTCGCCAAATCGGGATTTTTGAGATCGCCCTCGAGATTGACGTCGGGCGCGCCGAACGGATCGGAGATCGTGCCCGACAGCGCCAGCACCGTATCGAGCGCCGCCATCGTGCCGTCGACGGCGATCAATTCGAGATCGCCCTTGAGCTCGCTATCGACCGTCAGGGCGCCGGCGAACGCCGGCGGCAGATCGCGCAGCGCCGGCACCACCGAGGTCATCGCCGACAGATCCGCGGTGTCGAAATGCAGCGTCCCGTCGATGCTTGGCGACTCGCCGAGATTATCGAGTTGGCCGGTGATCTCGGCGCTGGCGCCGGCGATATTCTCAATCCGCGCCTTGCGCAAGCTCAGCGCCCCCGATTGCAGCAAGCCATCGAGCTGCAGGCCCTCGACCGGAACCTCGTGCCAGGTCAGCGAATCCGCGCGCAGCACGAAATCGGCGTCGAATTCGGCGAGCGCGCCGAGCAGCCACGGCACCACCTCGCCGACCCGGGTGCCCTCGTCGGGCTCGCGCCCGGCGGCGGGCGTCGTCCCGGGCACCACGATGCCGATGGTGGCGCGCTCGGCATAACCGTCGAGATTCAAGCGATCGATGCGCAGATTGACCCCGAATGCCGGCCGCGCGCGCATCGCATAGGCCACCCCGCCAATCACCCGGCTGGTGTCGAGGCCGATATCGATATTGGTCACCTGGCCGGCGCGGACATCACCGTCGATCGTCGCCGAGATGCTGAACTTGCGCAAGCGATCGGCGGGGATATCGCTGACGTCGATTTCGAACCAATTGAGCAGCGCGCGCAGATTGTCCGATGCCGCGTCGATCTGGCCGGAAAATTTCGCGCCGCTATCGGGAAACGAAATCGAGCCGAACACGGTGGCGTCCGAGGCGCCGGGAAGCAACGCCGACAGGCGCTGGATATTCACCATGCCGCCGGCGAAACCGAGGTTGACGACGCTTTGGCGGATTACCTGGTCGCGGAACATCACCGCGTCGATATCGAGGTCGATGCTGCCATTGAGGTCCGGCGGCAGCGCGAACACCGCGGCCAACGCCTCGTCCACTCCCGGCGCCGGAGCCGCGAGCGCCGCCAGCCAGGCATCGATATCGAGCCGATTGGCGTCGAGCGTGAGATCGAAACGGCTCGCCGCCTCGAGCCCGGTCTTGAACTCGCCCTTGGCGACGGTATCGCCGAAGCGGATCTCGAGCTCTTCCGCGCTGACCTCGGATTCCAATACCGCGATCCGCGCCTCGATGTCGATGCGGTCGCGCCGCGGCAAGCGCGCGCCGACGGTTTGGCCGAACAGCGCGGCGACCAAATCGACCACCGTGCCGATGCTTTCGCCCTTGACCGACAATTTGCCGTCGATTTGCGGCCCTGGCGCGGCGAATTGTCCGCCGCCGGTAAACGACGCCGACGCACCGGGAAGATCGGCGCGCGCGCGAAACACCACGCGTTTGTCGGGCACCACCTCGCCGACCGCGACATCGAGCTCGACCGCCACCCCGCGACCGACGAACGAGCCGCGCGCGCCATAGGGACCCGACAAGGACTCCGCCGACAGCACCAGGTCGATGTCCTCGATCCGCTCCTCGCGGCCGCTCGCGCGATCGCGATACAGCACGCTGCCTTTCTCGATGGTGATCCGATCGACGCTGACCGAAAGCGCGCCGCGCAGCAGCCGTTGGGTCGCCGACAGGGGCGCGCCGCCGAGGCCGGAGATATCCTCGTCGAACGCCGCGGTCTCCCAACTGCCGCTGCCGTCGGCGAAGCGTTCGAGATTGAGCTCGGGCGCGACCAGGGTCACGCTCTCGATCTGCACCGTGCCGGTGAGCAGCGGAAACAATCCGATCTGGACGTCGAGGGCGCGCAGCTCCACCAGATCGCGCTCGGTCGCCGCCTCGGGGCCGGCGACCCGCACCAGCGACGCCGACAAGGTCGGCGCCGGCAGCATGGTAAACCCGACCGGCCCATCGATCGCGATCGTGCGCCCGGTCACCGCCTCGAGCTGGCCGACGATGTCCGGTTTGAAGCGATTCCAATCGATAAAACTCGGGGCGATCAAAATCGCGCCGAGCCCGAGCACCAGGAACGCCAGCAAACCGTAGACCAGAGATCTCAACACGCAGTCCTTAGTGACAAAAAAGTTCCGTCGTTCAGTCAAGACGTCCCCACACGCTTGCGCCCAACGCCATAGCGGCTACTCTATATATTGCCAATTCGTCGATAGAAAGCTAAGGCGGGCCACGCCACATGGGTGAGTTAGTCAATCTGAACCGCTACCGCAAGCGCCAGGGGCGCCAGGCCGACGGCGCGGCCGCCGCCGAGAACCGCGTTCGCCACGGCACCAAGCGCGCCGAACGCCGCCGCGAAGCCGCCAAACGCGAACGCGAGGCCGCCCGTCTCGACGGCAAAAAACGCGATGCTCCGGTGCAGCAAGACGGCAAGAACTTCGACGAACAGGGCGACGCCGGCTAATTCCCCACCGCCGCCTCGACCACAAATCAGCGAAGTGAACCTCGGGCCCTCGTTACGGCCGATCGCGCGCATTTCCTCGGGCATGCGTGAAAGCCGTTTTTGAACCGGTATGGGGATTATGTCCCCGCCAAACGAGCGAACTCGCGCGACTTTGGCGACTTTTATGCAACATTCCGATCAAAAGTCTCCATATTGAATGCTAATTGTTGACATATTGGTTCATTAATGCTACCTCGCATGGATCTTGCACAGATATTTACATCCATTCATTATGGGAAAAATGTACATGCCCGTCATAAGATACCCGGTGGGACGGGGCGCTTATAACCACCGCGACGATGTGATCACCATCCAGACTGCGTTGTCGAAGGCCAAGGCGCCGAACTACAAAACCTTCTGGGCGGGCAGGATCGACGGCCGCGCGTCGGCGGATTTTGTCGACGCGATCACGATTTTTCAACACTCACAACGGGTCGTGGCCAACGGCCTGTAGCGCACCCGGTTCCTTGGACACAAGTTTGTCTCACGCGGCGGGCCTGATTGAGATCGCGGCGTGCCACGCCTGACGAGCTTGAGCGGGGCTCAGGTAGCCGTTCTTTTCGACGATCCACTGGGCATTGTAGA
>JAKZSU010000216.1:0-32601 GCA_047517485.1 Alphaproteobacteria bacterium
ACCGGATCTTCAAATCCTACGAAGACATCGTCGCGCTGTGCTGCCAAGCCTGGAACAACCTCATCGACCAACCATGGAAGATCATGTCCCTCGGCATGCGCAAATGGGCGCATGGGTTCTGATCAATGACCGTTGGTATTAAGCATGCGCTAACATCGTTCGCCGCGCAAGTTGAAGGCCCACCGCAGGGCATCATCGCGCGGACTCAATGCAGCTTAATATTAGCTATGCGTGTATTTGTGCGCCCGCGCCCGCGGATGGGCCGAGCGGTAGACTTCGAGCATCTGTTCGGCGGCGACGTCGGTGTAGCGTTGCGTGGTCGACAGGCTGGCGTGGCCGAGCAGCTCCTGGATGGTTCTGAGATCGCCGCCGGCGCCGAGCAAGTGGGTGGCGAAACTGTGGCGCAGCGCGTGCGGAGTCGCGGTCTCGGGAAGCCCGAGGAGTGGGCGGGCACGGCGCATTTGGCGTTGGGCGACGCCGGGATTGAGCGGACCGCCGCGTACGCCCAGGAACAGCGGTGAGTCGGGCTCCGCCGCGAACGGCCGGTCGGCGAGATAGGCGGCAATCGCCTCGCGCACCACCGGCAAGACCGGCACCAGGCGTTGCTTATTGCCTTTGCCGGTGATGGTCAGCGCCTCGGCGAGATTTTCCACCGCGCCGCAGGTCAGGCCCAAGGCCTCGGAAATGCGCAAGCCGCAGCCATAGAGCAGTGTCAATAATGCGACGTCGCGCCGGGCGACCCAGGGCTCGTCGCTCAAATCGCCGACTTCGCGCGCGACATCCTTGGCATCGGTCGGCGAAAGCGGGCGCGGCACGCTGCGCGGCACTTTCGGCGTGCGCAAACTGTGCGGGGTCGGGTTATGGACCAGGCCTCGCCTGTCGAGGAAGCGAAAGAAGCCGCGGATCACCGACAGCGCGCGCGCGGTCGAGGAACGCGCCAGGCCACCGCTGCCACGGCGCGCGAGCCAGGCGCGAAAATCGCCCGCCGCGAGGGCCTCGAGCGCGGCGAGATCGGGGGCGCCGCCGCGATGCTCGGCTAGGAAACGGATGAACGTCCCGAGATCGCGGTCGTAGGCGGCGAGGGTATGCGGCGAGGCGCGGCGCTCATCGGCGAGCCAGGCGCGCCAGTCGGCGATCGCCGCCGCGAGATCCGGCTGGGCCGGAACCTCCATTCGTTACTCGGCGGCCCGCGGCCCGAGAATCTTTTGCCCGGTCTTTTCCCAGTCCGCGAGGAACGCCGCGAGGCCCTTGTCGGTCAACGGGTGTTGCGCCAGTTGGCGCAGTACCTTGGGCGGGATGGTGGCGACATGGGCGCCGAGCTTGGCGGCGTCGGTGACGTGCCGGGGGCTGCGAATCGAGGCCACCAGGACCTCGGTCGACAGGGTCTCGGGATAGGCCTGATAGATCGCGCAAATGTCGGCGATCAACTGCATGCCGTCCTGGCCGAGATCGTCGAGCCGGCCGATAAACGGCGAGATGAACGTCGCCCCGGCCTTGGCGGCGAGCAGGGCCTGCGACGCGGCGAAGCACAGAGTCACGTTGACCATGATGTCCTTGTCGCGCAGCCGGCGGCAGGCCTTCAGGCCGTCCCAGGTGAGCGGCACCTTGACCGCGACATTGGCGGCGACGGCGGCGAGATGTTCGCCCTCGCTGACCATGCCATCGGCGTCGACCGCGGTCACCTCGGCGCTCACCGGTCCTGGCACGGCGGCGCAGATTTCAGCGATCACATCGAAGAACGGGCGTCCGGTCTTTGCTATAAGGGACGGGTTGGTGGTCACCCCGTCGAGCAGCCCGGTGGCCGCCAGATCGCGAATTTCGTCTATGTCGGCGGTATCGACGAAGAATTTCATGACATGGGGTCTTTCTGGAGGTCTTTCTGGAATATCGACTTATGACGATGGTGACGGGGGGCGAGTCTAACCGATGACGGACGCACCCGCCAGAGTCGCCGGCGATGTGGTGTCGGTGTTGCTGCCCTTGCCGCTGTCGAAACCCTATGACTATCGGATACCGGACGACGCGGCGATCGTTGCGGGCGCTTTTGTTCGGGTGCCGCTCGGGCCGCGCCAGGTTGTCGGCGTAGTATGGGGCGAAGGACAGGGCGACGTCGCGGCGGAGAAGTTGCGCGATATCGAGGATGTGCTCGATCTACCGGCGATGATCGGGCCGGCGCGCGATTTCATCGACTGGGTCGCCGGCTACACCTTGGCGGCGCGTGGCTCGGTGTTGCGGATGGCGATGAGCGTTCCCGGCGCGTTCGACGCGCCGCGACCCCGCGCGGTGGTGGTGCGCACCGATCACGCCGTGGATCGGAAGACCGCCCAGCGCGAAGCCGTGATGACGGCGCTCGACGCGGCGCCGGCGATGGGCCAAGCCGCGCTGGCGCGCGCCGCCGGGGTCGGGGCCGGGGTGGTGCGCGGCCTGATCGATGCCGGCGCGCTGCGGCTGGCCTTACAGACCGCCGAGCCCGCGCTGGCGGTGCCCGACCCGGGCCGCCCGGGGCCGGTTTTGTCGGACGCGCAAGCCGCCGCGTCCGCCGCCTTGGTGGCCGATGTCGAGGCGGCGCGGTACGTCGCGTCGTTGCTCGACGGGGTGACCGGAGCGGGCAAGACCGAGGTCTATTTGGAGGCGGTTGCCGCGGCGTTAAGGTTGGGCAAGCAGGTGTTGGTGCTGTTGCCCGAGATCGCCCTCGGGGCGCAGTGGCTGTCACGCTTCGAGGCGCGCTTCGGGGCGGCGCCGGCGATGTGGAATTCCGACCTCACCCAAAGCGTCCGCCGCGACACCTGGCGGGCGGTGGCGCACGGTCGCGCGCGGGTCGTCGTCGGTGCCCGGTCGGCGTTGTTCCTGCCGTATCGCGATCTCGGCCTGATCGTCGTCGATGAAGAGCACGACGCGTCCTACAAGCAAGAAGACGGGGTAATCTACAATGCCCGCGACATGGCGGTGGTGCGCGCCCGCCTGGGCGCGCTGCCGGTGGTCCTCGCCAGCGCCACGCCGGCGCTCGAATCGGTGAACAATGTCGCCACCGGCCGCTACGGGCGGCTGCACTTGCCCGAGCGCCACGGGGTGGCGGAAATTCCCGACGTCGCGGCGATCGACATGCGGGCGCATCCGCCCGAGCGCGGCGCCTGGTTGTCGCCGCCGTTGGTCGCCGCGCTCGAGGCGACATTCGCGGCCGGCGAGCAGGCGATGCTGTTTCTCAACCGCCGGGGCTATGCGCCCTTGACCTTGTGCCGCGCCTGCGGCCATCGCCTGCAGTGTCCCAACTGCAGCGCGTGGCTGGTCGAACACCGGCTGGCGGGCGAGCTCAGGTGTCATCACTGCGATCTGCGACGGCGGGTGCCCGAAACGTGTCCCGAATGCGAGCAGACCGACACCTTGGCGGCCTGCGGCCCGGGCATCGAGCGGCTCGCCGAGGAAATGGCGCAACGCTTCCCCGACGCCCGCGCCGGGGTGATGACCAGCGATACGATCCACGGGCCGGCGGCGGCGGCGGACTTGGTCGAGGCGATGCTCGGCGACCGTCTCGATGTCCTGATCGGCACCCAGATGGTCGCCAAGGGGCATCATTTTCCCGCGCTCACCCTGGTCGGCGTGGTCGATGCCGATCTCGGCCTCGCCGGCGGCGATCTGCGCGCCGCCGAACGGACCTATCAGCTGCTTTTCCAGGTCGGTGGGCGGGCCGGGCGCGCCGAGCGCCCGGGGCGGGTCTTGCTGCAGACCTACGAGCCCGAGCACCCGGTGATGGAGGCCCTGGTCGCGGGCGATCGCGACGGCTTCGTGGCGACCGAGATGGCGGCGCGAGAGCAGGCGGGAATGCCGCCGTTCGGCCGGCTCGCCGCCTTGGTGGTCTCGGGCGCCGATGCGGACGCGGCGCGCGCGCTGGCGGTGACATTGGGCCGGTCGGCGCCGCGCGGTCCGCACGTCGATGTTTGGGGACCGGCGCCGGCGCCATTAGCGCTGATCCGCGGTCGCCACCGCTATCGGCTGTTGGTGCGCGCTGCGCGCGGGGTGACTCTGCAGCCATTGTTAAGACGTTGGCTGGGCGCGACCAAGTTCCCCTCGGGGGTGCGGGTACAGGTCGATATCGACCCTTACAGCTTCGTATAGGCTCGCGATTTTGGCGCCCTGTCGGGGTGCGCGGATGTTGCACTTGCACAGGAGGTGTGTTACCTAACCCGCGCCTTCGGGCGAGGCGCTTACCAGCCGCACAGAGATCGGCTGGTTTTCTTTGTTTTTCAATGGTTTATGACCCTCCCTACTTGTGGGTATCTCGTGGCTTCAGAGGCAATAGGCGTTTCCGGGCTGGCGGGTCGTTATGCGACCGCGTTGTTCGAGCTGGCGGTCGAGCAAGACGCTCTCGATGCGGTGGCCAACGATCTGGCGAGCTGGCGCGCCATGCTCGACGAAAGCGCGGATTTGCGCCGCCTGGTGGCCAGTCCGGTGATCGGCCGCGAAGACCAGGGCCGCGCCATGGCGGCGCTCGCCGAACGCGCGAATATTGGCGCGCTGGCAGGCAAATTCATCGGCGTTTTGGCGAGCAATCGCCGACTGTTCGCGCTTGCCGATACGATCCGAGCGTATGACTCGCTAGTCGCCGCGCGGCGCGGCGAGGTGACCGCGGACGTGACCTCGGCGACGGCGCTGTCGGACGCGCAAACCCAGGCGCTTATTACATCTCTCAAGAGCGCGACCGGCCGCGAAGTCCGCCTCAGTGCCGCGGTCGACGAGACGCTGATCGGCGGGCTGGTGGTCAAGGTGGGATCCCGCATGATCGACGCGTCGCTCAAATCCAAGCTTCAATCTCTTAGGCTCGCTATGAAAGGAGCCGCGTGATGGATATTCGCGCCGCTGAAATTTCCGAAATCCTCAAGCAGCAGATTGCCGATTTCGGATCCGAGGCCGAGGTCGCCGAAGTCGGACA
Source organism: Alphaproteobacteria bacterium (assembly GCA_047517485.1). Classification (GTDB taxonomy): domain Bacteria; phylum Pseudomonadota; class Alphaproteobacteria; order UBA7887; family UBA7887; genus JAKZSU01. Next base: position 4,928 of record JAKZSU010000216.1, read on the forward strand.
AGTCCTGTCCGTGGGCGACGGTATTGCCCGCGTCTATGGCCTCGACAATGTCCAGGCCGGCGAGATGGTCGAATTTCCCGGCGGCATTCGCGGCATGGCACTCAATCTCGAGGCCGACAATGTCGGCGTGGTGATTTTCGGCGACGACCGCACCATCAAGGAAGGCGACATCGTCAAACGCACCGGCGCCATCGTCGATGTCCCGGTCGGCAAGGGCCTGCTCGGCCGCGTCGTCGACGCGCTCGGCAACCCGATCGACGGCAAGGGTCCGATCGAAAGCAGCGAGCGTCGCCGGGTCGACGTGAAAGCGCCCGGTATCATCCCGCGCCAGTCGGTGCACGAGCCGATGCAGAGCGGCCTCAAGGCGATCGATTCGCTGGTCCCGGTCGGTCGCGGCCAGCGCGAACTGATCATCGGCGATCGCCAGACCGGCAAGACCGCGGTGGCAATCGATACCATCGTCAATCAGAAATCGGTCAACGCCAGCGACGACGAGTCGAAGAAGCTCTATTGCATTTACGTCGCGATCGGCCAGAAGCGTTCGACGGTGGCGCAGATCGTCAAGACGCTGGAGGACAACGGCGCGCTCGAGTATTCGATCGTCGTCGCCGCGACCGCGTCCGAGCCCGCGCCGCTGCAGTTCCTGGCGCCCTATGCCGGCTGTGCGATGGGCGAGTTCTTCCGCGACAACGGCATGCACGCGCTGATGATCTACGACGATTTGTCGAAGCAGGCGGTGGCGTATCGTCAGATGTCGTTGTTACTGCGCCGCCCGCCGGGACGCGAGGCCTATCCCGGCGACGTGTTTTATCTGCATTCGCGCCTGCTCGAACGCGCGGCGAAAATGAACGAGGACAATGGCTCGGGCTCGTTGACCGCGCTGCCGATCATCGAGACCCAGGCCGGCGACGTGTCGGCCTATATTCCGACCAACGTCATCTCGATCACCGATGGCCAGATCTTCCTCGAGACCGACTTGTTCTATCAGGGCATTCGCCCGGCGATTAACGTCGGCCTGTCGGTGAGCCGGGTCGGTTCCGCCGCCCAGGTCAAGGCGATGAAGCAGGTCGCCGGCCGGATCAAGCTCGAACTGGCGCAATACCGCGAAATGGCGGCGTTCGCCCAGTTCGGATCGGACCTCGACGCGTCGACCCAGCGGCTGCTCAATCGCGGCGCGCGGCTGACCGAATTGCTCAAGCAACCGCAATATTCACCGCTTCCCGTGGAGGAACAGGTGGTGGCGATTTATGCCGGGGTGCGCGGCTATCTCGACACCATCGCGGTCGCCGACGTCACCCGCTTCGAACTAGCGGTGCTCGCCGATGTGCGCGCCAATCATGGTGATGTGCTGACCACCATCCGCGACGAGGGTGCGATCAGCGACGACACCGAAGCGAAGCTCAAGGCGATCATGGACGAGTTCGCCAAGACCTTCGCCTGACAGCACGGACGCCTAAATGGCCACGCTCAAGGAACTCCGGACCCGGATCAACAGCGTCAAGGCGACGCAGAAGATCACCAATGCGATGAAAATGGTCGCGGCGTCGAAACTGCGCCGGGCCCAGGAAGCGGCCGAGGCAGCGCGCCCCTATGCCGATCGCATGGAGCGCATGGTGCGGTCGCTGGCGGACAGTCTGGCGGGCAACGAAAGCGCGCCGGCGATGCTCGCAGGGACCGGCGAGGAAAAGACCCATTTGTTGATCGTCGCGACCTCGGACCGGGGCTTGTGCGGCGGCTTCAACAGCTCGATCGTGCGCGCGGCGCGGCGCCGTATCGAGGCCTTGGTCGGCGAGGGCGCGACCGTGAAACTGCTGCTGATCGGCCGCAAGGCCGGTGAACAATTGCGCCGCGATCACGACAACAAGGTGGTTAGCGCGCACGAGGGCATTGGCACGCGCCGGGTCGCCTTTGCCGAAGCGGCGGTGATCGCCGAAGAGGTAACCACCCGTTTCGCGGACGGTGAATTCGACGTGTGCACGATCTATTACAACCATTTCAAATCCGCGATCAGCCAGGTGGTCACGCCCCAGCAGCTGATCCCGTTCGCCAGCATCGACGACGGCGAGGGCGAGGCGGCGGCGGACGACGAGACCGACGGCGCGATCTACGAGTTCGAACCCAGCGAGGAAGAAATTCTCGAGGATCTGTTGCCGCGCAATATGGCGGTGCAGATATTCCGCGCCCTGCTCGAGAACGCGGCGAGCGAGCAAGGCTCGCGGATGATGGCGATGGACAATGCCACGCGTAATGCCGGCGAGATGATCGACAAGCTTTCGCTGACCTATAACCGGTCGCGCCAGGCCGCGATCACCAAGGAACTGATTGAGATCGTATCCGGTGCCGAGGCGCTTTGACGCTGACGCCACGGTACCGAATTCGGGAGAAAAGAGATGAGTGAGAGTATCGGACATGTCACCCAGGTCATCGGCGCCGTCGTCGATGTCCAGTTCGACGGCGATTTGCCGCCGATCTTGAACGCGTTGGAAACCGATAATCAGGGAAACCGATTGATTCTCGAGGTCGCTCAGCATCTCGGCGAGAACACCGTGCGCACGATCGCGATGGACTCCACCGAGGGCTTGGTACGCGGTGTCGAGGTGGCCGATACCGGTGACGCGATCCGCATTCCGGTCGGTCCCGAGACCCTGGGGCGGATCATGAACGTCATCGGCGAGCCGATCGACGAGCGCGGCCCGATCGAGACGGCGCAATTGGCGCCGATCCACGCGCCGGCGCCGGCATTCGTCGATCAATCGACCGAATCCGAAATTCTGGAGACCGGCATCAAGGTGGTCGATCTTCTGGCGCCCTACGCCAAGGGCGGCAAGATCGGCCTGTTCGGCGGCGCCGGGGTCGGCAAGACCGTGATCATCATGGAATTGATCAACAATATCGCCAAGGCGCACGGCGGCTTCTCGGTCTTCGCCGGGGTCGGCGAGCGCACCCGCGAGGGCAACGATCTCTATTATGAAATGATCGAATCCGGCGTAATCGATCTCAAGGGCGGCACCTCGAAAGCGGCCTTGGTCTATGGTCAAATGAACGAGCCACCGGGCGCGCGGGCGCGGGTCGGTCTGACCGGTCTTACGGTGGCGGAATATTTCCGCGACCAGGAAGGCCAGGACGTGCTGTTCTTCGTCGACAATATTTTCCGCTTCACCCAGGCGGGCTCGGAGGTCTCCGCGCTGTTGGGGCGTATTCCCAGCGCGGTCGGCTATCAGCCCACCTTGGCGACCGATATGGGCAATCTGCAGGAGCGGATCACGACCACCAAGAAGGGCTCGATCACTTCGGTGCAGGCGATTTACGTGCCCGCCGACGATCTCACCGATCCGGCGCCGGCGGCCTCGTTCAGCCATCTCGACGCGACCACGGTGCTCAGCCGGGCGATCTCCGAACTCGGCATTTATCCCGCGGTCGATCCGCTCGATTCGACCTCGCGGATGATGGATCCGCGGATTGTCGGCGAGGAACATTACGCCATAGCGCGCCGGGTGCAGGAGATTTTGCAGACCTACAAATCGCTGCAGGACATCATTGCCATTCTCGGCATGGACGAGCTGTCGGAAGACGACAAGCTGGTGGTCGCACGCGCCCGCAAGATCCAGAAATTCCTGTCGCAACCGTTCTTTGTCGCCGAGATTTTCACCGGCACGCCAGGCAAGCTGGTGAGCCTGGAAGACACCATCGCCGGCTTCAAGTCGATTTGTGAGGGCGAGTGCGACGACATGCCGGAGCAGTCGTTTTATATGGTCGGCTCGCTCGAGGAAGCGCGCGACAAGGCCAAGGAGATGGCGGTGGAGGCCGCCTGAGTCGGGCCATGGCCGAGAGCGAAACAGGCAAGGTCGCGTTCGAGCTGGTCAGCCCCGAGCGCCTGCTGGTGGCCCAGGATGCCGACATGGTCGTCGTCCCCGGCGAGGAAGGCGATTTCGGTGTGTTGCCCGGGCATGCGTTGTTCATGTCGGGCTTGCGCAGCGGCGTCGTCGAAATCCATGACGCGGGCGCGGTGACGGATCGGGTTTTCGTCGCCGGCGGATTCGCCGAAGTAACGCCCAGGCGCTGCACGGTGCTCGCCGAGGAAGCGATCTCGCTCGGCGATATCGACCGCGGCAGTGCCGACGCGCGGCTCAAGGAGGCCGAACAAGCGATCAGCGACGCGCGCGACGATGAGGAACTTGCCAAGGCCGAGGCGGCGCGCGATGTCGCCTTGGCGCTGATCGAGGCGCTCGACGCGCAATAAGGCCGCGTCCGTGGCGATCCAATAATCGCGGGCTTCCACGCCTAATCGGCGTATGGTGGACTCGTGCGAAATTGGACAATCGACGACATAGACTGGGACCGTTTCGATGCGGCGCGCGTCGATCCCGGTTTGCTCGCGTCGGTCAAGGCGGCGGCGTTGGTCGAGGCGAATGGCGCGATCTATGCCACCTATTTGCGGCATGTATTTGCCGACGATCCGGACTTTCGCGATGCCGCGAGTGCCTGGGCCGCCGAAGAGCAACGCCACGGCGAGGCGCTCGGACGCTGGGCATCGCTTGCCGATCCCGCTTTCGACTATGCAGCCAGTTTGGCGCGGTTTCGCGACGGCTATTCGGTTCCCGTCGATGTCGAGGCTTCGGTGCGCGGCACCCGAAGCGGCGAGCTGATCGCGCGATGCGTCGTCGAGGCCGGCACGTCGTCGCTCTACAGCGCGATCGCGGCGGCCTCGGACGAGCCGGTCTTGGCCGAGATTTGCCGGCGTATCGCCGCCGACGAGTTCCGCCATTACAAACTATTCCATGACACGCTCCGCGGCTATCTCGCGATCGAGAAAATTGGCCGATGGCGGCGGATCTGGGTCGCTTTCGCGCGGATATTGGAGACCGAGGATGATGAGCTCGCCTTCGCTTACCATTGCGCGAATCATCCGTACCGGGCATACGATCAGGCGCGCTGTACCCGCGCCTTCGCGAGCCGCGTTTACCGGACCTATCGGCGCGTTCATCTCGAGCGCGCGGTCGCTATGATCCTGAAAGCTATGGGAATTCCGCCTCGCGGGTGGTTTGGTCGAGGTGTGGCCCGCGCCGCGTGGCAGCTCGTCCGGTGGCGGGCGGCGCGGGGTTATCCGGGTCCGATCAGGGCGGCGAATTCGGCCACCACCGCAGCGTAGACCGCCTGCTTAAAGGGCACGATTTGGCGGACCAACGCGTGCGCGTCCATCCAGCGCCAGGTGCGAAATTCGGGCTCGTGGGCGTCGAGGTCGATATCGGCGGCGGTGCCGAGGAACCGCATGGCGAACCATTTTTGTTCCTGGCCGCGGTAGCGGCCGCGCCAGACTTTACCAAGCAGGTCCGGAGGCAGATCGTAGCGATGCCAATCGCGGCTCTCGCCGATCACCGCGACCGCGTCGATCCCGGTCTCCTCGGCGAGTTCACGGAGCGCCGCCGCGCGTGGCGCTTCGCCGGCGTCGATACCGCCTTGCGGCATTTGCCAGATGTCGCTCTGCATGGTGATGCGTTGGCCGGCGAATACCAGGCCGTCGCTATTGAGTAAAATAATACCGACGCACGGACGATAAGGGAGGTCGCTGGGTACGACTCTCACCCGGTCTCCAGCCGCGCGATCACCGCGGTCAGGGGGGCGAGCACGGCATCGCGGGATTCGAGCTCTTCCATCCACGCCCGCACCGCGTCGAAGGTCGCCGGATAGGGGCGCGCGCCGGCAATCGCGGCACCGGTCCGTCTGGCCCGGTTCTCCGCCGCCGACAACCGCTGATCGATCTCCCGGGTTGATGGATCGGTATCGATCTCGATATCGACGCCGACCGAGAGCAGGTCGATGTCGGCGGCGATTTCGCGCGACAACGAGTCGAGATTGCGGCGCCGGCTGATGTACATCAAGCCGCGCCGCTTCAACACGGTAAGCACCGGCTCGATATGCAGCGGCGAGGTGGAGAACCGGCCTCCCATGTTTTCGATCACCCCGACATAGCCCTGGAAGCGCGACAACAACCAGTCGAGCCGGTCGAGGTTCTGGGTTGGTCCCAGCGAGGTCAACAAGGCGCGTGGGCCCGGGTCGTCGGCGGGATAGTTGGGCGGCTCCATCGGCATTTCGAGCAACACTTCGTGGCCGGCGGCGCGGGCCTGGCGGACCCATTCCTGCAGGCCGTCGGCATAGGGCGAAAAGGCGAGGGTGACCGAGCCCGGCAATTGCAGAGCTTGATGGGTCTGCGCGCGATTGAGTCCGAGATCGCCAATCACCAGCGCGACCTGCGGGCGAGGATCGGAATCGTCGAACGGGCGGGCATAAATTTGCCACGATTCAGCGCCGTCCGCCGAAATCACCGGCATCAGCCCATAGCGGCCCTTTTCGACCAGATCGGGATGCGGGATCGGTTGCATGCGCACCGCCCGCTGCGGTGTCGAGGCTTCTTCACTCGGCGGGATCTCCGCCACCAAGGACTCGGTGGCCTCGACGGCGGGCTCGGTCGCCGGCTCGTCCGTTGCCGCCGCATCGACGGTGTCCACTTCGGTCTCTTCCACCGCCGCCGTTTCGACCACCGGCTCAGGCTCCGGCTCTGGCGCCGGCTCCTCGGTCATGGTGATCGAGGTGTCGCCATCGGGCCGATTCACGTCGGATTCGTCGGCGACCGCCGCCACCGGACGCTCGGTATAGGGCAAGTAGACCTGATAGGGCAGCGCGTCGGGAAGCGGCTCCTGGATCGACAGCCAACCGACCACGCCCCCGAGTCCAAGCACGAGGGCGCCGCTGACGATCGGCAAGGCGCGTATTTTGGGCCGCTTCATCGCCGAGTCTCCAGGTGCTTACGCTTTCTTGTCAAACAGAGCCACGCCTTTCAACAGATCAAGCGCGCGTTGCAGCTGAAAGTCGATGACCTCAGGCTCGGCGTCGGCGTCGGCGGCCGCGTCGGTCTCAGGCGCGCTCGCCCCGTTATCGCTCTCATCACCCGCGCTGTCAGGCCCGTCCTCGCCGTCGAGCCGGCCGCGAAGGTCGGCTTCGCGGCGTTGTCGGCCGGTGGGCTCGATCGGCTCCAACGTGGTCCGCGCGACGACGATATCCGGGTCGATGCCCTTGGCTTGGATGGAATGGCCCGACGGCGTGTAGTAGCGCGCGGTGGTCAGGCGCATGGCACCGTTACCGGGCAGCGGAATAATCGTCTGGACCGATCCCTTGCCGAACGACCGGGTGCCGAGAATAATCGCCCGGTCATGATCCTGCAGGGCGCCGGCAACGATCTCGGATGCCGAGGCCGATCCGCCGTTGATTAGCACGACGATCGGCAGATCGTCCATCAAGTCGCCGGGCTCCGCGTTATAGCGTTGCGCGTTGTCGGCGTCGCGGCCGCGGGTTGAGACGATCTCACCCTGATTGAGGAACGCGTCGCTCACTTTGATCGCCTGGTCGAGCAACCCGCCGGGATTGTTGCGCAGATCGAGCACAAGGCCCTTGATATCGTCGCCGATCTCGGCGCGTAAAGTCTCGATCGCGTCGTTCAGGCCGGGGCTGGTTTGCTCGTTGAACGAGGTGATGCGCACATAGGCGACATCGCCCTCGGCGCGCGACTTCACCGAGCGGATCTTGATCACCGCCCGGGTTATGGTGACGTCGAACGGCGCCGGTTCCGACTCGCGCAGCACGGTGATGGTGATATCCGATTTGACCGGTCCGCGCATGCGGTCGACCGCCTCGTTCAAGGTCAGGCCCAGGACCTGCTCGCCGTCGATGTGACTGATAAGATCACCCGGCTGCATGCCGGCGCGATGGGCCGGCGTGTCGTCGATCGGCGAGACCACCTTGACCAGGCCGTTCTCCATCGTGACCTCGATGCCAAGGCCGCCGAATTCGCCGCGAGTCTGGACCTGCATGTCCTTGAAATCGCGTGGCGGCATGTAGCTCGAATGCGGATCGAGCGCCTGCAACATGCCGTTGACCGCCGCCTCGATCAGCTGTTCATCGGTCACGTCCTCGACATATTCGCCGCGCACGCGTTCGAAAACGTCGCCGAACAGGTTCAACTGGCGATAGGTTTCCGAACTCGCCGCCTCGGCATTCCAAGTCGGCAATGCCAGCGCGAGCACGGTCGCGCCGGAGAGAAATAACTTACGGATCATCCACTGACCTTTCGATCATCCGCCGTCAGCCAGGGGATCGGATCGATCGGCTGGCGATTATGGCGAATCTCAACATACAAGATAGTAGGGCTTTCGCCACCGGTTCCCATGACTCCGACGGGTTCTCCGGCGACCACACCCTGGCCGACTACACTGTCGATACGGGAAAATCCCGACAGCAAGGTATGATAGCCGCCGTCATGCTCGATGATCAAGAGTTTGCCGTAGCCGCGAAATTGCCCGGCAAACACAACCTGCCCGTCCCATGTCGCCACCACCTGCGCGTGGCCCCGGGTGGCGATGGAGAGCCCGAGGTTGGGCTGACCGTCGTCCTTCGGATCGCCGAAACGCGCCACCACGTCGCCGTGCACCGGATAGGGCAGGCTGGAGATCAGCGGGCGGCGAAGCGGGGTCTCGGGCAAGGCCGCCAGACGGGGCGCGATTTCCGGCGCCGCCGAGCCTCCGCCGCCCGGCGAGTCGGCGGCGCCGACGATGGCTCCACGCGCCACCGGTTCATCGGCGCGGACAACATTGGCGATCCGTTCGTCGGTCCGCAGGCTTGCCGCCGCCGCCGCTTCGAGCGCGGCCTTGGCGGCGCGGGCGGCCGCTTCATCGGCGCGGCGTGCTTTCTCCTCGATCCGCGCCATCGCAAGACGGTCGATGAGATCGCGCACATCGGCGGCCTCGGCCGCGAGCGCGGCGATTTCGGCGGTCAGCCGGCGGCGCTCGGCGACCACGGCGGCTTGCATGCTCGACATACGCTCGAGCAAGCTCTGGAGGCGGATCCGTTCCGCGGCCAATTCGGTTTTAGCCGCCGCGAGCTCGGTCTGGGTCCGCGCCCGCGCCTCGCGCAACAACGCCAGCTCGGCCGCCTCCGAAGCGGCAATATCGGCGCGCGCCTTGAGTTCCGGAATGACGTCGTCGAGCAGGCGCATACCGCGCACCGTGTCGCCCCACTCTCCGGGGCGAGCGATCAACGAATCGGGCAGGCTGCGCGCCAGCAGGGCGAGCGCCGCCAAGGTCGATCGCAGGCCGGCGCTATGGAGCTCGAACGAGGCTTGACGCTCGGCATAACGGCGATCGATATCGGCGATTTCCGCCTCCGCGTCGCTGGCCTTGCGTTCCTGGTCCTGGACCGCGGCGGCGGCGTCGATAACATGGGTTCGGACCGTACCGATGTCCAGGCTGAGCTTTTCCGCCTCGCTCTCCAGAGTCTGGTCGCGCTGGCGGCGCTGTTCAATCGCGCCCTCGATCGCTTCCAGTTCGTTCGCTTGTTCTTGATCGTCGGCGATGGCGGTCGGTGAACAGGCGAGGCTCGCCACCACCGTGGCCGCCCAGGCAAGACGACTCGTGCGAGTGTCAGCCAACGGCCTGGCGGGCCGGCGCGACAAGGCTGCGCAAAAGCGAACGGCCCGACATCGCGGACGGTCGTTCGAGACCGAGAAGGGCAAGCACGGTGGGCGCGATATCGGCGAGCCGACCGTCGGTGAGCGCGCTGCCCTCGGGCGCGCCGAGGACCACCAAGGGGACCCGATTCAGCGTATGTGCGGTATGCGCCTGACCGTTGGTGGGATCCGCCATTTGCTCGGCATTGCCGTGATCGGCGGTGATCAACATAGCGCCGCCGGCGCCTTCGATCGCGGCACGAATGCGGCCGAGGCACCGGTCGACGGCTTCCACCGCGGCGATCGCCGCGTCGAGCTTGCCGGTATGGCCCACCATGTCGGCATTCGCGAAATTGACGACGACCAGATCGAAATCGCCGCTCGCCACGCCGTCGACCACCGCGTCGGCGACCGCCGGCGCCGACATTTCCGGCTGGAGATCATAGGTCGCGACCCTGGGCGACGGCAGCAGGGCGCGTTGCTCGCCGGGAAACGGAACTTCGCGGCCGCCGTTGAGAAAAAACGTCACATGGGCGTATTTTTCGGTTTCGGCGACCCGGAGTTGGGTCAGTCCGGCCGCGGCGATCACCGCGCCCAGCGTATCATCCAGGATTCGTGGTGCGAACAATGGCGCCATGAAGGCCGCCAACGCCGACGAATACTCGACCATGCCGCGCGCCACGGCGAACGAAGCCGAGCGCGGTCGCGCGAATCCGTCGAAGGCGGGGTCCACCAGCGCGGTGAGAATTTGCCGGGCCCGGTCGGCGCGAAAATTGGCCATCAGAAGACCGTCGCCGTCGGCCATGCCGGCATAGTCGCCGATCACCGTCGGCAACATGAATTCGTCGCCAAGATCGGCGCGGTAACTGGCCTCGATGGCGGCGATCGGGCCGTCGGCGCTTACCCCGTCGCCCTCGACCAGCGCGGCATACGCGGTGGCTATGCGGTCCCACCGCGAATCCCGATCCATCGCGTAATACCGCCCGCAGACCGTGGCGACCGACACCAGGTCGCGCCCCGCCACCTCGGCGAGGAACGCCGCCATATGGCTGGCCGCACTGCGCGGCGGTGTGTCGCGCCCGTCGAGCATCGCATGGACCCGCACCGGCACCCCGGCGTCCGTTATCAGGCGCGCGAGCTCGGCGATATGCGCTTGATGCGCATGTACGCCGCCGGGCGAGAGCAGGCCGAGCAGATGACAGGTGCCGCCGCTGGTTGTCAGCGCCTCGATCAGCGAGGTCAACGCTGGCGTGGACGCCAGGATTCCGTCGGCGATCGCTGCGTCGATGCGCGGCAGGTCTTGGGTGACGACGCGGCCGGCGCCGATATTCATGTGGCCGACCTCGGAATTGCCCATTTGGGCATCGGGTAAGCCGACTTCGCCCGCCGACGCGTCGATCAGCGCATGCGGACAGTCGGCGCGCAATTGGTCCCACGCCGGCGTATCGGCGAGGGCGATGGCATTGCCGTCGGTCGCGACGCGATGGCCCCAGCCATCGAGTATGCAGAGCACCACGGGACTGTTGGTTGGTTTGGCCGGCATTTTGTCAGACTCTAGTGAGTCGCGGATTCGGGGATCGGCACCGCCCACATTTTCTCCAAATTATAGAACGTGCGGACTTCCGGTCTGAAGACATGGACGATCACGTCGCCGGCGTCGATCAGGATCCAATCCGCCTGGCTCATGCCTTCGACGCTGGCCGGGCCATGGCCGCGCTTTTTGAGCTGCTCGACCAAATGAGTGGCGAGCGCCGAGACGTGGCGATTCGAACGGCCACTGGCGATGATCATGTAATCGGCGATGGAAGTTTTTCCGGCAAGGTCGATAACCCTAATGTCCTCGGCCTTGTCGTCTTCGAGCGAGCCGACGGCGATGCTGCGCATCGTCTCGGCCGGCACCGTTTGGGTGGCGTTGCTTATCGTCTGTTCCCCTTATTAAATCTTCTTCGCGCAGCCCGGCGACGGCCAGGCGCCCGAAGCGCGAATGTCGGTTGCCGAGTCGCGATAGGACCCGGCCCGCACAAACACCCACGCCGGCGGCGAGAGCGCGACCAAACGGTCGGCCGCCCTCGCGGGCCGCCGGGACATGGCAAAACGGCTTGCGGCCAATGAAAACAAAGCCCTTACACCATAGGACGGTCGGTCGAAAATCGCAATGGGAACGGCTTTGAACAGCCCTTGCCAGTCGCGCCATTGTGATACCTGGGTCATATTGTCGGCCCCCATCAGCCAGACGAAACGGGCGTGCGGCAGCCGCGCCCGTAGGCGACGGACGGTGTCGATCGAATAGCGTGTGCCGAACCCTTGTTCGATATCGGTGACACGGATCTTGCGGTGCCGTGCGAGACCGCGGGCATAAGCCAACCGCTCGGCCAAAGGCGCCATTCCAGCGCTTTGCTTGAGGGGGTTTTGCGGCGAGACCAGCCACCAGACCGCGTCGAGACGCAGCCGATCGAGGGCGCGGAGGCTGATCGCCCGGTGGCCGTGATGGGCCGGGTTGAAGGAACCGCCGAGCAGGCCGATACGCGGGCGTCGCCGGCTTCCCGCCAGCAGACGCGACAGTTCGCGATACGACGCCCGAGCCGTCATCGCGTTATCGGGTTGCGATCAGGGCCGGGTCTGCCCATCGCCGCGGACGACGTATTTGTAGCTCGTTAGCTGCTCGAGGCCGACCGGGCCGCGGGCGTGCAGCTTGCCGGTCGAGATGCCGATCTCGGCGCCCATGCCGAACTCGCCGCCATCGGCGTACTGGGTCGAGGCATTGTGCAGCACGATCGCGCTGTCGACCTCGGTGAGGAACTGCTCCGCCACCGCCTGGTCGGCGGTGATCACGCTGTCGGTATGATCCGAGCCGTGGCGCTCGATGTGGGCAATCGCCGCGTCGACATCGGATACCGTCTTCACCGAGATAATCGGGTCGAGATATTCGGTATCCCAGTCGGCGTCGGTCGCCGCCTTGATGCGTTGGTCGAGGCGCATCACCGCCGCATCGCCGCGAACCTCGCAACCGCCGTCGATGAGGCGGGCAACCACCGCGGGGAGAACGCTATCGACGATGTCCTCGTGCACCAACAGGGTCTCGGCGGCACCGCATATGCCCGGCCGCCGCATTTTGGCGTTGAAGCTTACTTCCTCGGCCATCACCGGGTCGGCGGCGCGGTCGAGATAGACGTGGCAGATGCCGTCGAGATGCTTGATCACCGGCACCCGGCTCTCATTTGCCACCCGTTCGACCAGGGATTTGCCGCCGCGCGGCACGACCACGTCGATGAACTCGGTCATCGTCAGCATGGCGCCGACGGCGGCGCGGTCGGTGGTCGGCACCAGCTGGATCGCCGCCGCCGGCAGTCCCGCCACCTTGAGGCCGTGAACCAGGCACTGGTGGATCGCCCGCGACGAATGAAAACTCTCGGAGCCGCCGCGCAGGATCGTCGCGTTGCCCGATTTGAGACACAGCGCCCCGGCATCGGCGGTCACGTTGGGCCGCGATTCATAGATCACGCCGATGACTCCGAGCGGCACCCGGACGCGCTGGATGCGCAGCCCATTGGGGCGCTCCCATTCGCCGATCGATTGACCGACCGGGTCGGGCAGCTCGGCGATTGCCTCAAGCCCCGCGGCCATGGCTTCAATGCGCGCGGCGTCGAGCGCCAGGCGATCGAGAAACGCGTCTTTCATGGCGGTCTTGCGCGCCGCCGTGAGATCGATCTCATTGGCGGCGATGATGTCTTGCGCCGAGACGCGGATCGCGCCGGCGGCCGCGGCCAGCGCGGCGTTTTTCGTCTTGGTGGTGGCTTTGGCGAGTTCCGCCGCGGCCGCGCGCGCGGCGTGGCCGAGCGCGCGCATCTGCTCTTCGACGGTTCCGGGCTCGATATGCTGGGCGGTGTCGCTCATCGGGTATCCTCGCTGCCTCCCGCCGACAATACCAGATCGTCGCGGTGGATCACTTCCTCGCGGCCACGATAGCCGAGAATTCGCTCTATTTCACCGCTTTTGTGGCCCAGGATGCGACCCACGTCGTCCGCCGCATAGGCGCTCAAGCCGCGCCCCACCTCGCGCCCCTTTTGATCCTCGACGCGCACCAGGTCGCCGCGGCAAAAGCCACCGTCGGCCGCGACGACACCGGCCGGCAACAGACTTTTGCCGCGCCCCAGCGCGCGCCGCGCGCCGTCGTCGATCACCATCGTGCCGGCCGGTCGCAGGGTGCCGGCGATCCAGCGCTTGCGCGCGGTCAACGGATTGTCGTGCGCGGCGAACCAGGTACATGGCGCGCCGTCGCGGATCGCGCTGAGCGCGTGATCCGGCGCCCCAGCGGCGATAATCATATGGCAGCCGGCGCGCACCGCGATCTGCGCCGCGGCGATCTTGGTGATCATGCCGCCCGAGCCGACGTCCGACAGGCTGCCGCCCGCCATCGCCTCGATCGCGGGGGTGATCTCTGCCACTTCGTCGAGCCGTGTCGCGCTCGGATCGAGCACCGGATCGGCGGTGTACAGCCCGTCGATGTCGGAGAGCAAAATCAACAGGTCGGCGCTGGCCATTTGCGCCACCCGCGCCGCCAGTCGGTCGTTGTCGCCGAAGCGGATTTCCTCGGTCGCCACCGTGTCGTTCTCGTTGATCAACGGTAGCGCGCCCCAGTCGAGCAAGGATTCGAGGGTGTTGCGGGCGTTGAGATAGCGCCGCCGATCGTCCGAATCCTGCAACGTCAGCAGCACCTGGGCGACCGCGATGTCGTGGCGGTCGAGCGCTTGCTGATAGGCGTGGGCGAGGCGGATCTGGCCGACCGCGGCGCAGGCCTGTTTGTCCTCGAGCTTGAGCGCCTTTTGCCGCTTGCCGAGACGGTTGCGACCGACCGCGACGGCGCCGGACGAAACCAGAATGACCTGCTTGCCGGCATCGCGCAGGGCCGCCACGTCGTCCGCCAGCGCGGCGAGCCAGGCCGCGCGAATCGTGCCGTCCTCGCCCGCCGTGAGCAAGGATGAGCCGATCTTGACGACAATCCGGCGTGCGTCGTCGAAGCGGCCGGTCATGGGTGCCACGCCTCGGTCTCTTCCGGCTCGGCCTCGGTGCGCGCCGCGGCGACCATATCGCGCAGCGCCCGCATGATCGCTGGCACGCCGGTGCCGGTCGCCCCCGAAAGCACCAGAATGTTGGCGGCGCCGGCGGCGCGTAGCGCCTCGCGCGCTTCGTCGATCGCGCTCTCATCCAGCGCATCGGCTTTGTTGAGGCCGACGATCTGGGTTTTGTTTGCCAAGTCTTGGCCGTAGGCGGCAAGCTCGTCCTGCACGGTTTTGTATGCCGCCGCGACGTCCTCTCCGGTGCCGTCGACCAGATGCAACAGCGCGCCGCAGCGCTCGACATGACCGAGAAAACGATCGCCGAGGCCGATCCCCTCGTGCGCGCCCTCGATCAGGCCGGGAATGTCAGCGATAACGATCTCGTCGTCATCGATGCCGGCGACACCGAGCTGCGGCATCAGCGTGGTGAAGGGATAGTCGGCGATCTTGGGGCGAGCCCGGCTGACCGCGGCGAGAAATGTCGATTTACCCGCATTCGGCAACCCCACCAAACCGACATCGGCGATCAATTTGAGGCGCAGCCAGACCCAATGCTCCTCGCCGGGGCCGCCATCGTCGGCACGACGCGGCGCCTGATTGATCGATGATTTGAAGCGCGCATTGCCGCGCCCGCCACGCCCGCCGCGGGCGATCACCACCTTTTGGTCGGTCGCGACCATATCGGCGATCACGGTTTCCTTGTCTTCGGCGAGAATCTGGGTTCCCACCGGCACCTTGATGTCGAGATTGGCCGCGCCGGCCCCGGTGCGGTCGCGCCCCGAGCCGTCCTCACCACGCTTCGCCTTGAAGTGCTGCTGATAGCGAAAGTCGATCAGCGTATTGAGGTTTTCGACGGCGACGAACGAGACATCGCCACCGCGCCCGCCGTCGCCACCCGACGGCCCGCCGAATTCGATATATTTCTCGCGCCGAAACGCGACGCACCCGTTGCCGCCGTTGCCGCTCTTCAGGTAGATCTTGGCTTCGTCGAGAAACTTCATCGCGTCGCCTTCGCATAGCGCCGGCAGGCTACCGTCTCGCCGCGCGCTTCGCACCATTGCTCGTCGGTATGAGTGTAGCGGAAGCCGCACTTCTCTAGAACGCGCGCGGACGCGTCGTTTTCGATATAGGCGCCGGCATGGATCATTTCGGCCGCTAAATCGCCAAGACCATAGTTCGCGATCGCCCGCGTCGCCTCGGTCGCATAGCCGCGGTGCCAGTACGGCGCGCCGATCCAATAGCCCAGCGCCAAAGCGCCGCCGGCACCACGCCTGAGGCCGATCGAGCCGATCGGCCGACCGTCCTTGGTAATGCAGAACGGCCATTCGCGGGCGTTGGCGCGCAGCGCATCGTGGCCGGCGATCCACCGCGCCGTATGGCCGGCGGGGAGCGGGCTCGGTATGCGCGATGTCATGCGGGCCACCGTCGGGTCGCCGCACAGGGATTGCACGGCGGTCGCATCGCCGGCTTGAAACGGCCGGACGATCAACCGCTCGGTCTCAATCTCGCTCGTTCTCGTCTTGGTCATGGCGTGGCCAGCGACGGAGGAGGGAGGATACGGAAAGAGGGAGATGGCGTCCCATCTCCCTCCACTCCGTCTCGGTTTACAATGGGCGCCACCGTTGGTGGCGCGCCACCGAACTTTATTTGGAACCACTCGGTCGCGACTCATCGGCCGAGGCAACGGTCACGAAGGTGCGCCCGAGCCGGCCGGTATGGAACCCGACCTTGCCTTCGACAATCGCGAAAATCGTGTGATCCTTGCCCATGCGAACATTGTCGCCCGGGTGAAACTTGGTGCCGCGCTGCCGCACGATGATATTGCCGGGAATGACGATCTCGCCGCCGTATTTTTTGATGCCGAGCCGCCGGCCCGCCGAATCGCGGCCGTTGCGCGAACTGCCGCCTGCCTTTTTATGCGCCATTAGCCGGTCTCCTCGGTGTCGCCGGACTCGGCCTTGGGCTTGGCCGGCTTCTTGGCAGCGGCCTTCGGCGCGCTGTCTGTCTTAGCCGCCGCTTTCTTTTTCGCGGCGGGCTTCTCGCCGTCGTCACCAGCATCGGTGTCGGCGTTCTTGGCTGCTGCCTTTTTGGCGCCAATCTTGATGTCGGCAATACGCAGCACCGTCAGGTCCTGGCGGTGCCCGGCCTTGCGACGGTAATTCTTGCGGCGATGTTTCTTGAACACGACGATTTTGTCGCCGCGCGCCTGTTCGACCACCGTCGCGGTCACCGTCGCGCCATCGACGGTTGGCGCCCCCACGGTCACGCCCTTGTCGTCGGCCACCAACAGGACTTCTTCCAGATTGACCGAGGAGCCGGCTTCACCGGCAAGTTTCTCGACCTGGATCACGTCGTTCTTGGCGACCTTGTACTGTTTGCCGCCGGTCTTGATCACTGCGTACATGACGCGCTCCATCGACGCGGATTGCCGATGCAACCGCGAAATTCGGGAAGCCGGGAATATAGCGATCCGGGCCCCGCTGTCAACGGCCGCGAAGGCGCTGTGCGGAACCGGTCCAAGTCGCTAGTGTGCCGCCGCGACTCACCCGCTGGCAAGAGGTAACCATGGCGAATACGAACGGGCATAAACACGGCGCACTGGCGGGGCTCAAGGTGGTCGATTTGACGCGCATCCTGGCCGGCCCGTTCTGTACCTAAATATTCGGTGATCACGGCGCCGAGGTGATCAAGATCGAGCCGCCGCGGGGCGACGATACGCGGACCTGGGGGCCGCCGTTTCGTGACGGACAAAGTGCCTATTTCGCCGGGGTCAATCGCAACAAGGAAAGCCTCGGGCTCGATCTTTCGTCGGACGCGGGCCAGGCGGTGCTGTATCGCCTGTTGAACGACGCCGACATCCTGATCGAGAACTTCAAGGCCGGGAAAATGACCAAATGGGGCCTCGATTGGGACGCCGTGCTGGCGCCGCGCTTCCCGCGCCTGGTCTATGCTCAGATCACCGGCTATGGCTCGAACGGGCCGATGGCGGGGATGCCCGGTTTCGATGCGGTCGCCCAGGTGATGAGCGGCCTGGTCAGCGTCAACGGCGCCGCCGACGGCCCGCCATTTCGCGTCGGCGTGCCAATCTCCGACCTGGCGACCGGGCTCTATGCCGGCCTCGCGATTCTGATGGCCGTGCACGAGCGGACTGTGTCCGGGCGCGGCCAGAAGGTCGAGGTGTCGCTGCTCGACTGCTCGGTAAGCCTGCTGCATCCCCACGGCGCCAATTACCTGATGAGCGGCGAGCGGCCGGTGCGCACCGGCAACGCGCATCCCAATATCGCGCCGTATGATCTGTTCGAGACCAAGACCGCGCGGCTGTTCGCGGCGATCGGTAACGACCGGCAATTTCGCCGTTTTGTCGCCGAGCTCGGCGCGCCGGACCTCGCCGATGATGCGCGCTTTGCCACCAATGCCGACCGGGTGACCAATCGCGACGCGCTGCGCGCCGCGCTGGCACCGTTGCTGGCGGACACCGATGGCGTCGCGCTGGCCGATCACTTGATGGCCGAGGGCATTCCCGCCGGCCCGGTGCTCGAAATTCCCGAGGTCATGGAGCATCCCCAAGTCCGCGCCCGCGATATGGTGGTCGAACAGGACGGCGGCCGGGTGATCGGCACGCCGATCAAAATGGATCGCACCCCGGGCGATCCGCGGACGCCAGCGCCGCTGTTTTCAGAGCACGCGCGACAGGTGCTCGCCGCCGCCGGCTATGCGGACGGCGAGATCGATGCCTTGATGGCATCGGGCGTGGTCAGCGCCGGGGAATAATACCGAACCGCGAAGAGTAGGACTCATCGCGGTTCGTAATGCGTTCAAGCGCCGGCCAAGCTGGCCTCGCATAAGCTCGGGCGCGCGGTCGCGCTTACCGAGCTGCAATGAGTTGCACTCATTGCAGCTCGGTATAAGCCTTAATAGGATTTCGGCAGGCCGAGCGCGCGCTCGGCGATGAAGCTGAGGATCAACTGCTCGCTCACCGGGGCCAGCCGGTTGATCCAGATTTCGCGCATGAAGCGTTCGACATGATACTCGGCGGCGTAGCCGTAGCCGCCATGGGTCAGCACCGCGCGTTCGCACGCGGTGAAGCCGGCGCGGGCGCCGAGGAATTTGGCGGCGTTGGCCTCGATGCCGCATGGCGCGCCCGAATCATAGAGGTCGGCCGCCTTGCGCATCATCATATCGGCGGCTTCGAGCTCGGCCCAGCTTTCGGCGAGCGGATGCTGTATCGCCTGGTTCTTGCCGATCGGCCGGCCGAAGACGACACGGTCCTTGGCATATTGGGTGGCCCGCGCCAGCGCCGCCCGGCCGATGCCGATCGCCTCCGCCGCGACCAGGACGCGCTCGGGATTTAGGCCGTGCAGGAGACAGCGGAAGCCCTGGCCTTCGTCGCCGATGCGATCCTCGAGCGGCACCTTCAGCCCGTCGATGAAAAGCGCGTTCGAATCGACCGCGTGGCGGCCCATTTTGTCGATCTTGCGCACCTCGACCGCTGAACGATCGAGATCGGTGTAGAACAGGCTCAAGCCGTCCGCCGGTTTGTCGCATTCGTCGATCGGACGGGTGCGCGCGAGCAGCAGGACTTTATCGGCGACCTGCGCGGTCGAGGTCCAAACCTTTTGCCCGTCGATGCGGTAGCCATTGCCGTCGCGCACGGCGCGGGTAATGACGCGTGTCGTATCGAGCCCGGCGTCGGGCTCGGTGACCGCGAAACAGGCGCGTTCGTCACCGGCGATCAGCGGCGGCAGGAAGCGCTGTTTCTGTTCCTCGGTGCCGAAGACGACGATCGGGTTGGGACCGAAGATATTCATATGAACGGACGAACACCCGGCCATCGCGGCGCCCGAGGCGGCGATGGTGTGCATCATCAACGCGGCTTCGGTGACCCCGAGACCGGCGCCGCCATAGGCTTCCGGCATGGCGATCCCGAGCCAGCCGTCGGTGGCCATCGCGGCGGCGAAATCGTGCGGGAAGCGCGCCTCGCGATCGCACTCCAGCCAATAGGTCTCGTCGAAATCGCCACATATCCGCTCGATCGCATCGACAATCTGTCGCTGATCGTCGGTCAGGTCGGTATTCATAAAATTTCGCTCTCCCTTGCCAGCATGCCTGACCCAATGACAAGGATTGGTCCAATGCATGGCGCGGCGCAGTATAGTTTAGCCAAACACGATACGACAGGCTGGCGGGACCGGCGCGGAGGAAGTCGATGGGCATGAATTTGGGACGGATGTCGGGGCTGGCAGGCGGGCTAATGTTCGCCGCGGCGTCAGTGAGCGCGAACGATGCTTGGCACGAGGATTTGGCGCCGATCGCCGACGCCGATTGGTCCACGGAGCGTGCCGCGCATTTGCTCGAACGCGCGGGTTTTGGTGGATCGCCTGAAGATATCGCGGCGTTGGCGGCGATGACGCCCGAGGACGCGGTTCGCCATATCGTCAATTACGAAGGCATCGACAATGGCCATTTGGCGCCGTTCGATCATTCCGACATTCACGATCCGGGCCTGATCAATTTCCCGCCGAGCCGTCCGGCGACCACCAAATTGGCGAAAGAGACCGGCGAGGCGCTTGGGGTCAAGGTCAAGCCGAGCGGCAATCGGCCGATGCAGCCGGTGGTCAACAAGTTCTTCTATTGGCTGCGCGCGAGCATGCTGGAGACCCGCCGGGTGTCCTATTGGTGGGCCGACCGCATGCTCAACACCAACCGCCCGCTCGAAGAGAAAATGACCCTGTTCTGGCACGGCCATTTCGCCAACAGCGAAAGCAAGGTGCGCGACTACCGCAAAATGCTGCTGCAGAACGAGACCTTTCGGCGCAACGCGACGGGCAACTTCCGGACCCTGATGGTCGCCGTCGCGCAGGACCCGGCGATGCTCTATTTCCTCGATGCCGCGGTCAATGTGAAGGGCGCGCCGAACGAGAATTTCGCCCGCGAAATCATGGAATTGTTCACCATGGGCGTGGGCAATTACAGCGAGCGCGATATCCGCGAGGCGGCGCGCGCGTTCACCGGTTGGAACTCCGACGACCTGACCTTCATCGTCAACGCCGAGCAACACGACGAAACCGAAAAGGAATTCTTCGGCCGCCGCGGCGCGTTCAACGGCACCCAGGTGATCGAGATCATTCTCGAGCAACCGGTGACCGCGGATTATCTCGCCACCAAGCTCTATCGCTACTTCGTGCGTGAGCCGGTATCGGCGGAATTCAGCAATGTGCTCGGCGGTGTTTTGCGCGACGCCAACTACGAACTCAAGCCGTTGTTGCGGACGATCTTCCTATCGCGCGATTTCTACAGCCCGGCCTCGGTCGGCACGCACATCAAGAGCCCGGTCGAGCTGCTGGTCTCGACCCACAAGAAGCTCGGCGCGCCGGAGATCGCCGGCATTCCCGATTTCAACGAGACCACGACGGCGATGGGCCAGACGCTGTTCTGGCCGCCGACCGTGGCCGGCTGGGCAGGAGGGCGCAGTTGGATCACTCCGGGCCTGTTGCTCGAGCGGGGCAATTTCGGCCGCGATGTGATGTTCCCCGACATTGATTTTTTGCCGCATGATCGCTACGCGCCCGATCCGACGATCCGCGACGTGCATCGCAAGACCAAGGCCGGCGCCGATATCACCAGCGCCACGGTCGCGGGCTATGCCAACGAGGGTACGATGATGGCGGAATCGAACATGGCCGCCGACCGCGACGAGGATTTCAATACCCGCTACGCGTCGTATCGCGGCTGGCAGATGGCGATCGAACGGGTCAAGCCGTTGCCGCGCGCGGCGATCGCGGTGCGTCTCGCCGACATGGTGCGCGCCGAAGATCTGGCGGACGCGGCGGCGGTGGTCGATTACTTCCTCGGCCGCCTGCTGCGGGTGCCGCTGGGTGCCACCGAGCGCGATATGCTGGTGGCGTTTCTCGAGGGCGAACTCGGCACCGCTAGCATAGCCGAGGCCGACACCTATCTCGAAGAACCGGTGCGCATGCTTATCCACCTCATCATGAGCCAACCGGAATATCAGCTCGGCTGACACGCAAGAGCCTGCGAGGGAAGAGACGATGAACAGAATATTTCTCAACGATCGTGGAATTACCCGGCGCGAATTGATGCGCGCGGGTCTGGCCACCGGTGCCGCCGGACTGGCCGGCGCGTTGCCGCTGCCGCGGGTATTCGGCGGGGTCAGGGATGCCACGGCGGCGACGCCGGACGATCGGCGGATCCTGGTGGTGTTCGAGATGTCGGGCGGCAACGACGGCCTGAACACCGTGGTGCCCTATGGCGATGACGCCTATTACCGGGCGCGCCCCGCGATCGGCATTCCCGCCGACGAGGTACTGGCGATCGACGATCATTTCGGCTTCAACCCGGGGGTGGTCGGCTTCGAGCGGCTGTACAAAGATGGCAAGATGGCGATCGTCCACGGCTGCGGCTACGACAATCCGTCGTTCTCGCATTTTACCTCGATGGCGTACTGGCACACCGCGGCGCCGAACAGCGGCGAGGCCTACGGTTGGGTCGGCCGCACCGCGGATGCGATGATGCCCGGCGGCGCCGAGAATTTCTTGGTGAACATCGACGCCACCCAATCGCTCGCGGTGCAGAGCCGCGATCATGTCCCGGTGGTGTTCGATAACCCCGCGAATTTCGTGCGCGACGGCTTCCTGCAAGAGAAAGAGCTGCTCGCGCATGTGCCGAGCGCCAATGACGGCAATCCGTCGCGGCGTTATCTCGAGCAGATCGCCCAGAGCGCGCTCGATGCCTCGGCGCTGGTGCGCGAGGCGTGGGCGAACTACGACACCCCGGTCGATTATGGCCTGGTGCCGCTCGATCTCGACAAGATAGCGTCGCTGATTGCCGCCGATATGCCGACCCGGCTCTACTACACCTCGTTCCGTAACAATGCGTTCGACACCCATGTCCATCAGGGCAATCTGCATCGCCGCCTGCTGACCTACGCGGCCGACGCGGTGCTCGGGTTCATGCGCGACATGGAGCGCATCGGCCGCGCCGACGATGTAACCGTGCTGATCTTTTCCGAGTTCGGCCGCCGGGTGCCGGAGAACACCAGTCTCGGCACCGATCACGGCGCGGCGAACAATATGTTCGTCGTCGGCAAGCCGGTCAAAGGCGGGCACTACGGCGACATTTCCAGCCTGACCACGCTCGACGAGGGCGATAACCTGCTGCCGATCACCGATTTCCGCAGGGTCTACGCGACGATCATCGAGAACTGGCTGGGAGTCGCCGACGCCAGCACCGTGCTGCACGGCGAGTTCGAACCGTTCGACATGTTTTCTTAAATTGCCGGAGAGGCAGCATTAAAGCGCGTTCAAGCGCTCGCCGGCTTGCCTCGCATAAGCTCGGGCGCGCGGTCGCGCTTGCCAAGCTGCACGACGTGCAGCTTGGATTCACTCGGCCCGGAGCTCCAACCACTCGCTCCAGTTCGGGATCGGGCCGGGATAACCAACCCTGACCCGGTAGGGTCCGTTGGGGACGATCCAGGTGTCCCAATAGCGTCGTTCGATGGGGCCGAAGTCGTGCATGGGCCCGTGTACCGGGATGGTGCCGTCGAGCCATCCGGCGCCGTCGTCGTAGCGGTATTCGATCACGAAGTCGCGCGCCGCCTCGCCCGACCATTGCAAGCTGAACCGGCCGTCGAGGGCGTCGAAGCCGTAGACACCGCTCGCCGTCGGGCGCAGCCAGGTCGGCCGCGGGCCCGGCGGAGCCATGCTGTCGGGACGGTGCGGCGGCGGTGGCGTCATACGGCGTGATGCGCCGATCATCGTGGCGAGGCGATCGACGATGTCGGCATGGTCGTCGGCGACATCGCGCAGTTCACCGGGATCATCGACGAGGTCGTAGAGGCGGTGCGTCGCCTCGCCGCCGAAGGGCTCTACCCGATGGAGTTTCCAGCGCCCGTCCTTGGCGGCGGTAATCATCGCCGCGGGATTGTCGGGGTCGACCTCGGAATAGCCGGCGAGGCTGGTCGCCGCGAGCCAAGCGCGCTGTTCGGGCAGGGCGCGGAGGTCTTGGCCCAGCAGACCGGGCGGGCCGTCGATGCCGAGGATGGCGAGGATGGTCGGCATGATGTCGCCGTGGTCGCTCGGCCAGGCGATGACCTCTCCCGGTCTTGGACCCGAGATGCGCGTCGGCAGGAAGACGAAAAGCGGCAGGCGGACGATCTCTTCATGAAGGTGACCGGCGAGACTGGTCGAGGCGTGGCCGATGTGGCCGCGTTCGAGGATTTCGTCGCCATGGTCGGCGGTGACGATGATCACCGTGTCGTCGAGTAATCCGGTCGCTTCGAGCCCGGTCCACAGGTCGGCGAACCAGGCGTCGAACTCGCGCACCCCGGCGTGATAGAGCGCGTCGATGGCGTCGCGCTCGTCTTCCTGAAATTCGACGCTGCCCTTGTCGATTTTTCCCAAAGTGCGGAGCGCCGCGAAGCGAGCGTCCCGTGCCGGCTTATCGCTTTCCGCGACCGCTGGCAGCATGGCTTGCCATTCGGGCTCGTAATCGGCTGACGGGTGATAGGGCAAATGGGTGTGCAGATAGTGGTACCAGAGCACGAAGGATTCGTCGTCGCCGGCGCGCGGCCAGCCAGTCCGCCGGCAGGTTTTCCGCCGCGCCGATGCCCTCGCGGGCGAGGCCGAGCTGATCGAAGATCGGCACCCGCATGAAGGCCTGCAGGCCGCTGACCCGCCAGCCCGCGTCGGCGATGGTCTCGAGCGCGAGGTTGTGTTCGGCGGAAATCCGCTGGCCGCGGCTGTGCACCCGGTGCTGGAACGGCGTCCAGCCGGTGAGCAGGGTGACGATGTTGGTCCCGGTCCACGCCGAGACCGCGCGATGCTCGCTAAAACGGATGCCGTGCGCCGCGGCAAGGCGCAGCAGGTTGGGCGTGGTCTCTTGGGTTACCGCATCGGCGCGCAGGCTCTCGACGGTCAGCAGCAACACGTTGAGCGACTGTTTCGACTCGTGCCATGTCTCGCCGATCGCGCCGAGTATCACGAGGAATGCGATCGAGACCAGGATCGCCGCCGATTTGCGCGTCATGCTTTAGGCGCCACCTCGCGCCTTGCGCATGCGCGCGTGGTCTGGCGATTCCATATCGGCCAGCGCGGCGAGCGCCGCCTTGCGATCGACGAGGAAGGGCCCGTCGTGGTCGGCCGGCGGCATCGCGCTGGCGGGATAGACCGCCATTTTTTGCTTCGCCGGGTCGATCTTGTGGGCGAGGTCGAGGTCGCGTTCGTTAGTGCCGCGCGGCACGACACACACGCCGTCGACGATTTCGAGATCGAGCCACCAGCGCTTGACCAGGTTGCGGGTGCCATATCCCAAAATATCGTCGAGCCGGGTGGCGATCGGCACCAGCGCCGGCTTGAGCCACATCGCGTTGATCCCGAGCCAGGTGCCGATGCGGTGCGCCAGGGGTCCGTCGGCGGAAACCACCTTGTTGAGCGGGCAAGTTTTCATGCAGCGGCCGCAGGCCGAGCCCTTGGCGTTGGTGAGCCGGTAGCGGGCGCAGCGCTCGACGTCCGGCTTCCATATCTCATAGCCGTTGAACATGATCTTGTCGCCCCACGGGATTGCGTCGCAAGGGCATTCGCGGGCGCATTTCCGGCAGTTCGAACAAAAATACTGCAGACCGAAATCGATCGGCCGGTCGGGGGTGAGCGGCATGTCGGTGGTCAGCACCACCGACTTGAAGCGCGGGCCGACGAATGGGTTGAGCACCAATTCGCCGATCCGGCTGAGCTCGCCCAAGCCGGCCCACAGCACCAGGGGGAGTTGCAACACGTCGCTGTCGATGTTGGTTTGCGCCCGCGCCGGATGACCGCGACCGCGGAGGAACTCGGCCATCACTCCGGCGATCTCGGCGCCGCGCATGTAGCCGCGCATCGATTGCGCGCCCGAGATCCAGTCGTCGCCGCTGGCGCCTTCCATGGTGTCGAAGCCCTGATCGATCAGCATTACCACCGCGGTACGATGATAGGGCGCGATCGGGGTGCCGTCCTCGCGGTGCGAGAACCACGTGTAGTCGGGGATTTCGCAGATGCCGGTGAGATCGGCGCCGAGATGATACGACAACGATTTGATCGCCCGCGCGTTGGCGTCCGGATCGCAATCGTTTGGGTCCGGCGCGGTCTCGACCGGGCCGTCCTGCAACGGCACCATGGCGCGGATCGGCCCGACCATGGCGCCCGAGAACGGGTGCTTGAGCGCGAAGCGGGTGCGCTCCTTCTGCGCCTTGGGGCCGAGGTCGCCCTTCAGCGCGCGCTCGAAGAAGGCGGCGCGTTTGGGCACCCGCGGCACTTCGTCGTCGAGGATCAGGGTGGTCGGCCGGTCGACCCGCTTGACCTGTTCCATGGGATAGCGGCTGGCGTGCGACGGACGCCGCGCGCGCCGCGCGCGTTCGCGACCCGACTCGGCGCCGTTCTGCCCCAGCCAGTACCGCACGCCTCGGGGATCACCGACGGTGTCGCTGAGCGGTGTGTCGGTCGCGAGCCGATAGCCGGTGGTCACCGCGGCAAGCGAGAAGCGCCGGTCGAGATAGGGATTGAACAGCTGGTCGCCGCGTCGACTGCACAGGCCGGCCAGCACCGCCAAGCGGTCGATGTCGCAGTCGGTGGTGTTGCGGCCATGGGCGAGGGCGGGGAACCCGAGCAGCCGGATATAGCGGGCGACGCACACCGCGATCTCGGCGGCGCGCATCTCGGCGATAGCGACGGTCGCCGGCGCGATCCAACCATGTGAGGGATTGCCGAATTCCGGAACCCGGCCGTGCTCGACCATGAGCACCACGGCGTGACCATGGCCCGCGCGGAGGCGCGCCGGCGCCCAGGCGCTTGGCGGAACTTCGCAGATGCCGACCTGGGCGGCGTCGATAAAATAGGCGCCGCCCTTGATGTCCACGGCGCGGCGCGCCGGATCGTCGGGGACCGGAGCGCGCGAGTCGGCGACCTCGCCGTCGCGAAACATCTGGAACAAGTCGCGGTAGCGCACCGCGATCGCCGCCAGGGCACCGCGATCGTCGCGGTCGGTTTCTTCTGGCGGAAAATCAGGCGGCGGCCGACCAGCCTCGCGGGCGGTGACCGAGGGATCGCGGGGTAGGGTTTCGAGCGGAAACGGCCCGAGGTGATAGGCGCGATTGTTGGCGGCGGTGCGAAACAGCATGGCGTGTTCCTTTCCGCGCCCGCCCGATCAGGTCTCCGGGACGTGGTCGAGCGACGCGGAATTCAGGCAATAGCGCAAGCCGCTCGGCCCCGGTCCGTCTTCGAAGACGTGGCCAAGATGGGCGTCGCAGCGCCGGCACAGGACCTCGGTGCGGATCATACCAAGCGAGATATCACGGACGTTCTCGATGCGCTCTTCCTCGATCGGTTTGGTAAAGCTCGGCCAGCCGGTGCCAGAATCGAATTTGTCGGTCGAGTCGAACAGCGCCTCGCCGCAACAGATGCAGCGATAGGTGCCCGGGTCCTTCGACTCGTGATAGACACCGGAGAACGCGCGTTCGGTGCCATGCTGGCGCGCGACCTGATATTGCTCGGCGGTCAATTGGCGGCGCCACTCTTCGTCGGTCTTGACGATTTTATCGCTGGTATCGGTCATTGGTTTCTCCCACTTAGGCCGGCTCGCACCGCATCGTCGAACCCGACGGTGACCGCGGTCCCGTTTTCTATCACCGGGCGTTTGACCAATGTTACGTTGTCGAGCATCAGTGCGGGGGCGGTTTTGCTATTGATGTCGGTTTTTGCCGAGTCCGACAGCTGGCGCCAGGTCGTACCGCGACGATTGAGTAATCTCTCCCAACCGACAGTATCGATCCAGTGGGTCAGCTTTTTTTCGTCGAGACCGTCGCGGCGCAGATTGTAAAAACGATGGCCGAGATCTTGTGCGTTAAGCCACGCGCGCGCCTTGCGGCACGAATCGCAGTTACTAATACCGTATAGCGTGATCATTCGGTCCACCGGTTTGCACCGGTGGACTATAGCTGAGTCGGACCCGATTTCCTTGGACACAGAATTGGCTTAATCGAAGTGTCCAAGGAGGACCGGAACATGACCGATAATTTTGAGAAGAAAGTTGCTGTTGATGGGCCTGTGGTAAATGCGGGCGAGCTTGGCTCGTCC